>CAMMYU010000118.1:0-33218 GCA_946528545.1 uncultured Ruminococcus sp.
TGGTCCGGCACTCGGTCAGCACGGTGTAAACATTATGGCATTCACAAAGGATTTCAACGAGAGAACCAAGAACGATATCGGTCTTATCATTCCTGTTGTAATCACAGTTTATGCTGACAGATCATTCACATTCATCACTAAGACTCCTCCTGCAGCAGTTCTTATCAAGAAGGCTTGCAAGATCGAGTCCGGTTCTGGTGTGCCTAACAAGACTAAGGTCGCTAAGATCAGCAAGGCTGACGTACAGAAGATCGCTGAGCAGAAGATGCCCGATCTTAATGCAGCTAACATTGAGAGCGCTATGAGCATGATCGCAGGTACCTGCAGATCTATGGGCGTAGTTGTTGAGGACTAAGGGAGGTAAAGTAGTATGAAGCATGGAAAGAAATATGTTGATGCTGCAAAGACCATCGACAGATCCAAGCAGTATGACGCTCCCGAGGCTCTTGAGCTTGCAGCTGCGGGTGCAAAGGCAAAGTTCGATGAGACTATCGAGCTTCACATTCGTCTCGGTGTTGACTCCAGACACGCTGATCAGCAGGTAAGAGGCGCAGTTGTTCTTCCTAACGGAACAGGTAAGAAGGTAAGAGTTCTTGTATTCTGCAAGGAAGAGAAGTATGATGACGCTAAGGCAGCAGGCGCTGACTATGTAGGCGGAATGGATCTCGTTGAGAAGATCACAAAGGAAAACTGGATGGATTTTGACGTTGTAGTTGCATCGCCTGACATGATGGGCGTTGTAGGACGTCTCGGTAAGGTACTCGGACCAAGAGGTCTTATGCCTAACCCGAAGGCAGGTACTGTAACTCCTGACGTTGCTAAGGCTGTAACAGATGCTAAGGCAGGTAAGATCGAGTACAGACTTGACAAGACCAACATCATTCACTGCCCGATAGGCAAGGCTTCATTCGGTAAGGAGAAGCTTGAGCAGAACTTCGATACACTTATGGAAGCTATCGTAAAGGCTAAGCCTACAGCAGCAAAGGGTCAGTATCTCAAGAGCGTTGTAGTTGCATCTACAATGGGCCCCGGAATCAAGATCAGCACTGCTAAGTACGGCAACTGATCAAAAGCAATAATAAAGAGGATCGCTTGGTGCGGTCCTCTTTTTTGTTATCTTCCTTTTTGTGCGACCTCTTCAAAGTCGAGCTTTCCCCCGAAAATGTCAAGTGCACTGCCGACAGTGAAGTCTATCTTCCCGAGCCCAAGACGCTTTATCTCGTCTATCTCCTCCATTTCGGAGATGCCGCCTGCATAGGTGGCCGGAATTTCACAGCACCGAGCCATAAGGCTCACAAGCTCACGCTCTATTCCGCTTTGCCTGCCCTCGCTGTCAACTCCGTGTATAAGAAGCTCCGCACAGGTGCTTTGAAGCGCCCTTATCGTCTGCTCGTTTACTTCAACGTCGGTGAATTTCTGCCAGCGATCTGTAACGATGTAGTATTTACCGTCTCGCTTTCGGCAGGAAAGGTCGAGCACCAGCCTGTCTTTTCCTACAGCCCTCACCATTTTGCTGAGATTTGCTTCATTAAGCTGACCGTCCTTGAAAACAAAGCTTGTCACAATAACGTGCGATGCGCCAAGCTCTAAGAAACCCTCGGCATTCTGATCGTTTATACCGCCTCCGAGCTGAAAGCCCTGAGGATATGCAGAGAGCGCAAGCCTTGCCTGCCCGCAGTCAGCTTCATAGTACTCGCTCCCGACAGGGTTGAGTATTATTATATGTCCGCCGGAGAGCCCACGGCTTTTGTAGAGCTCTCCATAGTAAGCGCCGTCAAGGTCGGAAACAAAGTTATCGGTTGCAAAACCGCCCTCATCACGGAGAGAACCTCCGACTATCTGCTTTACTTTTCCGTTATGAATGTCAACACAAGGTCTGAATTTCATGTTTCTGTCCTTTCATTATGCATTTACTCCGTAGATTAACAGATACTTTTCTCCCTCAACCTCGGTAACTGTAATTTTCAGAAACTCAAGCTCTTCATGGCTGAGCCCCGATAAAGCATCAGTAAGCATATTCATAAGCTCTGATTTGTCATTTTTATTAAAGCTGCTCGGAAAGACAGCCTTTTTAGGCTCATCCTCAATACTGAGCCCCTTTACTTTGAATGAGCCGTCACGGCGCATATTCTGAGAAAGCTCCTTAATATAGTCGGGAAGCTCTTCTAAGCTTTCAAGCTCCCGACAGCTGTGTACAGTGTAGCTGTATTCATAGCTGTTCGCTGTGGGTACATCAACTGTGTTCCAGTTATGCTCTTCAAGCATCAGCTTGTCGGTGACGTTAAAGTAGGTGTGGCGGACAGGTCTGTTTGTCTTGTCAGGAACAGGGTCGTCCCAGGTGACATCAACATGATACCATTTATCATCAAGGCAGACCATGTTCCATGCGTGCTCTTCTCCGTCATGTGCTGTCGAATGAATAGTCTGACAGCTTATTCCCAGCATATCCATAAACATCTGGAAAGTGGTCGCATAGCCTGCACAGATACATCTGCCCTCGAAAAGTGCTCCGTAAGGGTCACGGTTGTGCTCAGACGGTGCAGATATAGCATTCAGGTTTTCCTCATCGTAGGTAACGTTCCTGACCAGCCAGTCATGTATTGCAAGTTCCTTGTCATAGTCGCTCATATCATCGGTGATAGCTTCGGCAATAACCTCTTTTGCTTTTTCAAGAATGGCCGATTGCATCTCATTAAGCCCTGCCGGATCTGCACTCAGATATGCCTGACTTATAGGCGCTGTATCATAAAGCTCCTCGGGTTCGGGCTCAGGCTCTGGAGGGAGCTTTGACTCGGTGCTTGCAGTTATCGTTACTTTCGGTGCAGTTGTCTGAATCCGACTGCTTTCAGAAGCAGGCTCGTTCTCAGTGCAGGCACTCAGAAAAAGTATTGAAATAATAAGCGCTGAAAGCATTTTTTTCATGCTCTGTCCCCCTTGCACCAAGATATGAATATTATATCACAAAAGGCGGTCATTGTAAAGCAAAAAATGCTTGAAAAGCTCAGTCGTCTATGCTATAATAATAGGGACTAAAACGAACGGAGTGAGTTCATGAGCGAAAAGAAGCTTCTTGAAGCAGGAAAGATAGTGACTGTTTTCGGCCTGAAGGGTGAGGTCAAGGTACAGCCGTGGTGCGATACCCCTGATTTTCTGTGCGAGTTTGACACTCTCTATTACAAAAGCGGAACACCCGTAAATGTAGAGCGTTCAAGAGTTCAGAAGAATATGGTCATTATGAAAATAGAGGGGACAGATTCGGTAGAGGAGGCCCAGAAACTCAGAAACCGTGTTCTCTATATCGACCGTGATGATGTTGAGCTTGACGAGGGCTGTTATTTTATTCAGGACCTTATCGGTCTTACGGTTATAGAATCAAAGGACGGCAAGGTATACGGCAGGCTTTCAGATGTCAGCCAGACGGGCGCTAACGATGTTTATCATATCAAAGCCGAGGACGGAAAAGAGTACCTTATTCCCGCAATACCCGAGGTTATCGACAATATCGACCTTGAGGGCGGAATAATGAAAATAACGGCTCTTGACGGCCTGTTTGATTAGGGGTGAGCCTATGAGAATAGATATTGCAACCCTTTTTCCCGAAATGCTTGAAAACTACCTCGGGGAGAGCATAGTCGGCAGAGCCCGTAAGAAAGGCGTGTTTGAGCTTCAGTGTCATAATATCAGAGACTACACCGAGGACAAGCACCGCCGTGTTGACGATACGCCCTACAGCGAGCGTCAGGGAATGCTCATGCAGTGCGAGCCTATAATGAACTGCTATAAGGCTGTAGCAGGTGAGAGAAAGCCGCACGTTATCTTTATGTCGCCTCAGGGTAAGACCCTCACTCAGAAGCGTGCAAGGGAGCTTGCTCAGATGGACGACCTGTTTATTCTCTGCGGACATTATGAGGGCGTAGATCAGCGTATTCTCGATAGGATCGTTGATGAGGAGATCTCTGTAGGCGACTATGTGCTTACAGGCGGAGAGCTTCCTGCGCTTGTGCTTGTGGACTGTGTAGTAAGAATGCTTGAGGGTACGCTCTCGCAGACCGACTGCTATGAAGATGAGAGCCACTACAGCGCCCTTCTGGAGTATCCGCAGTACACAAGACCTGAGGTCTGGGAGGGCGAAAAAGTGCCTGAGGTGCTGCTTTCGGGAGATCATGCGAAAATCTCTGCATGGAGACGTGAACAACAGATCATAACAACGTGGAAAAAGCGTCCCGAGCTCCTTGAAAAGGCGTCTCTGACCCACGATGATTTAGCAATTATACACAAATTGAACAAGGGTGAAATCGGTTAATCGACGAAGTTTTCAACATTTTCAACAGATTTGTTAAAAAGATTTGTACAAAGTGATACATAAAAGCGTTTCGTTTCGTTAAAATTGCAAAAGATAAAGTGAACTTGGTGAAAGTAAATGAGCAAAATGACAAAAAATCGGAGAAATACGATTGTTTGTCTAAAATTTGCGTTGACGAAAATGGATTTGTCGAGTATAATATTGTTATCAGGGTGAATAATAGCGTGGTGTATACTGCGCATACCTTGGAAGAGAAAAATATACGGAAAACGAAATTATAATTATGAAATGGAGAGATCGGTTATGTTCGTTAAAGACGTTGTAGTTCAGAATCAGGTCGGCCTTCACGCTCGTCCTGCAACTTTCTTCATCCAGAAGGCAAATGAGTTCAAGTCCTCTATCTGGGTTGAGAAGGAGGAGAGAAGAGTCAACGCTAAGAGCCTGCTTGGTATCCTTTCACTCGGCATTGTAGGCGGTACCTCTATCAGGATCATTGCTGACGGCCCCGATGAGGAGGCAGCAGTAGGCGGCCTTGTTGATCTGGTTGACAGCGGTTTTGCAGAGGGAGCAAGATAAGCGTCATTGCATTTCAGAAATGAGTGTTAATACAGATAATCTTCGCAGGACACCTGCGGAGATTTTTTGTTTATATAAGGCTCTGATTTTTTGGTGAATTCGCCTATTACATCAAGCTTTTAAAAGTGGTATAATAATATCGGACAGTTATGATTTGAGGATTATACCTCGGAGAAAGGAGCAGTAATGTTTAAGCAGGGCGATGTGGTATCCTACGGAGCAACAGGAGTTTGCCGTATTTCAGGGGAGTGCATACAGAAGGTAAAGGGGGAGAACAGGAAGTATCTTACGTTAAAGCCTGTGTATTCTCCGAATTCAACAGTGTATGTGCCTCTCGACAATGAGGAGCTGCTTGGCAAGGTTAAAAACCTCATGACAGATGAGGATGCCAAGGCGCTGATACAGGAGTTACCGCAGAGTGAGACCTCATGGATAGACAATGACGCAAAGAGAACAGAACATTTTACAAAGATAATTGAAGGCGGCAACAGAAAGGAGCTCGCAGAAATGGTGCGTGCTCTCTATGTACACAGGCGAGAGCAGCTTTCAAAGGGCAAAAGGCTGCACGCATCAGATGAGCTGTTTTTCAGAAATGCCGAGAAGATACTCTTTGAGGAGCTTGCAGCGGCACTGGGTATAGAGCTCGATCAGGTGCTTGATTTTATTGAAAATATGGATAAAAAAGAGGCTTAAAGCTAAAACCGCCTGCGGAGCATTTTCCGCAGGCGGTAAATTTTTATGCATTGTCCTTTTTGTAGATAGCTGCAAAGAAGTACTTGTAGCCCGTGTAGTTGTTCGAGTTCCCCCATTTTACCTGAACCTCAACTATGCAGCCGTCAATATCGTCTTTTGGAAGCGTCAGCTTCGGGGACTGCTCAAGTATCTTCGACCCGTCATAGGAATATACCGTGTACAGTACATCACCTGTGCGGTTTCCGTTAGCGGTTACGCTCATTTTTTCAAGGAAGAAAACCTCTCCGTTTTTTGAACAGTGTATAGGAACATCAAAGGTGTAAATCGAATCATAGCGCTGCTTGACAGTCTTTTCAAGATTGTTCTTTTTTGCTTTTCCGCCGTAGCACCGTTCATAGAGTTCGCCTTCAAGCTCGTATTTATCATCACCGAGTGTAACAATAAGCTGCCCCTGCTTAGCGGCAGGCTCTCCGGAGGAAATAATGATCCCCGCTGTTACAACAAGCACGGTAAGTATAATAACAAGTATCTGTCTTTTCATTAAAATTATCCTCTCAATAGGGTATAAATTTATTATACACGATATCTGTGAACAAATCAAGTAAATGCAGCAAAAAAGCCATAGTGCTTCTGTCTGTAGAGCAGAAGTACTATGGCTTGATTTTTTGTAATTACAACTTACGGTAAAAGTCTGTTTATATCTCTCGGGAACATCGAAGTCTCACGGATATTGTTCTTGCCGAGCAGCTTCATCAGCAGTCTTTCAAGACCGATACCCAGTCCTCCGTGAGGAGGCAGCCCATATTTGTGAGCCTCAAGATAGCTTGCAAAGTCGGCAGGGTCAAGTCCCTGAGCCTTCATTTTAGCTACCTGCTCATCGTAATCGTGAATTCTCTGTCCGCCCGAGGTTATCTCCAGCCCCCTGAACAGCAGGTCGAACTTGTAGGCCTCTCTCGGGTCTTCTCTGGAGTTCATTGCATAGAACGGCGGCTTCGATGACGGGAAGTGCGTAACAAAGATGAAGTCAGAATCGTACTTCTCCTTTGCGTACTTTCCGAGGTTTACCTCGTCCTCGGGGTCAAGGTCAAACTTCTTGCCCGTTGAATCGGCACCTCTGAGAAGCTTCAGAGCGTCTGCGAACTTGATGGACGGAATCTCCTTAATAGTCGGAACATCGGCTTCAAGTATCTTTATCTCGTTCTGATAGTTCTCCTTGATGTACTCAAAAATGCTTCTGAGCATTGCAGTCTCCATAGCCATAACATCGTACATACTGTCGATATAGCCCATCTCAAAGTCAAGACCGATATACTCGTTGATATGACGTGAGGTTGCGTGTTTTTCAGCTCTGTAAACAGGAGCGATCTCGTAAACTCTGTCAAAGAAAGCAACTGCTGTCTGCTTGTAGAACTGCGGCGACTGGTTCAGGAAAGCGTTCTTTCCGAAGTAGTCAAGTGCGAAAATGTTCGCACCGCCCTCAGCGCCCTGAGCAACTATCTTAGGTGAGTGTATCTCGGTGAAGTTCTGCTCCTGCATGAACTTGTGCATTCCGTGAACAAGACCCTCCTGCAGCTTGAAGATAGCTCTCTCATAAGGGTTCCTGAGCGATACAGCTCTGTTGTCGAGGTTTACTTCTATTGTACAGCCAAGCTTGCCCTGAGATATTTTCAGAGGCAGCTCGGAAGCGTTAGTCGATACAAGCTGGATAGAGGACAGCTCTATCTCAAGTCCTGTAGCCTCACGCTCGTTCTCCTTGACAGTTCCCTTAACCTTTACGAAATAGCCCTCTCTGAGGCCCTCTATGCTGTCAGCACACTTGTCAGCAGAGTAAACTGTCTGGAATACATATCTTGCAGTTCTCACATTTATGAATGCGATACTGCCCATATTTCTTATCCTGTGAACACAGCCCTCAAACTCAACCTCCTTGCCCATTGAAGCCTTAGCCTCGGCAAGAGTGAATTCCTTTATAAGCTTGTCTGTGGAGATCATAAGCATATTGCCGTCTGCTCTCGGAACAAACTTGTCGGCAGGCTCATACTTTGTGAGCTTGTCGGTTCCGATGACAGTCTCGGTCTGTTCCTCGTCAGAGCCCTTGCTGTCAGTTCTTGAAGCAGCAAACTCATCAAGCTTCTTTTCAAGCTCGGCCTTGATTATCTTAGGCGTAGCGATACCCTTGAGAGCCTTCGTACACTGCCCCATAATAAAGCCGAATACCTTTTTCTCTCCGTTTGCATACTGCTCAGCCTGAGCGCTGTTCTCGCTGAGTATGCGCTCGATCTCGGACTGAACCTTGCCCTCATCAACTGTGATGAGCATACCCTTTTCTTTTGCTATGTCCATAGGCTTTCCGCCCTGCTCGGCCATAACCCTGAAAATAGCCTTTGCATCGTTCTTTGAAACTGTCTCCTTGTCGGACATCTCAACGAGCTTTGCAATATCCTCGGCAGGGAAGCTGATATTGTCAATATCAATCTCACCGAGGTTTACACGTCTCATAAACTCACCGAGCATGAAAACGGAAACGCTCTTCGGGTCATTGTAGTGCTTGCAGGCCTCATCAAAGAAGTCGGATATCTGCTTTGACTGGATAAGGATATCGGCATCGACCTCCGAGATACCGCTTGCCATATATCTTGCCTTTCTGTCGGCAGGCATTTCGGGGAGCTTTGCGTGTATTTCCTCTATCTGCTGATCTGTGAGGTTCACCTGCAGTATATCAGGCTCGGGGAAGTAACGGTAGTCATTAGCATTCTCCTTAGTACGCATAGAGGTAGTCTTGTCACGGTTAGCATTGTAACGTCTTGTTTCCTGAACTACCTTCTTGCCTGCTTCAAGGAGAAGTGCCTGTCTTTTCTGCTCATACTTGATAGCACGGCCTACGCTCTTTACCGAGTTTATGTTCTTTATCTCGGCACGGGTACCGAACTCGGTCGCATCGGGTCGCATAAGAGAGATGTTTACATCGCATCTCAGTGAGCCCTGCTCCATTTTACAGTCGCAGACACCTGCGTATTTAAGCAGCAGTGCTATCTGCTCAACATAAGCCATAGCCTCCTCTGCGGAAGCGATGTCAGGCTCGGAAACTATCTCGATAAGCGGAATACCGCATCTGTTGTAGTCGGCAAGCGACACGCCGTTGAAGTCATCATGCACAAGCTTTCCTGCGTCCTCTTCAAGGTGGATATGGTTGATCCTTATCTTCTTTTTCTTGCCCTCTACCTCGATCTCAACTGCGCCTGCACCGATTATCGGGTAGTAAAGCTGAGAGATCTGATATGCCTTCGGCAAATCGGGGTAGAAATAGTTCTTACGGTCAAACACCGAGAACTTGTTTATCGAGCAGCCCAGAGCAAAGCCTGCCTTGACTGCGTACTCAACTGCCGTCTGGTTGATAACAGGGAGCGTTCCGGGCATACCTGTGCAGACAGGGCAGCATCTTGTGTTGGGCGCTCCGCCGAACTCAGCCGAGCAGCCGCAGAATATCTTAGTCTTGGTGAGGAGCTCTGCGTGTATCTCCAGACCAATGACGGTCCTCCATTTTTCCATGCTGATCTCCTCCTTACATCTTCGGCAGCACAGGAGTAAAGCCCTGCTCGAATGCGTCTGCTGCCTTGATTATATCCTGTTCTCTGAATTTCTTTCCTATGATAGACATTCCTATCGGCATACCGTTCTTATCATATCCGCAGGTAGTGGAAATAGCAGGCAGCCCTGCGATGTTCACTGTTACCGTGCAGATATCAGCCTGATACATTGAAACGGGGTCAGCCGTTTTCTCGGGGCTGTAAGCAACGGTCGGTGCGGTAGGTGTAAGAATGATGTCGCACTTCTCAAAGATGTCGTTATACTCTTTTCTTACGAGCTGTCTGAGTGCGAGTGCCTTTCTGTAGTAAGCGTCATAATATCCGCTTGACAGGCAGTAGTTTCCGAGAAGTATTCTTCTCTTTACCTCATCGCCGAAGCCCTCCGAGCGTGACCTTACAATCAGCTCTTCGTAGCTGTCACACTGGCGCTCGGTTCTGTGACCGTACTTGATTCCGTCATAACGTGAGAGGTTTGAAGCTGCCTCTGCGCAGGCAAGCAGATAATAGCACGATACCGCATATTTAAGTGACGGCATAGAGCAGTCTATCAGCTCAGCGCCCATAGCCTTGTATGCTTCTGCTGCTTTCATAACAGTGTCTCTTACTTCGCTGTCGATACCCTCGGCATAGAACTCCTTCGGAACTGCTATCTTCACGCCCTTCATGCTCTCGCCAATGTTCGAGGTGAAGTCGGGCACGTCCTCTTTTGCACTTGTTCCGTCATGAATATCAAAACCGCAGATGTAATTGAGAAGTATACCGCAGTCATGAGCGTCAAGTCCGATAGCGCCTATCTGGTCGAGCGAGCTTGCGAAGGCTACCAGTCCGTAACGAGAAACTCTGCTGTAGGTAGGTTTGATACCCGTAACTCCGCAGAAGGAAGCAGGCTGTCTTATCGAGCCGCCGGTATCGGTACCGAGAGCAATAGGTGCAAGTCTTGCCGAAACAGCCGCTGCCGAGCCGCCCGAAGAGCCTCCGGGAACGCAGCCCTTGTTATAAGGGTTCACAGTCTTTGCAAAGGCAGAGGTCTGAGTTGAACCGCCCATAGCGAATTCGTCCATAGATGTCTTGCCGAGCATAACTATATTCTGAGCGTTCAGCTTTTCCATTACTGTAGCATTATAAGGCGGGATAAAGTTTTCCAGTATCTTCGATGCGCAGGTGGTCTTTACACCCTTAGTGCAGATATTATCCTTAACTGCCACAGGTATACCTGTCAGAGCCTTAGCCTCGCCCTTGTTTATTATTTCCTGAGCTGCTTTTGCCTGCTGCATAGCCAGCTCCTCGGTTACGGTGATGTAGCTTTTTATCTCACCGTCATATTGTTTTATCCTGTCAAAATAGCTCTTAGCAAGCTCCTCGGCGGAGAGCTCCTTGCTGTCAAGAGCCTTTCTCATATCACGCAGCTTCATATTAAGCTCCATGTCAAACACCCTTTCCTATATTACTCAACGACCTTAGGCACTACGAAGCAGTTGTTCGAGCTTACCGCATTTGAGGTTATCCTGTCTGTCTCCATAGAGGGCACAACGCTGTCGGCTCTCAGCTCAGGCAGGAATACATCGTGATTGTCCTTGTAAGCGTCATAGGTGACGTCTATCTCCTTGACTGTATCCATAAGTCCGATGATGTCAGTCATCTGACCTGCGGTCTCTTCGAGCTTCTCGTCTGAGAACTCCAGCTTGCTGAGGTCTGCGAGATACTTTACCATTTGCATATCCATAACAAAGCACCATACTTTCTGAATTTTTTGGCATTCGCGCCATAACTTATATATTATACACTATTTTAAACGCTTTTGCAAGTCTTTTGAGCCAGAAATCCGTTCTGTGCATTTTTTTTTACAAATTGTCCTTAGCCTCAGCCCTGATATACTGGAACAGATATTGCTGAGCCACGCCCTCAATGCCTTTGGCGCAGTCGGGAAGCCCCTCGGGATAGTACTGAGCCATTACCCTCTTTACCCACACATCAACAGGGAAGGCATCAAGCTTATGAAAACCGAACAGCAAAGCGCAGTCAGCCACCTTAGGGCCTACACCCTTTATTTTCATAAGCTCTGTTCTGGCGTCTGCCGTTGCAAGAGCGCCTATCGTCTCAGGGGAGAGCTCACCCGAATTGAATCGTGAAACAGCGTCAACTATGTACTTAGCCCGAAATCCCGAGCGCAGATAAGCAAGGCTTTCGACAGTTTCGTCTTTCATGGCTTCAAAAGAGGGGTATCCGCCGTAATGCTCGCAAAGACGGGATATTATAAGCTTTATTCTCGGGATATTGTTGTTCTGGCTGATGATAAAGGAGCTTACCGTTTCCCAGGGGTCCTGCCTGAGTATTCTTGTTCCGCCGAAGGCTTTCACCGCCTCGCAGAGGGTTTCATCGTCGCTCAGGCGCTCTTTTATTTCTCCGTAGTCAGTGCCGAGGTCAAAGTAGTCAAACCAGATACTTCTGAACTCATTCTCGCTTACTCCGTGCAGGCGGAAAACACCTTGCTCGGGTTCTTCGCTTATAGTCAGCTCGTGACCGAGAAAAAAGCCGTGATAGCAGTCTTCAGAGACCCTCACCCAGCGGAATGCCTGACCGCAGTCAAGCGTCTGGTCAAGGTCAAGGTCTGACTGCCTGAGTATCAGATCGTTGTTTTGAACAAAAAAGTCTGTAATATTCATAAAATTTTCTCATTTCCTCTTGCAATTTTCCGATAAACCTATTATACTATAAGGGGCGGTATTTTTCAAGTACCCCCTCAAAGAGATGCGGAGGTGCCTAAATGAGAGAAAGTCTGCTGACTATCCCTGTTACGGATATATTTGAGCCTAAATGCGGCTGTCCTATCTGCCTGCTGAGAGATACGCTGGAGCAGAGAACGGTAGAATACATAATGGGAGCAGCCATGATGGAGCCCGACGTCAGGATAGAGACTAATAAGCTGGGCTTCTGCAAGACCCATTTTGAGCAGATGAGAGCCTGCAAAAACAGGCTGTCGCTGGCGCTTATGCTGCAGTCTCACTTGCAGAGTATGCAGAAAAACATCTTCACAAGGCAGTCGATATTTGAGAACAAAAAGGCCAAGCAGAAAAAGGTCTCGGCGGTGAATTCCACCTGCTTTGTGTGCTCTAAGATCGACTGGGGAATGTCACGCATACTTGTGACGCTGTTTGAGATGTACGTTCAGCAGAGAGATTTCCGTGAGCTTTTTGACCAACAGGAGATGCTCTGCCTGCCTCATTATGACCTTCTGGTGTCGCTTTGCTCGGAGAGTATGGATAAAAAGTATCAGAAAATGTTCATTGATGCCTGCACCAAGCTGACAGAGAAGTACCTCGATGAGCTTGAAAAAGACGTTTCCCACTACTGCAAGATGTATGACTACCGCAACACGGGCGCAGACGCTGACTGGGGCAACTCCAAGGATTCAATAGAGCGTTCGATAAAATTCCTGACAACCCGCTGAAGGCATTTTCTGGAATTTTCGTTACAAACGGTTACATTTTCGTAAATGGCTGTCGAAGTGATTCAGGGAAGTTTTCCGGACAGTTAAATCAATGCCCGACACTATTACGCAATAAGCGATTATCTGTACAAAATATTGTACAGTGAACATATTTCGGAGTCGGTTTTTGTCAAACAAAATCGGAACAGCCCTTAAAGCCCGAAAAGTACGAGCTTTGCAGATGAGCCGATTATCAAAATATGACTGAGTTTATAAAATATTCACAATTGTAACCACTTGGATTCGGTTTTCGGACAAGCCCTTGTCAAGAAAACTTTTTATGAATTGGTGGCGGACCTCTTTCAACAGCCTTGAAATGCCGAAAAATCGGTTAGTTTTCAACGCTTTCAACAGGTTTTTCAACACAAATTGTTACCGAAAATTCGGTTTTCAACTTTTTCTGTTGAAATGTTGAATACTTTTCCTCGCCGAGCCAATAATAGCTGTAAATTAACTGTTATTGGGAAAAGAGGTATTTTCAGGAAATGATAAAGGGCATAAATAAACAGATTGTAGAAATCAAATGTACAAATAATGAATATTTTGACAGGGCATTACTCTTTGTTTCAGCGGAGAAAGCCGATTCGGGGCTTAGCGGAAAGCGTCTTACCGAGGAGGCTGAGAAATTCTGCGGAAGGTACACTGTCAGAAGTAAAAAACACAGGAGAAAAGTGATAGTACTTGGTGTTTCGGGTGCTGCGGTACTTGCAATTGTATTGCTTCTTGTGTTATAATAGTGAAAGCTAAGGGGCTTTACCTTTATATATTTTAAGGAGGTATGTGAAATGAGTAACAACCAAATGAAAAAATACGTTGCCGAAGCTATCGGAACCTGCGTTCTGGTAATGTTCGGCTGCGGAACAGCTATGATAACAGGCTGTATGGGAGCAGGCTACCTGCTGACAGCATTGGCTTTCGGTCTTTCGATCGTAGCTATGGCATATTCGATAGGTAATATTTCGGGCTGCCATGTAAACCCTGCGGTATCTTTCGCAATGCTCGTTAAGGGCAAGATGAGCATGAACGAGTTCATCGGCTATGTATGCGCACAGTGCGCAGGCGCTTTCGTGGGCTCGGGACTTCTGGCTCTTATCTGGAAGCTCGGTGACATGAAGGACCTCACCAAGACTTATGGCTCAAACGGTGTAGGCGGCCTTGATGACAGCATCATCGCAGGACTGCTCGTTGAGATCATTCTGACTTTTGTATTTGTACTTGTTATCCTCGGCGTAACTTCCGAGAAGTTCCAGCACGGAAACATTGCAGGCATCGTTATCGGTCTGTCACTGACCTTTGTACATATTCTCGGCATTGGTCTTACAGGCACATCTGTAAACCCTGCAAGAAGCATCGGACCCGCTATCTGGGCACTCTTCACAGGTGAGACCGATCCTATCAAGTATGTGTTCATCTTCATTATCGGACCTATGATCGGAGCGTTCCTTGCAGCTCTCTGCAATGATTTCCTTGAGAAAGACGCTTGATCTGTCTGAGTAATCAAAGCCCCTTACATAACCGGAACAGCAGTGTCGGAAAATCGGCACTGCTGTTTTGTGTTTTAATATATTATATCAAAAAAATTAACGCAATAGTGTGTATAGTATGTTATAATAGCTGTGAAATAATATTATGAGGTATTATATATGAAGAACTACGAAATACTTATGGATCTTGCGCTGATAATGGTCGGCGCTAAATTTATGGGCCTGATAGCAAGGAAGATAAAAGCGCCTATGGTTGTCGGCGAGATAATCGCAGGCCTTATTATGGGCCCGTGCCTGCTTGGAATAATGAAGCCCGATGACTTTATAGGACAGCTTGCCGAGATAGGCGTTATTCTCATTATGTTCTCGGCAGGACTGGAAAC
Source organism: uncultured Ruminococcus sp. (assembly GCA_946528545.1). Classification (GTDB taxonomy): domain Bacteria; phylum Bacillota; class Clostridia; order Oscillospirales; family Ruminococcaceae; genus Hominimerdicola. The sequence continues at coordinate 14,514 of CAMMYU010000118.1, forward strand.
TAACCTGACTGAGCTGAAAAAGTCAGGCTTCAGGGCGTTTATTATCGCCTGCGTGGGAGTGTTTGTGCCCTTTGTCTGTGGAGCAATACTTTATATGTGCATTTACGGCTTCTCGGGCTTCGGGACTGAGGGCTTCTACAAGGCGCTGTTTATAGGCTCTATTATGACGGCTACCTCGGTAGGTATTACTGTAGAGGTGCTCAAGGAGCTGGGTGTGCTGAAGGGCAGGGTCGGTCAGACCGTTCTCAGCGCCGCTATAATTGATGATGTAATAGGCATTATAGTTCTGACCTTTGTACTGAGCTTCAAAGACCCGAAAACTAAGATATCGGTTGTATCGCTTAAAGTGCTGATGTTCCTTGCATTTTCGTTTATACTCGGCTATCTGTTCTACAGAGCGTTCAAGTATATTGACGATAAATATCCTCACACAAGACGTATACCGATAATGGCTATGGGTCTTTGCTTTGCGCTTGCCTATGTTGCCGAGGCTTATTTCGGCATAGCAGATATCACAGGTGCATATATTGCAGGAATTATTCTCTGTAATGTGCGTGATGCTGAATATATCGACCGAAAGGTAAGTGTAAACGGGTATATGTTCTTTGCACCTGTTTTCTTCGTGAGCATAGGCCTTAAAACGAATTTCAAGGGAATGACGGCAGAGCTTCTGCTGTTTTCGATAGGCTTTGTGCTGGTAGCAATGCTCAGCAAGCTTATAGGCTGCGGGCTGGCATCCAAATGCTTCGGCTTCAAGACAAATGAGTGCGTTAAAATCGGTGCAGGCATGATGACAAGGGGAGAGGTAGCGCTTATCATCACAAGCAAGGGTATGGCTCTCGGAATGATAGATTCATCATATTTTACGGCGGTAATACTTCTTATTATTGTGTCGAGTATTGCTACTCCGCTGGTGCTGAAAATACTCTACAGCAAGTATCCTGACAGCGCCCCCGAGGGTGAAGCTGCAAAGATAAATAGTTAAAAATTTAAGCATAATTCATAATTGAGAATTTTATAATTTACAAAAGAATAATGCAAAATCCGAACAATTCACAAGAAATATCCGTCGAAATGGTGTATACTAACAGCATACTGATTGATGCGTGAGTTGATCGGTGCAAGGGGTGGCTCCAATAGGGGCTGCTTTTTTTGTCCGTATAATTCTTTTAAGATTTCCGACAGACTGAGAACCACATCTTCTGAGATGTGGTTTTTTATTTCAAATAAATTCCAAGCTTATAAATATGTTTACTGCACGTTCATAACTTGTTCATTGGGTAGTGCTAAAGTATTATGGTATAGTAGTATGCTTATTGAGGGGAATTATGTCGGATTTCGGCAAATATGAGACGGGGGTACAGAAATGCCTGTGTTGAAAAGAAACTCAAAACCCAAGCTCAAGCAGGGTCTTGATATTATAATTGTTGGCTGCGGCAAGGTCGGTAAGGCGCTTGTGGAGCAGCTGGTGAATGAGGGACATGATGTTACTATAATAGACCAGAAGGCTCAGAGAGTTTCAGAGCTGGCTTCTTCGTTCGACATTATGGGTGTTACAGGAAACGGTGCAAGCTTCAGTACGCTTATGGAAGCAGGTATTGAAAGGGCTGACCTTATTATTGCGGTAACACAGTCAGATGAGCTGAATCTTCTCTGCTGTACTGTAGCTAAAAGGGTTGCTAAGTGCTCGGCTATTGCGAGAGTAAGAAATCCCGATTACGGAAATGAGATAGGTTACCTCAGAGATAAGCTCGAGCTTGCTATGATACTTAATCCTGAGCTTGAGGCTGCAAGAGAGGCTGCGAGAATTCTCTTCCTGCCGAGTGCGCTTGAAGTTAATGCGTTTGCTAACGGTCAGGCTGAGCTTATAAAGTTTAAGCTTCCTGCCGATAATGTGCTTGACGGAAAGCCTATAATGAATCTGAGCGATGTTTCTCAGGCGAGTGTGCTTATATGCGCGATCGAGAGGGGCGGCGAGGTAGTTATCCCTGCAGGTGACTTTGTTATGAACGGCGGAGATATTGTTACATTTGCAGCTTCTCGAAGAGCCGCTATAAGGTTCTTTGCCGATATAGGCATTAAGACACATTCGGCTAAGAGCACAATGATTATCGGCGGAGGAAAGGCTGCCTACTATCTTGCTCAGAAGCTTATTGACGGCGGTACCTCGGTAAAGATAATCGAGCTTGACAGACAGCGCTGTGAGGAGCTGAGTGTACTGCTCCCGAAGGCTGTTATAATAAACGGCGACGGTACCGATGTTGACCTTCTTAAAGAAGAGGGCATAGAATATGTTGAGTCTATCGTTGCACTGACAGGAATTGATGAGGAGAATATTCTTCTGACACTCCATGCAAGACAGGTGACCAATGCAAAGGTAATTACGAAGATCAACAGGATAAACTTCAAAGACGTTATCAGCGGACTTGACCTCGGAAGCGTTATCTATCCGAGATATATCACATCTGAGGCTATAATCGGATATGTAAGGGCTAAGAATGAGTCGGGCGACAGCAATATCGAAACGCTGTACCACCTGTTCGACCACAGAGCCGAGGCAATAGAGTTCAAGATTTATGAGGAATCCGAGGTAACGGATACTCCGCTTATGGAGCTCAACCTAAGAAAGCATCTTCTGGTTGCGTTTATAAACCGCAACGGAAAGATCATTATTCCTACAGGTCAGGACTGCATCAAGCGTGGGGATACAGTAATGATAGTTACTACGCACACGGGCTTTAACGATATAACTGATATTCTCAAAAGCGGTAATTAAGGAGCGTTTTATTATATGAACAGATCCATAATCAAGTTCATTCTGGGACACGTTCTGATGATAGAAGGGCTTCTGATGCTGCTGCCTTGTGCAGCTGCGCTGTTCTACGGCGAGGGCGTGGGAGTTTACTATCTGCTTTCTGCGGCGCTGGCTTTTGGGCTGGGCTTCCTTATGAGGCTCAGAAAGCCGAAGAACACGGTGTTCTATCTGAAAGAGGGCTGTATAACAACAGCATTAAGCTGGCTTACACTCAGCTTGTTCGGCTGTCTGCCTTTCTGGATCGGCGGAGAGATACCAAGCTTTACAGATGCGCTGTTCGAGACTGTCTCGGGCTTCACAACAACAGGAGCAAGTATACTTTCAGACGTTGAGAGCCTTTCTCATGCGACACTTTTCTGGAGGAGCTTCACTCACTGGATAGGCGGTATGGGAGTACTGGTGTTCCTGCTGGCTGTTATCCCGATAAGCGGAGGCGGCGGCTCGAATATGAACCTTATGAAGGCAGAAAGCCCCGGACCCTCAGTAGGAAAGCTTGTCCCGAAGATCAAGGCAACGGCAAGGATACTGTATATTATTTATTTTGCTATGACAGTGATCGAGTTCATACTGCTGCTGATTGGCAGAATGAACATTTTTGAGTCGATGTGTACTGCCTTCGGAACAGCAGGAACAGGCGGCTTCGGCTTCAGAAATGACAGCTTTGCAAGCTTCTCACCGTACATTCAGTGGGTAGTTACGATATTTATGATACTGTTCGGCGTAAATTTCAACTTCTACTATTTTATGCTGTTCAGACAGTTCAGAAAGGCCTTCCTTATGGAGGAGGTCAGGTACTATTTCATAATTATAATTCTTTCGATAACGGTCATCTTTGCAAATATCCTCGATATGACAGCAGGCATTGCCGATGCGGCAAGGCAGTCGTCATTCCAGGTGGCATCGGTAATAACAACGACGGGATTTTCTACGGCGGACTTCAATATGTGGCCGTCGCTCAGCAAGACGATACTGGTGCTTATAATGTTTTGCGGTGCTTGTGCAGGAAGCACAGGCGGCGGAATGAAGGTTTCAAGATTTATTATTCTGTTCAAGTCAATGGGCAAGGAGCTTAACTCCTTTGTACATCCGAAGAGCATACAGAAGATAAAGCTTGATAAAAAGCCTGTGGAGCACGAGGTAGTAAGGGCTACTAATGCGTTTGTAGTTGCATATCTGATCGTGTATGTGGTGTCGCTGATTATAGTCGCACTTGACGGCCGTGACCTGATAACCACGTTTACCTCAGTGGCGGCAACGATAAACAATATCGGCCCGGGACTTGAGCTTTGCGGACCTGCGGGGAACTTTGGCTTCTTCTCCATACCGTCGAAGTTTGTCCTTATGTTTGATATGCTTGCAGGAAGACTGGAGCTCTTCCCGATGCTTCTGCTTTTCTATCCGGGAGCGTGGAAGGATATGCTTTCCAAGAGAAAGGATAAGAAGGGCACGGTTATTGAGAAAAAATCGTTTGAGAAGGCATAGATAAAATGGTAAAAGCCCCGCTTTGGCGGGGCTTTTTTGAAACTGCGTATTGACAATGTATGTACAATGTGGTACAATGTATATAAAGGAGATGATACTATGGGACAGGTTACGGTAAATTTCAGAATGGATGAAGAACTGAAAAGAAAGCTTGAGCAGGTGTGTGAGGAGCTTGGAATGAATCTTACAACGGCTTTTACTATCTATGCAAAAAAGGTTGCAAGGGAAAAAAGAATACCATTTGAGGTATCTGTCGGAAGGCCGATTAGCATTAGTGATATGACTGAGGCTGAACTGGATTCTGTTGTTATGAAAGGGATAGAGGATCATAAAGAGGGCAGAGTATTCAGTGCTGATGATGTCGAAAGCGAAATGGAGAAACGGATAAATGGAATATAATATATTATATTCGGCTCTTTCAAGAAAAGATCTGAACGATATATTCGATCATATAGCTTATGTACTGCTAGAGCCTTCGGTCGCTGCCGCAGTTGTCATAAGAATAGAGAAAGCTGTAAGAGGGCTGGAATATATGCCTGAGAAATTCAGAGTGTATAAGGTGCTTTCGGGCTGTGAGGTCAGGGAAGTAAGCGAGTCAAATTACAGCATTTTTTATAGTATAGACAAGAGTGACATGACAGTGAGAATACATAGGATAATTTATTCGGGCAGAGATATGGACAATCAGAAGATATAATAAAACCCCTGACACCTAATAAAAGATGTCAGGGGTTGGTTTATTATGTGGCTTAGGGAATTAGTACATTCCGCCCATGCCGCCTGCGCCTGCAGCTGCTGCCATTGCAGCGTCTGCCTGAGGGTCCTTCTTGTCAGCAACAAGGCTCTCGGTGGTGAGTACCATTGCTGCTACAGATGCGGCATTCTGCAGTGCTGAACGTGTTACCTTTGTAGGATCTACGATTCCTGCAGGGATCATGTCTACATACTCGGAGGTGTATGCATTGAAGCCGTAGCCTATCTTTCTGGAGCGAACGATCTTGTCGATGATAACGCTGCCCTCAAGACCTGCGTTGAGTGCGATCTGTCTTACAGGCTCTTCAAGTGCTCTGTATACGATCTGTGCGCCTGTCTTCTCGTCGCCCGAAAGCTTATCAACAAGCTTCTTGACAGCAGGCATTGCATTGATAAGTGCTGTTCCGCCGCCTGCTACGATACCCTCTTCAACGGCTGCCTTTGTAGCTGCGAGAGCGTCTTCGATTCTCAGCTTCTTCTCCTTCATCTCGACCTCGGTTGCTGCACCTACCTTGATAACTGCAACACCGCCCGAAAGCTTAGCAAGTCTTTCCTGAAGCTTCTCCTTGTCAAAGTCGGAGGTGGTTGTCTCAAGCTGAGACTTGATCTGTGCAACTCTTGCCTTGATGTCCTTTTTGTCGCCTGCACCGTCAACTATGATAGTGTTCTCCTTCTGAACTACTACCTGTCTTGCAGTACCAAGCTGTGTGAGTTGTGTCTCGCTGAGCTCAAGTCCGAGCTCGGAGGAGATAACCTCGCCGCCTGTGAGAATTGCAATATCCTGAAGCATTTCCTTTCTTCTGTCGCCGAAGCCCGGTGCCTTAACTGCTACGCAGGTAAATGTACCTCTGAGCTTGTTTACGATAAGTGTGGAGAGAGCCTCGCCCTCAACGTCCTCAGCGATGATAAGGAGCTTCTTTCCTGCCTTAACGATCTGCTCAAGGAGAGGAAGTATCTCCTGAATGTTCGAGATCTTCTTGTCTGTGATAAGAATGTAAGGATCATCAAGAACTGCCTCCATCTTATCTGTATCTGTAACCATGTAAGGTGCGATGTAGCCTCTGTCAAACTGCATACCCTCAACTACCTCGCTGTAGGTCTCAGCAGTCTTGCTCTCCTCGAGAGTGATGACACCGTCAGCAGTTACCTTATCCATAGCCTCAGCGATGAGCTTGCCTATCTCCTCATCACCTGCGGAAACAGCACCTACTCTTGCGATGTCCTTTGAGCCCTCGATCTTCTTGGAGTTTGCAATGATAGTCTCAACAGCAGTGTCAACTGCGGCAGCCATACCCTTCTTGATTATCATCGGATTAGCGCCTGCTGCGATGTTCTTCATACCCTCTCTTACGAGTGCCTGTGCAAGCAGTGTAGCTGTTGTAGTACCGTCGCCTGCTGCGTCATTTGTCTTTGTAGCAACTTCCTTTACGAGCTGTGCGCCCATGTTCTCAAAAGCATCGTCAAGCTCGATTTCCTTTGCTATTGTAACACCATCGTTAGTGATGAGTGGAGCGCCGAACTTCTTGTCAAGAACTACGTTTCTTCCCTTAGGTCCGAGTGTTATCTTAACGGTATCTGCAAGCTGGTCGATACCTGACTGGAGAGCTTTTCTTGCGTCCTCTCCGTAAATAATCTGTTTAGCCATTGTAAATTACCTCTTTCTATTATTTTACTATTGCAAGGATATCTTCCATTTTAACGATGATGTACTCCTCGCCTTCAAGCTTTACGTTAGTTCCGCTGTACTTGGAGAGCAGCACCTTGTCGCCCTTCTTTACTGTCATCTCAACGTCTTTCTTTCCTGCGCCGACCTCGATGACCTCTGCTACCTCAGGCTTCTCCTTTGCCGAGCCTGTAAGTATGATACCGCTTTTGGTGGTCTCCTCAGCCTCTGCCATTTTGACAACTACTCTGTCCTGTAACGGTTTGATATTCATTATGTTTTCCTCCTTTAAAGTAAGAAGCCGAAGCCCTTCCCCGGCTTCTCCTAGATTTTACTGATTTTAGCACTCTCGCTTTTTGAGTGCTAAATATATTTTAGCACCTTTTTCATAAATTTCAAGTACTTTAAGGGGGTTTTAGCAAACTTTGTAGCTTTGCATAAGTTTTGACATATTCAAAATGAAAATTTGGCGAATTTTCACAATGACTGACTGCCCTGCGGCAAAACGGTTCAGATGAAAAAGCTTGAAAAGCTCCATAAAACCGAGGTTTCAAGGACTTTTTGAAAAAATCGGATTTTTGAGTAATATGATAAAAATTCCAGTTTAAGTTGGTGAAAATCAACGAAATTGTATGTTAACATATTTAATGATTGTATTTTTTGTTGACAACTGGGTGTGAAATATGTTATAATCAAAGAAAATTAACTTGAGGTTCATACCGGTTTCATTTCTGATAATTGTAAATTTGTTATAATGTTTTTATTAATTGAAATTTTTTGTCAGAAATGGTCAAGGATCATTTATATCCCGATACACGGGAATGTTAGGAGGAATTAAGATGTCATTAGGCAGAGTTTTAGTAGTAGACGACGACAAAAACATTTGCGAGCTTCTGCGTCTTTATCTTGAAAAGGATGGTTACGGTGTTATCCTTGCACATGATGGTGAGGAGGCAATCGTTAAGATCAACGCTTTGAAGCCAGACATTATCCTGCTTGATGTAATGCTGCCCGGTATAGACGGCTGGCAGGTATGCCGTGAGGTAAGAAAGAAATCTAACGTGCCGATCATTATGATAACAGCAAAGAGCGAGACCTTTGATAAGGTGCTTGGTCTGGAGCTGGGTGCTGATGACTATATCGTTAAGCCTTTTGATACAAAGGAAGTTATTGCAAGAATAAAGGCTGTATACAGAAGAGTAGGACAGAGCAATGCAGAGAGCGAGGTCAAGGAAGTCAAGTATGATAAGCTTTCCGTTAATATGACAAGGTATGAACTGAGAGTAAACGGACAGGTACTTGACACACCGCCGAAGGAGCTTGAGCTTTTGTTCCATCTGGCTTCAAATCCGAACAGGGTTTATACAAGAGACCAGCTTCTTGATGAGGTATGGGGCTTTGAGTATTACGGAGACTCAAGAACGATAGACGTTCATGTAAAGAGACTCAGAGAGAAGCTCGAGGGTGTTTCGGATAAGTGGGCATTAAAGACTGTCTGGGGCGTCGGATATAAGTTCGAGGTCGCAGAAGGAGCACATGAATAAGAAAGTAAGCATATTCTTTAAATACTTTGCAATTTGTTCAGCAGTAATACTCGTCAGCTTCGTATGTTTGGGCGCAGTATTACTGCTTGTTTCTTCACGGTACTTTATAAGCAACGAAAAGAGCCTTCTTGAAAAGCAGACAAGGTCGCTCGCATCCTATACCCGTGACAGGATAGAGGATAATCCCGCAGCATGGAAGGCTCTGGTTACGGCAGAGTATGAGAGATATGCTTTTGATGCGAATGTGGATTTTATTCTCTGCTCCGATGAGGGAGATATTATCACGGGGACTGCCACGGGAAGCATAGGACAGCTTCCTAAGACGGTAAATGCGGACAGCCTGCAGAGCTTTTCGGAGGGCTATAAATATATCTACGGGGATCTGAACGGAAGCCTTAGAGAGAGGGCTCATATAGTAGGTACACACTTTTCTGCGAACGGGCCCGGTTATTATCTGCTCGCAGTTTCCTCACAGGATGAGCAGAGGTCGTATCTGGGAAATCTGGCGGAGCTGTTTATTATCTCGGCTATAATGGTGCTGGTAATTGTAATGTTTCTTGTGTACTTCATGACACTGAAGCTTACAAGCCCTGTAAAGGAGATAGCCGAGGCTTCGGCACAGATAGGTAAGGGAGATTTCTCGGTAACTCTGCCCGAATATTCGGTAGAGGAGTTTGACCAGCTTGCAAACTCGTTCAATGAGATGACGGCAAACCTCAAGAGCTATGATACTATGAGAAACAGCTTCCTTGCGAACGTTTCACATGAGCTCAGGACACCTATGACATCTATAGGCGGCTTTATAGACGGCATTCTGGACGGCACGATACCGCCCGAGGAACAGCCCAGATATCTGAAGATCATATCCTCTGAGGTACACAGGCTTGCAAGGCTTGTAAGAAGTATGCTCAACCTTGCAAAGATCGAGGCAGGCGAGCTGGAGCCCAATATGCAGTACTTTTCTGTGCTGGAGCCTATAGTTGATACGCTCGTCACCTTTGAATCAAGGGTTGAGGCCAAGCATATCGACATCAGAGGCCTTGACACTGAGAGATTCGATCTTTATGCAGACAATGATCTTGTTCATCAGGTAATGTACAATCTTATAGAGAACGCTATCAAGTTTGTGAATGAGGGCGGCTATATCGAGTTTTCGTTCACACCGCAGGGCAGAATGACCTCTATCTCTATCAAGAACAGCGGAGAGGGGCTCTCAGAAGATGAGCTTCCGCTGGTGTTTGACAGATTTTATAAGACTGACAAATCCCGTGGTATCGACAAGACGGGAGTGGGTCTTGGACTGAATATAGTGCGCTCCATTATCAGACTGCACGGCGGTGAGATAATGGTCAGGAGCGTAAAGGGCGAGTATACCGAGTTTGTATTTACCTTGCCGAATAAGGCCAAGGACGACGCTTAAGGAGAATAGTGTGGATTATTTTGAAGAGGCCGAAAAGGACCTCACCGAGAATGCCGGGCAAAGCTCTCAGAACGAGGAGAATGACCCCCTGAGACTGCCCGAAGGAATAGTAAGGGCAGAGGACGCAGATGATAAGTTCTGGAAGGGCATTAAAAAAGTCAAAGAGCCGAAAAAGAAGGGAAGAGTTCTTGGTATCTTTCTGAAAATCGGTCTTGCTGTTGTGCTTATCTGTTCGGGAATAGGTATCTCGATGATATCTCTGAGAGGAAACGGCTGGCTTTCAAACCTGATTTCGGGAGGGAAGAATATTAACTTCACTCTCCCTGTGAGTGAAAGACCTGATCTTGATGCTGAGTTTAAGCAGGAGGACGGCCGCTACACTACTGAGGGTGTGGCTAAGTTTGCTGCTGAGAGCGTGGTGTATATCGAGACCTATTCGCAGGATAAGGCTGTGCTCTCAAAAGGGCAGGGAAGCGGAGTTATCATGACCGATACAGGGTATATCGTCACGAATGCCCATGTTGTCGCAGGAGCTGACAAGGGCATGAAGGTGGTTACGAATGAGGGTATTGAGTATGCGGCATCGCTTGTCGGCGCCGATGAGACTACTGATATTGCAGTGATAAAGATACCCGCACAGGGACTTACACCTGCTGAGTTCGGGGATTCGGGCGCTGTTTTGCAGGGTGAGCAGGTAGTGACTATAGGCTCGCCTGCAGGATATAATAATTCGGTGACTGTTGGTGTTGTATCATCTGTGAACAGAAAGGTGCGCTCCAAAGACGGAACAGACTATATCAACTGTATTCAGATAGATGCGCCTATAAACCCGGGAAACTCGGGCGGAGGGCTCTTCAATATGTGGGGACAGGTGATAGGTATAACCTCGTCAAAGCTGTCCTCAAATGATTATGAGGGCATAGGCTTTGCTATCACGACTGACCAGCTGAAGCCGATTATTGAGGATATTATCGAAAAGGGCTATGTATCAGGCAGAGTGAAAATGGGTATAACCTATTATGCTGTGTCTGAGACAACTGCGCAGATAAACGATATGCATAAGGGTCTTTACGTTGCAGGAATTTCTGAGGATTGCGACATTGCGAATACGGAGCTTCAGGAGGGCGACATCATCACCGCTATCGACGGAAAGGATCCGCTGAGCTATAATAATGTGTCAGACATTTACAAGGATAAAAAAGCAGGCGACACTGTCACCTGCGAGGTCTATCGTGAAAACACGGAGGGCGAGTTTGATGTGTTTGAGATAAGCTTTAAGCTTATGGAGGATAACGGCGGACTTATAGAGTCATAACAAAAGCTGTACCGCAACGGTACAGCTTTTTTGCTTATATAAGTCTTTTTATTACGGTTATCGGGTTGCCCCAGTAGGAGAAGTTCGCAAGGTTTGATATTACTATTCCCGTTGCGGAGTTCTGTGCGTGTACCATAAGACCGTCGCCTATGTAAATACCAACATGATAAATGCTTGAATAGTTAGAGCCGCCAAAGAAAACTACATCACCCGGCTGTATGTTGTTATAGGAAACTGTTGTGCCGTACTCCGCCTGTGAGGCTGCATAGTGCGGAAGGTTTATGCCTACCTGTGCAAAGGAGAGCATTACCAGACCCGAGCAGTCACAGGCCTTAAAGCTTGCTCCGCCCCAGACATAAGAGCCGCCTACGTTGCTCTTTGCATAGGCAAGCACTGTGTTTATCTTGTTTGAATCTCCCGAGGGAACAGGCGCAGGAGCTTCTGTCGCTTTTGTGGTGGCTTTGGTAGTCTCCTGAGTTGTAGCCTTGGTTGTCTGCTGAGTGGTCGCCTGAGTCTGTACTGTAGTTGCCTTGGTCTCGGTTGGTGTGGTATCTTCCTCGGTCGCTGTGGTCTTTCTTGTGGTTTCGGCTGTCTGCTCGGCAGGCTTTGCTGTAGTAGTGGTCGTGGCTGCAGCTGTTGCCGCATCGGCAGCCTGCGATACCTGAGCATATTCGCTGTTCAGCTCATCATAGCTGTTTCCAAGCTCGCTTCTGTCCTTCCTGAGTTCTGAAAGCAGTGCTCCCGACTCCTGTTCAAGTCTCAGAAGCTCTGCCTGCTGTTCGGCAAGCTCAGCCTGCTTGTCCGAGTATTCGGCAGTTTTTTCATTCAGAGCCTTTATCTGCTCATCAAGCTTTGCCTTGCTCTCTTTAAGCTTTGAGTAGTCGTCAAGAAGGCTTTCAAGCTCTTCATTATCGTGCTTTGCAACACGGGTCATGAGCTCTATCCTCATAAGCACATCATAGAAGTCGGCGGAATCAACAAGAAGATTCGCATAAGAGCTGCTGCCGCCTGCTATGTACAAAGCCCTGATACGCTTTAGGTAGTTCGAGGTCTGCTCCTTTATGCTGTCCTCCATCTGCTGAACATTATATGATGACTCAAGCTGCTGAGAGTCAAGCTCAGCCATTTCAAGCTCCAGTTCGTGAGTGTAGCTGCTTGCATTTTCGATCTTCTCATTTATCGCATCGTACTTTTCCTGCAGGGCATTGAAGTTGTCCTCCTCGGCTGCAAGCTTTTCATCAGCCTCAGCTATCTTTGCATCGAGGTCAGCCTGCTGCTTTCTGAGTTCGTCAAGCTGCTCATCATATTTCGTATTGTCCGCCCTTACGGCAGACTTATCCTGCGCCCTTCCCGAGAAGGCGCTGAGAGCTATACACATTGCCGCACAGATTGCTGCGGCCTTTTTTAGCGTAAAATGTTTTTTCATACAGATCACCGTTTGGTTTCGGTTTGTAACTGAATTGTAATCATTATAGCACATTTTTACAGTCTTGTCAATCCTGAAAAAAGGATCTTTTGTGTAATGTGTATGTAAATGAAGATAAAAATTGTTCATATTTACGAAAAAGAATTTTATTTAACCTATTGAATTTTTTGAAAAAATGGTATATAATTATATAGTACGGTCAATGTATTTTGTGCATATTGACAAGCATCGGCTTTGCACGACAAAATCGCAGCGTGAAAAAGTCCGACCGTAAAAATCCATTAACAGAACAGGAGCGATCAATTTGAAAAAGTACGATAGCACGAAGATCAAAAATATTGCTATAGCAGGCCACGCAGGCTCGGGCAAGACCTCACTTACAGAGGCATTGCTTTACAAAAGCGGCGCAACAGACCGTCTCGGAAAGGTACTGGACGGAAACACGGTTTCCGACTATTATCCTGATGAGATCGCAAGAAAGTGCTCGGTATATACATCGCTGTCTTCACTCGAAACAGCAGGCGGATTCAAGGTAAACCTTCTTGACACTCCGGGTCTGTTTGACTATGAGGGTGAGGAGATCGAAGGCATTTTTGCAAGCGGCTGTGTTCTTATCACTGTATCGGCTAAGTCGGGTGTTAAGGTAGGAACTCACAAGGCTTATGAGTATGCCAAGGCTATGGGCAAGCCTGCACTCTTCGTAGTTACCAAGCTTGATGATGACAATGCTAACTTCAATAACGTTCTTACAGAGCTCAAGGCTGAGTTCGGTCCTACAGTTTGCCCTGTAGTTGTCCCCGTTATTGCTGACAGAAAGATAGTTTCTTATGTAAACCTCATTGAGATGAAGGCTTATAAGTATGAGAACGGAAGCGCAGTTGAGACTGATATGCCGACTGCTGAGGTATCCGAGAAGATGGAATACCGTATAGATGGTCTGCGTGAGGCAGTTTCCGAGGCTGTCGCTGAAACAGACGAGGAGCTTATGGATAAGTTCTTCTCGGGCGAGAGCTTCACTCAGGACGAGCTGGTTGACGGTATCCACAACGGACTTAATAACGGAATGATAACTCCTGTTGTCTGCGTATCTGCGGCAACACTTGAGGGTATTGATATGCTTCTCAAGGAGATAGACCTTCTTCTTCCTGCACCGTCTGAGAAAGACGCTATGGTCGGCGAGACAACAGGCGGTGACGCTATTGAGATAACCTGCTCGGAGAGTGATCCGATGACAGCCTTCGTATTCAAGACTGTGGCTGACCCTTATGTTGGAAAGATGTCCTTCATGAAGGTGTTCTCAGGAAAGCTTACTCCTAATAAGGAGGTTGTAAATGCTTCTACAGGCACTACAGAGAAGGTCGGAAAGCTTGTAACACTTCAGGGCAAGAAGCAGATAGATGTTACTGAGGCAGGCTGCGGAGACATTGTAGTTGCTGTTAAGATGAACGTAAACACTAATGACACTATCTGCGATGCAGGCAGAGTTGTGAAGTTTGCACCTATGTCCTTCCCGAACCCCGGCTACAAGGTATCTGTAAAGGCTTCAAAGCAAGGCGATGAGAGCAAGATCGCTTCCGCAATGGCAAGGATAATGGAAGAGGACAGAACTATTACCTATGAGCTTGATCCCTCTACAAATGAGATGATACTTTCTACTCTCGGCGGACTGCAGCTTGATTCTATAGTCGGAAGGCTTGAAAACACCTTCGGCGTTAAGGTAGTTACCGACACACCTAAGATCTCTTACCGTGAGACTATCAGAAAGAAAGTCAAGGTACAGGGCAGACATAAGAAGCAGTCGGGCGGACACGGTCAGTACGGTGACGTTTGGATAGAGTTTGAGCCTTGCGTATCCGATGAGCTTATTTTCGAGGAAAAGGTATTCGGCGGAGCAGTTCCTAAGAACTTCTTCCCCGCAGTTGAAAAGGGCTTGCAGGAGAGCATCAGACACGGTATACTCGCAGGCTTCCCTGTAGTAGGTCTGAAGGCTATACTGGTAGACGGCTCTTATCACCCTGTTGACTCCTCTGAAATGGCATTCAAGATGGCAGCATCTATCGCTTATAAAGAGGGTATGAAGCAGGCTGATCCGATACTGCTTGAACCTATCGGTGCGCTGAACGTGCTCGTTCCCGATGAGAACACGGGAGATATGATGGGCGAGCTCAACAAGAGACGCGGAAGAGTGCTCGGTATGAATCCTGCTGAAAAGAAGGGTATGACCGAGATCGTTGCAGAGGTCCCGATGGCTGAGATGTCAGACTTTACGCTGCTGCTCAGACAGGTAACTCAGGGACAGGGCACATTCACCTTTGAGAAGGCAAGGTATGAGCCGCTGCCTGCAAACCTCGTTGCAGACGTTATTGCAAAGAACGCAGTTACAGACTAATATAAATCAAAGCCCCGAAGATACAGACTTCGGGGCTTTTTGTGCCTATAGAAGTATCGGTCGGAGCTGCTCTCCTCTGAGGGCGGCTTCGATAGTGTCTGTCAGCTTTGTCATATCGGCGATCGCAGACCTGGGCTTTGCCTCGGGAGCGTCCTGTCCGTAGGGTACAAAATAGTAGCTGCGCATGGACTGGAGCTGTCCTATGCTTTTTGCACACGCACCGAGAGCGTCGTTGGTTGATATGGCAATGACTACAGGGCGCTCGTTTCGGATATGGCTTTTGACTGCCATTGCAGCAGGCGTATCAACTATGCCGTTTGCAAGCTTCGCCGCCGTGTTCGAGGTGCAGGGCACTACGGCCATAACGTCACAGAGTTTTTTAGGGCCGATGGGCTCAGCGTCAACTATCGTTCTGATGACAGGACTGCCCGCTATCTCTTGAAGACGGCGGACGTTATCCTCAGCCTTGCCGAAACGGGTTGACAATGCCGCCGCATTGAAAGACATTATCGGCACAAGCTCTGCGCCCTGCGCTTTCAGAGCCTGCGCCGCTGCAAACGCTTTTTCAAAGGTGCAAAACGACCCTGTCATACAGAAGCCGACCTTTACGCCTTTAAGTGACATTCGTTTTTCTCCTTTCGTTCAGGATATCCTCTGCTGTCTCGGCAATTATCCTGCCTGCTGTTACAGGTGCGCACTTCCCGGGCAGCCCGAGGGCAAGCACGGCTCTCAGGTGAAGCTCCTTTGCTTTGCCGAAGTCAACTCCTCCGGGCTTTGAGGCTAGGTCAATTATCAGGACTTTTTTATTGCAGCTTTTAAGAAGCTTTTCTGTCAGTATCAGGGCAGGAACTGTGTTTATTATAGTATCATAATAGCCGATGTGCTCGCTCAGACTGTCAAGTGCAAAGGCATTATGCCCGAGAAGCTGAAACTCAGTCAGGGCTGAGGGCTTTCTTGCGGTGATGTCGGTAACTGCGCCTACAGCCTTGAAAAGGCAAGCGCAGGCTTTTGCGACCCTGCCTGAGCCGATTATCAGTACTCTTTGGTCTCTGACAGTCATGGGCTGCTCTCTGAGGGCTATTTCGAGAGCTCCCTCTGCGGTCGGGACTGTGTTTTTCAGAACGAGCTCCTCTCGCCCGAGATAGTTTATGACCTCAAAGCCGAGAGCTGTGAAGTAATCTGTCATGGCTTCATTGGGGTTTCCGCCGAGGATAAGTGCATCAGGCTTCAGGTGCAGAAGAATATCCTTACAGTGTATGGTTTTATTACGCAGTTCACAGACGGTAAGGTCGGCTGTTCTGATGATGCCGAGAATAAGCATATCAGCCTTTTTCGGCATTTCATCAAGGCTTGTGAGGACAGCGGTATTTTCACCGTCATCGGTGACTGCGTAAGTATAAACATCATTTGTTTCGGCAAGAGCCTTTGCCGTATATGTCATTCTGGCGTCGCCTCCGACGCAGAGGATAGGTGCTTTGTTCATATTAAAGACCTCCTTTTATTAAAGTATATGCGATAGCACTTCTGAGTGCTACAATATAACAGGGAACAGGGAACAGGTAATAGGTAAGGTATCGGCTTTGCCGATGGTATTAATGTAAAAAAGCTCCGTTCGTTTTGAACGGAGCTTTTTGCCTGAATATTTAGCCGCCGATGAGCCAGTCATACATTTCCTGATACTTGTTTGCAGAGGTCTGCCACGAGAAGTCCTGAGCCATGCCCGACTTGATAATGCCGTTCCACTCGTCATGCCTGTCAGTGAAGATGTACTTTGCAAACATAACAGTGTTATACATCTCGTGAGCATTATAGTTAGCAAAGCTGAATCCTGTGCCTGTGTGCTCAAACTGGTTATAGGGCTGAACAGTGTCCTTCAGGCCGCCTGTCTCACGAACGATAGGTACGGTGCCGTATCTGAGCGACATCAGCTGCGACAGTCCGCAGGGCTCAAACAGGGAGGGCATAAGGAAGGCATCGCAGGAAGCGTATATCTTGTGCGAGAGCTCCTCACTGTAGAAGATGTTTGCGGCGACAAGGTGCGGATACTTTCCTGCAAAGTAGCGGAACATATCCTCGTATCTGGGCTCGCCTGTGCCGAGAACTACGAACTGTATATCCTGCTGGCACATTCTCTCCATCATGTAAGCGATAAGGTCAAAGCCCTTCTGGTCTGTCAGACGGCTGACAATGCCCACCATGAACTTGCCGTCGTCCTGTGCAAGGTTGAACTCAGCCTGCATAGCACGCTTGTTGTGAATTTTCTTTTCAAGCACGTTGTCAATATTGTACTTCACAGCTATCATGTTGTCGGTATCAGGGTTATAATCATCATAGTCGATACCGTTGACGATACCTCTGAGGTCATTTTTTCTTGCCCTCATAAGGCCGTGAAGACCCTCGCCGTAAAATTCGGTTTTGATTTCCTCGGCATAGGTTGAGCTTACAGTTGTGATAGCGTCGGCATAAACAAGGCCGCCCTTGAGCATATTGCCGTCGATAGTGCCTGTTTTCAGCTTATCGGGAGTGAAGTAGTAATCCGAAAGTCCTGCGATAAATCTGAACATATCATAGTTGTCATTTCCCTGGAACTTGAGGTTATGTATAGTCATTACCGACTTGATACCACGGAAGAACTCGCCGCCTGCGAAGCTGTCATGGAGATACACAGGGATAAGACCTGCCTGCCAGTCGTGGCAGTGGATAATGTCGGGGCGGAAGTCAAGCACAGGAAGTGCGGAGAGCACAGCCTTATCAAAGTACATGAACTTCTCAACGTCCCAGTGGTGCTCTGTGTAGGGCTTGTCTCCCGAGAAGTAGTGCTCGTTGTCAACGAAATAGAAGGTAACACCCTCGTGAACTATCTGCAGAATACCTACATACTCCTGTCTGCCCGACCAGTCCATATAGAAGTGGGTAACATACTCCATTTTGTCCTTCCACTCCTGATTCATGCAGGCATATTTCGGCAGGATAACTCTTACATCAAAAAACTCCTTGTTGAATCTCTTGGGCAGAGAGCCGACAACGTCAGCCAGTCCGCCTGTTTTGATAAACGGTACACATTCAGATGATGCAAATAAAATTCTTTTCATGGTATTTATTCCTTTCGGTTTAATATAGGCTTTCGCCTTATGCCCAGTATTTGCGGTCGAGACTGCGGTACTGAACGGCTAAAGCTATATGCTTTTTGCCGATCTTTTCCGACTTGTCCATGTCAGCGGCAGTTCTTGCGACCTTTAGTATCTTATCATAAGCTCTTGCCGATAGCCCGAGCTTTTCAAACACATTTGCAAGCAGAGAGGAAGCCTCATCGGTGAGAGGACAGCACTCATGCAGAATATCAGAGGTCATTCTTGCGTTGCAGCTGATACCCGTACCCTTGAAGCGCTCATTCTGTATATCTCTTGCCTGCTGAACACGCTCACGGATAGCCTCTGAGGGCTCCTCCTTGGCGGCAGAGGAAAGGTCAGAATACTCAACGGGTGCGACCTCCAGGTGAATGTCAAACCTGTCAAGAAGAGGTCCCGATATTTTTGACAGGTACGAAGCTACCTGCTTCTGCGAGCAGATGCACTTTCGTGTCGGGTGACCGTAATATCCGCAGGGACAGGGGTTCATCGCACCTATCAGCATAAAGGAGCTGGGATAGGTGATGCTTCCCGACACACGGGAGATCGTTACCTTCTGGTCTTCAAGCGGCTGACGAAGTATTTCAAGAGCAGGCCTTGAAAACTCGGCAAGCTCATCTAAAAAGAGAAGTCCGTTGTGTGCAAGTGAGATCTCTCCGGGCTTTGGTATCGAGCCGCCGCCTGCCAGTCCTGCCGCAGAGACAGTATGGTGCGGCGAACGGAAAGGCCTTACAGTAACCAGTGGGTGCTCCTTATCGAGCAGTCCTGCA
>CAMMYU010000119.1:0-15002 GCA_946528545.1 uncultured Ruminococcus sp.
CCCTTCTTGGCGTGCTAGTTGATAGTGGTCTTGCTTTTATTGCCTCCACCCGTGAGCACCCTGCTTCGCAGGCGCTCGGGTGGTTTATGGGCTTATTAGGGTTGTTGTTTTATATGGGTGGGTTTTTGGGGCTTTTGGTTCGTTGTCCTCTTCTTTGGGGTTGTTGGGTGTTGATAGGTTTGTATTGTGCAAAATCAATAAAATTACGATTGTAATTTTGTGCAAACAAATGTTTTATATTTTAATTTGGCAACATTTCAGCAATTGTTGCATTTTTTATGCAACAAAAAACCCCTTTCCGAGGGATAGGTGAGAGGGGTCAGCAGAAAAAACTGCACCGCCTCGGAAAGGAGAATTTTTATGTCAAACAGTAAGCTTGTAAATTTCGCAAGGCGCTTCTTTCATACAAGAAATGCCTTCGAGGCCGCAGTTGCCGCAGGTGTTCCGCCTGAGAAAGCTGCCCTGAGCGCTGACTCTATGCTCGAACAGGCCGCCGCCAGAAAGGAGCTCGAACGCCTGGAGAAAAGCTCTCCGCAAACACTCTCTTATGTGAGGACAGGCCTTACCCGTCTTGCCTTCGGGCAGGTGAATGACGCTGTAAGACTTGCCTTTGATAAGGAGGTCACGGCTGAGCAGATCATGAAAATGGACCTCTTCAATGTATCGGGGATAAAGCTCCAGAAGGACGGCGCTGTTGAGATAAAGTTTGCCGACAGGCAGACTGCGCTCGAAAAACTGGTCGAGCTTGACCCTGAGCTCAAAGAGGTCTCTGATGCCGATAAGCTGATCTCAATGATCTACGGCGGGTCGGGAAGTGACAGCAATGATGACGGATAAGCTATCGGAAAAACAGCTTGATGTTTTTCTCTGGTGGAGAGAGAAAAGCACCCGTGACTTTGACGGCATCATCTGCGACGGTGCTGTCCGTTCCGGAAAGACCTTTGCTTTGTCGCTGTCGTTTATGCTCTGGGCTATGACAAGCTTCGACGGGAAGAGATTTGCCCTCTGCTCCAAAACGATAGCAAGCTTAAAGCGAAATCTTCTGCCTGACATTTTCTCTTTTCTGAAGCTGATGAAAATGCCCTTTCGGTACTATCCATCAAAAAATAAGATCGAGATAGGCTTCGGCAGGCACAGAAATGACTTCTATCTCTTCGGCGGCAAGGACGAAAGCTCCGCATCACTTATTCAGGGTATAACCCTTGCGGGAGTGCTCTTTGACGAAGCTGTCCTAATGCCGAGAACCTTTGTTGAGCAGGCCTGTGCAAGGTGCTCTGTGAAGGGCTCGAAGATATTTATGTGCTGCAATCCCGATAACCCGTATCACTGGTTCAAGCGAGAGTGGATAGACAAGGCAAAGGAGAAAAATCTCCTGTACAGGCATTTCACAATGGAAGATAACCCCTCTCTTACGGAGCAGGTCAGGCTTCGGTATGAACGCCTATATCAGGGCGTATTCTATGAGCGCTTTGTTCTCGGAAAGTGGACTGCGGTATCGGGGCTTGTTTATCCGATGTTCTCGGAGAGCTGTATCGTCGATACGCTGCCCGAAAAGTTCGGCTGCTTCGCTGTAAGCTGTGACTACGGCACAGTGAATCCTGCAAGCTTTGGCTTGTGGGGACAGTCAGACGGAGTATGGTACAGGATAGATGAGTACTACTACGATTCACGCCGTGAGGGTGTGCGCAGGACAGATGAGGAACACTACAAAGCGCTTCTTGACCTCATCGGAGATAAGTCGGCAGAGAGCATAGTCTGTGACCCGTCGGCAGCCTCGTTCATTGAGTGCATAAGACGTCACGGAGAGCTGAATGTCATTCCTGCAAAAAATGATGTTGTGAAGGGCATAGGCATAGTCTCTGAATGTCTGAAAAACGGCAGGATAAAAATACACCGCCGCTGTGAGGACACGATAAGAGAATTTCACCTCTACCGCTGGGACGAACGAAGCGGAAAGGACGCACCCGTCAAGGAGTTCGATCACGCTATGGACGATATACGCTATTTCGTCTGTGAACACCTTGCCGAGCGCCGGGACAGCTTTTTTGTTCTGTCCCTCTCCCGAGGGGAAGAAAACTGAATGAAAGGAAATGAATATGAAACTATCAAGAAAAAAGCAGAGCTCTGCGCAGTCGGATACGGGCATTGCAGGCGCAGGCAGGGCAGAGGACTTTGAGTTCAGACTGAGCTCAGGCGACCGCTTCTGTGAGGCGGGGCTCTATGAGGAGCTTCGTGCCTGCGTGCCGATAATTGATGCCTGCATAGCAAAAATCATAAGGCTTACGAACGGCTTTAAGGTCATTGCTCCCGAGGAGCGTTTTCAGCCGCTGCTCGATGAGTTCTGCAAAAACGTGAGCATAGGTGTATCGGGAAGGTCACTCAATACCTTTGCGGATATGTATCTGGATTCTCTGCTTACCTACGGCAGAGCCTTCGGGCGGATATTTACAGACCACAAAACAATGGGCTTCAGAGGCCTTGCGGTATGTGACCCTACGGCCTACAGGGTGTATGCAGGAAAGGACCCCTGCGAAAAAAGAGTGTTCATGGTAAGGGGCGGAAAGGAGATACCTCTGAGCTCTCCCGAACAGCTTCTCTATACAACTCTTAATCCCAGCCCGAAGCACCCCGAGGGTGTATCTGTCCTCAGAGGGCTTCCTGCACTCAGCCGCATACTTATGAGGATATATGAGTGCATAGGCCAGAACTTTGACCGTGTCGGCAACGTGCGCTACGCAGTTACCTACAAGCCTCAGAACGAGAGCGATCAGGCGAATGCAAAGCAGAGAGCCATGACTATCGCCGAGGAATGGTCAAAGGGAATGGCAGCATCAAGAAACGGCTCGGTCAAGGACTTTGTAGCTGTCGGCGATGTTGACATAAAGGTCATCGGTGCCGACAACCAGATAATTGACACTCAGGTGCCCGTGAGGGAGCTTCTGGAGCAGATGATCTCAAAGCTTTCCATTCCGCCCTTTGTGCTGGGGCTTAACTGGAACACCTCGGAGCGTATGTCAAGCCAGCAGGCTGATATTCTCACCAGCGAGCTTGAATACTACCGCAGGCTTCTTACTCCTGCATTGGAGGATATATGCTCAGCCTTTCTGAGACTTTCGGGCTGTGCAGGCAGACCTGCGGTAGAGTGGGACAACATAAACCTCCAGGACGAGGAAGCCCTCGCACGCTCACGTCTGTACAATGCACAGGCCGAGCAGATAGCACGTCAGCTTAAAGAGGGCACAGACTAAGACTGCACAGCAGGCAGTATCCCGATCATACGCACGCCGTATCATGGGACAAAACGGATACTGACAGCTTTGCATATAAACACATGAAAGGAGAGAAACAATGTCACAGAAGATAACAGAAGAGGAGCTTGCTCTCATCAATTCCTACGCTCAGACAGAGCTTTCGGAGAAAGAGCTTTTCACATTCAGCGTTGTTCTCTGCGATGACAGCGTTGACAGAGACCTTGAGCGTTTCAGCCTTGATGCTTTGCACAAGCTTGCGGAGCTTTTCAAGGGGCGCACAGGTATCTTCGACCATGACCCTAAGGGCGGAAACCAGACCGCAAGGATATATTCCTGCGAGGTAGTCCATGATGCTGACAGCGGAGTGAACCGCCTTCTTGCAAAGGCATATATGGTGCGCACCGAGGGCAACGCCGACCTTATAGCAGAGATAAAGGGCGGTATCAAAAAGGAAGTTTCGGTAAGCTGTTCGGTGGCAAAGAAGCTTTGCTCCGTCTGCGGTGCGGACATTTACAAGGAGCCCTGTATGCACATCAAAGGCCGTGACTATGACGGCAGGACCTGCGTACACATTCTTGATGAGCCGACCGATGCTTACGAATGGTCGTTCGTGGCTGTTCCTGCACAGAAGGGAGCAGGCGTTACCAAGACGTTCACAGACGGAGAAAGGGTGGACAAGCTCCTTGCCGACGAAGAAGCAAGGCTTCGTGAGGAGATACTCAGAATGAGCTATTTCTGCAAGCCCTTTGTCAGTGCGGAGGCGGTCTCTGCAATGACCTCGGCTATGAACAGCGACCAGCTTAAAAGCCTGAAGCTCAGGCTAAGAAAGGCAATGCTGAAGGACGAGGAACGATATTTCAGCGAGGAGCAGAACTATCTTCCGACCGACGGCAAAGAAGAAAACCTCAGCTACAAATGCTGATAAATCAGATTAAAAGGAGAAATGAAAATGTATAACACTATCAAACTTGAAAAGGGACTTTATTCGATCACAGGCAAAACCTTCACACAGGCGCTTGAGGCGCTCGACCCTGACAGCAATTACGCAGGCACCGAGCTTGCAGGCCTTGACGCTTTTGAGAGACAGCTCAAGAGATTTGACATCAAGGTAAACGGAGCAGACTCCGACAAGGTGGAGAAGTTTTTCGTATCCACCGATTCGGCAGTGCTCTTCCCCGAGTACGTCAGAAGAATGATAAAGGCAGGCATGGACAATGTATCCATTATCCCGAATGTAGCCGCAGCTGTTACCTATACAGACAGCACCGACTACAGAGGTCTGACCGTCACCTCTGACGGCAATTCCGATCAGGTCAGCGAGGCAGGCAATGTGCCTGTTACAAACGTGAGACTCTCTTCGACCAATCTTGCGCTCACAAAGTATGCAAGAAGACTGAGCTGCTCTTACGAGTCTATCAGAAAGCACAGACTTGAAGCCTTCGGAGTAATTCTTAAAAACCTCGGTGCGGCTATCAGCCGTGATGTGAACAAGCTCATCATTGACACTCTTGTAACAGGTGCAGGAGAGGTTGAACTCCAGGGTACATCTATCACCTATGCTGACCTTACGGCTTTCTGGGGAGCAATGACCGAGTACAATATGACTACTATGGTGTGCTCGCCTGCTGCTATGGCAGAGATCCTCGGCCTGTCCGAGATGAAGTACTGCATCGGCGAGTATATGTCGGGCGGAACAGTTGACACACCTTACGGTGTAACTCTTGTGAAGAGCGCTGAGGTTGAAGACGTTCTCTGTGTGGGCGTTGACAGAAACAGCGCAGGAGAAATGGTGCTCGGAACTGACGTTATCGTTGATTTCGATAAGCTTATCTCTACCCAGTGCGATGAGATATCCGCATCTGTTATCGTGGGCTTCAGCAAGCTGAGCTCCGGTGCAGTAAAGGTGCTCACCGAAAATGGCTAATAATCAATAAACGGTCGGGGCAGGAGCTATCCTGCCCCTGCCTTTAAGGAGGGTCAGATTATGAGACTGGATCAGAAAACAATAATGAGTGAATTTATAATGCTGGCAGGGCTTGATGAGACAGAGGCTTCAATGTATGAGAGCGTGGTTCTCGAAGCTATGAAAAAGACGGAGACAGCCCTTGATATGCAGAAGCTGCAGCCCTCAGACCTTGCTGCCTGTGAACATCTTGCTGCCTGCGAGGCTGTTTATGAGCTTGCTCTTATGAGGTGCGCAGGAGAGCGCTATATTGTATCGGCTGACGGCAGGGCAGGACAGCGCCTTGAATCAATGTCAAGGGTCGATGCGGCGGAGAAGCTCAGAGAGGAAGCAAGAGCAAGGGTGGCAGGATTGCTTTCCGAGGACGGCTTTGTGTTTGCCCTTGCCGACGGCTAGAGAGGAGGACCTATGGACAACCTGAATATGACGTTGAATGCAGTGATGACTGCCGCAGGAGAGGCAGGCTTTATCACATACAGAGAATTTTCCGATGCGGCTGTCACGGGGAAGAAAGACTCAATGATAGGCTTTGTCGGTATAGGCAGCCGAAAGGAGATCGCTCAGTGCATGGTGGGCTCGGCACTTATGAGCGAGGTCGAGAGCGTTATTACCGTGAAGCTTTTTGGAAGAATGTGCTCCTACCGTGATATTTATGTGCTCGAGGATCATATCTCGCTTCTGTTTGAGAAGCTTGCGATGTCGGGAGATCTTCTTTCACGGGTGACAAAGCTTTCTCAGATAAAGCAGGACGGAGCACTCGGCAGGCTGGGCGCAGAGATCGAGCTCACGGTAAGAACACTTGAAACGGGGGCTGATAACACATGATGAACAGCGAAATAATTGAGCTTGAATTTACGGGCTCGGCACAAAGCTACCGGTTTGATACCTTCACCGAGACCTTCGGAACTGTCATTTCAAAAACGCCTACCTATGACGGAATTTACAGTATCATCAGCGGAGTTAGAAAGAGAACTCTTACCCTCAGAGGAAAGCTCACCAGAGAGCAGCTTCCCGATTATGAGGGCATAAAGGCCTTCACAGGACTTAAAAAGAATATAAGCATTGACGGGAATTCCTACAGCGATATGGCAGTTGAGAACGTAAAGGCGGAGTTTGAGGGGAGTGCTCTTATGGGAGACATAACGGTGGTTCTCACGGAGGTGGGCTGATATGGACAGGACAAGAGCATTTATCAGGCTGCACCTTATGAACGGTTCAACGCTTGATGTCAGCAATATTATCAGTGCGGTCTTTGAGAAGGATTATTATCTTCCATACAGCAAGCTCAGCGCAAGGGCAGTTCTTCCCGAGGAAACATCACTGACTGTCAGCAATGTTAAGAGAGTGGAGCTCTGGTACGGCTACGGAAGAATGCACAGGGGCTTCCCGGACAGACTGAATATTACAAAAACAGGCTCGCTCAGAACACTTGAGGTTTTCAGCAGAGGAGTAACGGTCAGCCTTTGCCAGAGCGAATCGGAGCCGGGTATCTGGTCGGACGTAAACCTCAGAGATGTGGTAACAAGGTGCAGAACCACAGACGAAGTCAGCTTTGAGGGTGCAACGGACACTGTGAACTATGTAAACATTCTTGAAAAGCAGTCCTCATGGGACGCTGTCTGCGCTTACGCTCTGAAGGGGTATTCAAGATACCCTTATATAAGCTCAGTAGGTACGGTTATGGTAACGAAAAGCAGCTCGGTCAGGACAGTGAACAGCCCTGTTATACTGTCAAGCAAAACAACGCTTGATACAACCAGACTTCTTACCAAGCTTTATATGAAGGACCTGAGCGATGAGTACAGCTATTCAGCCGAGGACACCTATGCTCAGAACTTCGGCATCACCAGAGAGAAGTATCTTCCGCTTGATATGCAGTGGCTTCATAGTGAGGAGGTCGGGCTCAGCATGAGACTTAAATACAGCAAAAGAGCCTGCAGATCGTATCAGCTTAAATACTTAGGCTACAACAGCGAGGACCTCACCGACAAGGTGAATATCACAGGCGCAGGGCCGCTTTCAACTCAGCTTACTGTCGGAGCGCTGAGAGTAAGCTTCAGCTCCCTCGGGGTTGAGACAACGCTGATACAGTATAATGACGGCTTTCTGCCGTAGACCTTCAGGCATAGGAGTTCAGGCTCTTATGCCTGTTTTTTTCTCTTTACAAGAGCAGGCTTTTGTGCTATAATAATAGCTATAATAATATATAAGTATGAAAGGAGTGCGCACAATGAAGGTCGTATGTCTTAAAATGTTTTCAGACTTTGAGTGTACGGGAAAGTACTGCCGTCACAACTGCTGCAAGACGGGCTGGGATATAGAGATAGACAGGCATACACTTGAATACCTTGACTATCTCGGGGACTGCTCTCTAAGAAATATCACCGAGACCGATGAGGACGGAACCTTTCTTGTGAAGGAAGACGGAAAGTGCCCTCTGCTGACAGAGGACGGACTGTGTTCATTACAGCTTAAATACGGCGCAGAGCATATTTCAGACATCTGCCGTGAACACCCGAGGTTTTATGAGTGGTTCGGGGGATATAAGGAGGCAGGAGTAGGTCTTTGCTGTGAGGAGGCTGTAAGGCTTCTTCTGAAAAGCAGTGAGCCCCTTGCTTTTGAGAGCTTCGAGACAGACGAAGAGGACGATTATCTGCGCTATGATGAGGAGGTCTTTACGGCACTGCTTGAAGCAAGAAAAGCACTGCTTGAAATGCTCACTGACAGAACTCTTCCCATACAGGAAAGGCTCAGGCGCCTGCTCTTTCACGGACAGCGCTTTCAGGACGCTCTCGATGATGAGGATATGCACCAGCTTTACACCGAGATAGACCACCTGAGAGACCTCTCTGATATGCACGATGACCTTGCCACGGAGTATGATCCCGAGGTAATAGCCGCAGGCATTTACGAATATTACAGCGACCTTGATATGCTCGATCCTGCACTCTTCAATATGATGAGGTTTACCTTTTCAAAGGGCGGCATAGCCGACACGGTGCGAGCCTTTGACAAGCTTCACCCCGATAAGCTTTATATTATCGAGCACCTTGCGGTGTATTTTATGTTCAGGTATTTTCTAAAGGCTGTGAGAAGCTTTGAGATAATGGAGAAGATAAAGCTCACGGTGCTGAGCGTAATGATAATGAGACTGCTTATAGCAGCCGAGTGCGCCCCTGTTGAGGACATCATCAGGGAGTACAGTGCGGAGATAGAATACAGCGCCGAAAACCTCGGGAAGCTTTATGAGGACTTCTATGCGGAGACCTTCTTTTCCTATGATGGACTGATGAGCCTGATAATTTGATGAGGTGAAAAGATGAGCTTGTTTTCAAAACAGAAAAAGCATACTCCGATACCGCCCGAGTGCGAGGGCATGGAGATAAGGGTAATGTCATCAACCTGTACGGGTGAGAAGACGATAGGCTTCTACAACAGGAATACAAGAGAGCTTATGTATATTGAGCTTGTGCGCTCGCAGGCGGATATAGATGCGTTTTATGAAAAGTACGGGGTTAATAAACCCTGATCTGTGCCGAACGGCGCAAACAGAGCAATGAGCACAGGGCTCACAGGCAGGCATTTATGCATTAGTACGGAACAAAAAACATACAGGAGGACTTGAAAAATGATCTATGAACTTGAACTTGGAAAAATGAAAATTTCGGCAGACGAGAACGGAGCAGAGCTTCACTCTCTTTGCTATGAGGGAAGGGAATACCTCTGGCAGTGCGGCAAGGCATGGGAGCGCTATGCGCCTATACTCTTTCCCTTCATCTGTTCGCCTAAGGACAGAACCTACATTGCAGACGGCAAGACCTACAAAATGAAAGGCAACCACGGCTTTGCCCGTGACAGCGTGTTCAGCTTCCGAGAGAAAACCGCCGACAGCCTTACCTTTGTCCTCACCGAGAACGAGGAGACACTTGCTCAGTACCCGTATAAATTCGAGCTGACAGTTACCTACAAGGTCGAGGGCAATTCGGTCACTGTCATCAACAGGGTGAAAAACACCGATAACAGAGACATCTATTTCTACATAGGCGGACACCCTGCATTCAATGTGCCTCTGCTTGAAGGGGAGAGCTTTGATGACTATTACGTTGAATATGCAGAGCAGGAAAAGATAGCTCAGAAGGTTGACGGCAGGGAGATAACCGTTCTCGATCATGAGAAGAGGATCGATATGACACGCTCGGTGTTTGATAATGATGCTCTTATCCTTGAAAATCCGAACTCAAAGGCTGTGTCGTTAAGGTCGAATAAAAATTCCCACAGCGTAACGGTCGAGTTCCCCATGTCCGAGTGCATAGCTGTGTGGTCTCCGACAGGTGATGACAGTGCGGCTTTTGTGTGCTTGGAGCCTTGGACATCAGTGCCGACCTACTTTGATGATGACTTCGAGAAGCTGGAGGACAAGCCCCACGCAATAAGCCTTGACCCGAATGCGGAGTACGAATATAAATACAAAATAGTATTGGAGTAAGAATATGAAGGTTGTTGTCCAGAGAGTGACCCACGCTGAGTGCGTGATAGACGGAAAAGAAGTCGGAGCAATAAAGAACGGCTTTATGATACTCTTCGGTGCGGGCGAGGGCGATACCGAGGCTGACTGCGACAGGCTCGCAGATAAGGTATCGAAGCTCCGCATTTTCTCAGATGAAAACGATAAGGTTAATCTCTCCATTGATGATGTGGGAGGGGATATGCTCATAATTTCGCAGTTTACCCTTTTTGCCGACTGCCACAAGGGCAACCGCCCGTCATTTATCAATGCAGGCAAGCCCGATGAGGCAAGCAGGCTTTATGACTATTTCTGTGATGCCTGCCGAAGCCGTATCAAGGGCAGAGTGGAAACAGGGCAGTTCGGTGCGGATATGAAGATATCGCTCCTTAATGACGGGCCTTTCACCATAATCATTGAGTGCAAAAACGGAGTTATCAGCTAAGGAGCGCCATGAATTTGCACACATAATTAATTATTTGTTACAATATTGCTAAATTATTTTTCGCCATTTGTGCAAATCCACAAAAGATTGAATAGTTGTTGACTTTTATTCGGAAATAAGTTATAATTATTTAGTAAAAATATTTGCAGAGATAGGAAACGTTGAGTTTTATCTTATCTTTAATCTATCCGAAAGGTTTGATGATATGAATATTAAGGACGCCAAGCAGCAGATCAAAAACGCTATTCAGGCTTATCTTGTTAAGGACGAGTTCGGTGATTACCGAATCAGCATTGAGCACCAGAGACCTGTGTTCCTGCTCGGAGCTCCCGGTATCGGTAAGACAGCTATCATGGAGCAGATCGCTCAGGAGACCGGACTTAACCTTGTTACATACTCAATGGCTCACCAGACAAGAGAGACTGCTATGGGTCTTCCTACTATAGTTACGAGAAACTATGTAGGTGCCGATGTTCAGGTTTCGGAGTATACGATGTCCGAGATCATCGCTAACATCTATAATACTATGGAGGCTACAGGCATCAAAGAGGGTATCCTCTTCCTTGATGAGATCAACTGCGTTTCGGAGTCTCTTGCTCCTATCCTGCTCCAGTTCTTACAGTATAAGATATTCGGTCTTTATCAGATTCCTGCCGGCTGGGTACTTGTAACAGCAGGTAACCCGCCTCAGTTCAACAAGTCGGTTAACGAGTTCGATATTGTTACATGGGACCGTCTGAAGAAGGTATCCTGCGTACCTGACCTTGATGTATGGATGGAGTACGCTTATTATGCAGGAGTTCACCCTGCTATCATTTCGTATCTGCATATGCACCCCGATCACTACTATGAGATCGACGCAAGCGACAGGCACAATTATCAGTTCGTAACAGCCAGAGGCTGGGAAGACCTGAGCGAAATGATGCAGCTTTATGAGGAAAGCGGAATACTTGTTGACCATTCTATCGTCTGCCAGTATGTACAGGACGATGTAATGAGCAAGATGTTCTCGGAGTATTATGAAAGGTTTAATTATTACCGTGAGAAGTACGATATAGATTCTATACTTGCAGGACAGATCACTCAGAAGAACGTAGACGATGCTGCTACCGCTGATGCAGAGGAGAAGCTGACCCTTATGTTCCTGCTGCTTGACGGTATCACATTCTCGATGAGAAACTGCATTCAGATGGAGAAGATGATAAGAATTATCCATCCGAAGCTTGAGGATATTATTATCAAGATCAATAACGGTCTTTCCTGCCGTCAGATCATATCCGAGCATATTATGGAATCCAACAAGAACCTTGAAAAGGCAGTAAGAGCGAGAAATATCTCACCTGCAAACAAGAAGATACAGCACTGGGTTATCCACAACCTTGAAGCTTACGTTGAGAAGTGTACAAACGAGGGCCGTGACAACAAGCAGAGATGTACTCTCATTCTCCAGAATGCGTTTACAAATCTTCTTGCAGGCGCTAAGAACGTAACTCAGCAGGCTCTTTCGGGAATGAAGTATTCGTTTGACTTCCTCGAGAACACCTACGGTGCAGAGAGCGACATTATGAAGGCATTCCTCAGAGAGATCGCTATCGACGTTCACACCGCAGACTTCATCAAGAAGTACGGCTCCGAGCAGTACTACAGACTTGCAGGTCTGCCGCCCAAGCAGGCAACTCATAATAACCTGTATGAGCTCAATCTTACGGATTGCCTTCAGGTATAAAAGAGAATTATAAAGCCGACCTAAGCGGGTCGGCTTTTTTGCAGCAAAAAAGCTCCGAGGCTCAGCCTCAGAGCTTGTACTAATGTATTTATCCGATACCGTCAGCAAAGGTGATCGGCACTCCGAAGAGCACTCCTGCGTTCGGAACGTCAAGGTCTCCTGTTATGTCCGTTATTGCCTTTCTTGCTGCCTCAACCTGTTCCTCCTGAACTGCGATGAGAAGCAGCTTCCCCTTCTGAGCAGGGTCAACTCCGTGTAATATAGTCCTTAGAGCGCTTATCGCAGGAAGGTTGTCCATTTCGGAAATCGACTTCGCCATTCCAAGGCTGTCAAGTACCGTACCTCCTCTTACTCCTGCCGATGCAAGAGCCTGCATAATATCGTCAACAAGCTCGATTCTCTTAATAATCAAAAATAGTAACTGCATTTCGATCACTGTTCCTTTCTTCCTGAGTTGCTTTATTACTTCATTACGAAGGCTGCCGCTGTCCAGTCCTCTTTGGTGCGTACCTCTGTAAGCTCAAAGCCCTGAGCCTTAACAGCGTCGAGTACCTCGTCCTTGCGGCTGTCGATGATGCCTGATATGATAAGCTTTCCGTTCGGTTTCAGAAATCCCCCGAAAATCGGAGACATAGCCAGCAGCACATCTGCCACTATATTGGCGCAGACCACATCATAGCCTGTGCCGAGCTTTTCTCTCAGCCCCTCATCATCAATAACATTTCCGCAGAACGCCTCATACCTGTCAGACGGGATAGCGTTCTTCTGTGCGTTCTCCCCTGCAATTTTGACAGAGTTTGCGTCAATATCCACAGCCTTTACACTCTCTGCGCCCAGCAGCACCGCCGCTATTGAGAGTATACCGCTTCCGCAGCCAAGATCAAGGAGCCTATCCCCATTTTTTAACTCCTTCTCGATCAGCTCCAGACAAAGCTGTGTAGTGTTGTGCTGACCTGTTCCGAAAGAAGCCGCAGGGTCGATTTCAAGCACTGTTCTGTTTTCACCCTCGGGAATATTCTCCCATGAGGGCTTTATCAGAAGCTTTTCTCCCACGCAAAGCGGTTTGAAGTACTGCTTCCAGTTGTTAGCCCAGTCCTCTTCACGAACGTTCTTGAGCTCATATTCAAGCCGTCCGAACGCCTTCTCGCTGTCTCTGCCCTTGAGAGCGTTAAGCTCAGCCTTTACGCCCTCGAGATAGTCGAGCCCCTGTGCATTTTCAGGCAGGTAAGCCGTAATGACGGTCTCTCCGTCCTGTCTGGACATTAAGCTTTCATCAATATAATCCCAGTTCTGCTCCTTGTTTTCAAGGAACTCCCTGAAATCCTCAGGATCCTGAATAACGAAGCCGTTGATCCCAAGCCCCAGCAAAGAGCCCGTTACTGGCTCGATTCCCTCAGTTGTAGTATAGATTTCAATTTCTATCCAGTTCACTGTTTGTTCCCCTCCGAATATTTATTGATAAATTGCAAGCAAATATCCTAAATCATTATAACATAATTTAAATAATTTGTAAAGCCATAATACTGAACTTTTGTTAAATTTCACACAATTCTCACACAAAGCCAAAAAGAATACAGCAAAACCCCTCTGTGTTCGGGCGGTGCTATAATACCTGTATGACTTATTGAGGGAAACCCTTTTGAAAAAGGGTTCTCCCTCAAACTCCCTTCCTAAAACTTCTAGTATAATTTTGCCCCTCAGGAGCTTCATTGAAAGAGTGAGCATTTTAACTCGTTCCACTTTTCTGTCAAGGCTGCTCCTGAGGGGCAAAATTAAGTTAAAAGTCTTTGGAAAGGGGGTCCGGGGGAGAACCTTTCTTCAGAAAGGTTTCCCCCGACAGGTCACGTAGATACTATGATACCGTCCGGGTACAGAGGGGCTATTCTTTTGAGCCTTTGAAGAAGGCTTTTAGTCTTGCGAAGAAACCTTTTTTCTTAGGCGCTGTTTTGATTTGCGCTGTTTGTTTCGGGGCATTTGCATAGGCCTCGGCAAAAAAGCGTGACTGTGCATCTATTGCGACATCGCCACGCTCGGCACGCTTATACCTGCCGTCGGGCTGCATAACACGAGCCTTCACATTGTCCTTCATCTGTGTCTCGAAGATATAGAGCACCTTTGCTTTGATCTCCTCATCGAGGATAGGTGCTGCGACCTCAACACGGCGGGTAGTGTTTCGGGTCATATAGTCGGCACTTGATATGTAGACGTTCTTTCTTACGCCTGTGCCGAAAATATAAATTCTTGCGTGCTCCAGATACCTCCCGACAATAGAGCGTATCGTCACATTTTCGGTCACCTTTTTAACACCTGCCACCAGACAGGAAATACCTCTTATAACAAGGTCAACCTTAACACCTGCCTGAGAGCACTCTATCAGCTTGTCAATGATAGCCTTATCGGTCAGTGAATTGAGCTTAGCACCCACATAGCCCTCGCCGCCTGCCTTTGCGATGCTTATCTCATTGTCCATCATTTCAAGCACCTTGTTCTGTAAGCAGTGCGGAGCAACCAGCAAAAGCTTTGAGTCCTCAACGAGCTCACCTATCTGCAAGGTGCGGAACACCTCACAGGCGTCCTCGGCTATCTCACGGTTCGAGGTCATAAGGCTGAGGTCGGTGTACAGACCTGCGGTTTTCTCGTTGTAGTTGCCTGTTCCTATCTGTACTGTGTACTTTACATCTCTGCCTATCTTCCTTGTGATAAGGCAGAGCTTAGAATGTACTTTAAGCCCCTGCGGTCCGTAAATTACCCTGCAGCCCGACTCCTCAAGCAGCTTTGACCAGCCGATGTTGTTCTCCTCATCAAACCTTGCTCTGAGCTCAACGAGCACCAGCACTTCCTTGCCGTTTTCGGCCGCCTGACAGAGAGCCTTTATTATCTTTGAGTTCTTAGCCACTCTGTAAAGCGTCATCTTTATCGACACTACGGTTTCGTCAGCGGCAGCTTCATTGAGGAGCGTTATAAACGGCTTTATAGACTCATACGGATAGGATAGCAGAATATCCTTTTTGTCGATCTGCTCTATCATAGGCACGCCCTGTTCTATCATCGGCGATGCCTGCGGCTCCTGCTTTACAAAAAAGAGAGCCTTTTTATCCTGTGCCTTGTCAAAC
>CAMMYU010000120.1:0-30933 GCA_946528545.1 uncultured Ruminococcus sp.
GTTCCTCGGCTTCGCTCGTCACCGCCTCGGGCGGTGGGGAGAGGAGGGGCTTCGCCCCTTTGCCCCACTGGGGCTGTCGCCCCAGCCCCCTTTTAAAAGAGCTTTTGCAACAAGCTGATCCCTCTGTAATTCAGAGGGGATTTCTTTATCCGTACATTCTTATTACTTTTTCGGATATTTCAAGCTTTGTACAGCGCATATCCATAGCTTCCTTTTCTATGTAACGGTGAGCCTGCTGTTCGGTAAAGCCGAGGTAGGTCATCAGAGCAAGCTTTGCACGGTTTATTACTCTTATTTCATCAAGCTTCTTTTTCAGCTTGAAGTTCTCAGAGCGTATGCCGAGCATTCTGCTTCTTGCCGAATCCGCAAAACGGACAGCACGGTAAAAATCAGTTCTGCTCAGGGGCTTCGGAATTATCATCGCCCCGAGGTCTTCCATCTGCTCCCAGAGCATATCGCAGTTTTCTGCCTTTGCAATGAATATAATGGAAGCGTCGGTGTCACTTGAGACTATCTCGCAGAGCTCCTTTCCGTAATCGTCCCGGAGAGGAGCGTTAATTATCACGCAGTCAAGCTCAGTGTTTGAGACTGTACGCTTTGCATCAGTTGCTGTCTCGGCAACGCTTATCCTGCAGCCGCTGTAGAGCTCTTTAATAAGCTTTGTCAGCACACCCACAGCCTGATTGCCCGAGGACACTATCAGTATGCGTTCCATATACGCTTCTCTCCTTTCGTAGTTTTTTTCCGAAGCCTACTTCTCCCTGTCAAGCTCCATCATAAGGAGCGACAGGAACAATATAGGCAGTGACAGCCATATAGTTTTTACTCCGAGGTGCGGTGTTATCTGTCCGCAGATACCTGCTCCCATTGCGAAAACGGCTATAACTCCGAAATAGTGGAGAGCCGTATCCCTGTATGAGCGTCTTTTCGTTCTGATGTATTCACTCAGCGAGGTAACTGCACTTCGGATATTGCCGATACACATTGTACTTGCATAAGCGTTTCCGCTGACTGTTCTGAATGACTGCACCTGCATAGCACAGGAAAATGACACAAGGCAGTTTGCCGAAAGGTTCAGGCTTTGCGGAAAGAAGCCCACAGAAATCATAATAAGCATTTCTATAATGAGGACGATCTGTCTCCAGTGCAGCTTTTTAGACTCCTTGAACTTAACCTGGATCCACTCTGCAATAAAAATGCCTGCCGCAAAGGATATAAGCGGTATCAGGTGCCTTAGAGAGGCGCTCCATTTGCCGTCTATAAACTCGGTGCTCATTAGAACTACGTTTCCCGTCTGGGCATTTGCAAACACCTGATCTCTCAGAAGATAGGTGTACGCATCCTGAAAGCCGCCGCAGAATGCAAGCAGAGCCGCCAGCACAAATGCCTCTGACATCTGGTGCTGTCCTGTGAGCCTGCGTTTTATGTTTTGTCGGTTCATAAAATATCTTCCCGTCAGATAAAATTGAAATAGTGCTTGCGGTCAAATGCCTGCCTGTCCTCAGAGCTCTGATACTCACTCCAGAGCCTGCGTCTGTTTTCAAGATAGCACTCGAAGAAGTCCTCCGGGATAAGGTCTCTGAGAAAATCGCTCTTTTCAGCCTCGGCAATGGCTTCGCCGAGGTCTCTCGGAAGGCTTCTGAGGCCATTTTTCTCTTCATCAGACATAGCGCTGTAGGGCTTCTCTATCGGAGGACAGAGCTTTTCTTTTTTTATTGCGCCCTCCAGACACGCATAAATGAGCAGTCCTATCGCAAAATAAGGATTGCAGGAATTATCGGGCGACCTGAGTATCAGGCCGTTTTCCTTGCGGCCTCTTTTAAGAGTGCGCAAAAGCTGCGAATAATTCGCTTTAGACCAGCTCACATAGGCAGGCGCAAGCCTGTCTCCGAAACGGCTGTAGGAGTTGGTTGTCGGGTCAAAGAGCAGGGTAAGCTCGCTTGCCCTGCCAAGTATGCCTGCTATCATGCTCGCTGCTTCCTCAGAGAGCATATCAAGCTTCGGGTCGAAGATATTTTCAGTCCCCTTCATGCACATTAGCGTTATATGCAGTCCCGAGCCGAAGGTATCCGGCAGGGGCTTAGGCATAAAGCTTGCATACAGACCGTTCCTGTCAGCCATAGTTTTAACCACATTTTTGAAGGTCACAAGATTGTCAGCCGCCTGCAGCGGTGATGCATACATGAAGTCAACCTCGTTCTGACCCGGGCCGTGCTCATGGCGTGAGCTTTCAGGCATTATATCCATTTTTTCCAGTGTCAGACAGATGTCACGGCGCAGGTTCTCACCCTTATCATTCGGCGCACAGTCGCAGTAGCCTGCCTGATCAAGCGGAATGTCCGTTGGACGGTCATTCTGGTCTTTTTCAAAGCAGTAAAACTCGCAGGAGGTACCTATCCTGAAATTATACCCCTTTCCTGCGGCATAATCGACCGCATTTTTAAGGAAGAACCTTCCGTCGCCCTCAAAGGCAGTGCCGTCCTCGTACCTGACATGGCAGAAAAAGCGCACTACTCTTCCGTGCTGAGGTCTCCACGGCAGCAGAGCCATAGTATCTGGGTCAGGGAATATTTTCAGATTGCAGTACGCCGCACCCAGAAAGCCCGACTCGTCAGAGGTGCTGAACGTAAGCCCTGAGCGAAACACCTCATTCAGCATTCCCGACAGTATAGATATAGTCCTCAGATTTCCAAAAACATCGCAGAACATGAGCTTTACGAACTTGACATCGTTCTCCTCACAGAACTGCAGTACCTCCATTTCGGTGTATTTCATTTTGCATACACTCCTTTCGGCAGCATTGTTAGTTTTAGTATACCACATTTTTCCGACCTTTTCAAGAGGGTTGAGCTGCACATAAAGCTCTCAGAGGTCATATTGTATAAAAGTTCTGCGAAAATGCGCATTGTTTTCAAGGGCTTCTTACGAAGGTTTGGAAAAAGCAAATATTTTTTACGGAATTCTTAAAAATCTATTGACAAATGCTGTCGGTTCGTGTACAATATTAAGTGGGAAAATATTTGTATTTGTGCAGATATAGTGTGAACAGCGTCTTTTAACACAGAAAGGTGAAGATCATGGATCAGGACGGGCCAAACCGAAGTCTCGGAAGGTTCTTTTTAAGAGCAGGGCTCAGGCTCATGGGCGTTAAAGGAGAGCAGAAACGTGCTCTGACCGAGGAGGAGATACTTCTTATGGTCAATGAGGGCGGAGAGTCGGGCGTTATTGAAGAGAGCCAGGCCGAAATGATAAGCAATATCTTCGATTTTGATGACATTGAGGTGCGTGAGGTCATGACTCACAGGACTGAAATGACTGCAATTGAGGATAACCGCCCTGTCACAGAGGCGATAAAGCTCATTATTGACGAGGGCTTTTCAAGGATCCCTGTTTACCATGAGAACAATGACAATATCTGCGGAGTGGTCTTTGCAAAAGACCTGCTCAGACTGGTGCTCGATGACAGCGACAGAGATGCCCCTGTCAGCAAATTTATGAGAGATATCATGTTCGTGCCCGAAAGCAACAAATGCGGCGAGCTGTTTGAGCAGTTCACGACCCAGAGAGGGCAGATAGCTGTTGTGGTAGATGACTACGGCGGTACTGCCGGAATTATCACTATGGAAGACCTTCTCGAAACGATAGTCGGAAGTATTCAGGACGAATATGACGACGAGACTGAGGAGATAATAAAGCTGAGCGACGGAAAGCTTGAGGTGCTGGGCACTGCAGGCTGCGAAGAGGTAATGGAAGCGCTCGGCAGAGAATATGACGGGGATTATGATACTATAGGAGGCTTCGTGACGGAGCTTCTGGGGCATATTCCCGAGGACGGAGAAACGGCTGAACTCGAATGGCAGGACATAAGATTCTCAATAGCTGAGGTCAGCGATAAAAAGATAGTCAGGCTGAGGGTCTGGCTGAAAGAGAGCAAGTAAGCTTAGAAAAGTAACTTTATTGAGGGAGAGGACAACGGTGACAGGAATGGTTTCTAAAAAGTCATTGCTTGGAATACTGACTGCTGCTATGCTGCTTGGCGGCTGCATGGCTGTAGAGCACAGCAGCTCCAAGAACGAAAATACGACCGTTACCGGCAGCAGCTCGTCCGGGTATGTCAGCCGTACTATGCCCTACCGTGAGCAGAACACTGCTCCGACCGAAACCTTTAACATTCCGAAGTCAGCTCAGCTTGTTACAGAAAATATGACAGATGCTCAGAAGAGAACTCTGAGCGACATTTACAGAAGAATAACCGACTTTGAAGATGATATAGCCCTTGACGGCTCTGTAATCAGCCGTGAGGATATAAGCGACTTTATCGGGATAATACTCTCGCAGATGCCGTATATCGACTATATAGGCTCGGAGTACTCGATAAGCGTTGATAAAAACGGAAATGTCACTAACCTCAGGCTTTACTACTCTATGACAAAAGATGAGGCTAAGCTTAAAAGAGCTATGCTCGATCAGAAGCTTGACGATATAATGTCGGGAGTGAATGAGGGCTGGTCTGATTATAAGAAGGTGCTTTATTTCCACGATACTATAGTTGACAACTGCCAGTATTCGGAAAGCGGCTCTGCTCCGCATTCGGCTTACGGCTGCCTTGTTGAGGGCATGGCTGTATGCGAGGGCTATACTAAGGCTATGCAGCTTCTTTGTGCAAGGGCTGATATAGACTGCATATGCGTAAGCGGCTTTGCTTCCGATGAGCAAGGACCTCAGCCTCATATCTGGAATAAGATAAAAATAGAAGACGAATGGACAAACGTTGATGTAACATGGAACGATCCTATGACAGCCTCGGGCTCGCCCTACAGAAGATATGACTACTTTGGCCTGACCGATGAGGAAATCTCCATTACACATGAGGCAGACGAAAACAGATATATCACCTACCCGACTGCTTCCTCTGAATCGCTGGGATACTATATCAGAATGGGTTACTATTATGACGGTGTTACCTCCGCTTATGATGTTATGCAGTATGCTGCGGTTTCGTCAATGACTGACGGCGACTATGCTGCAAGAATAAAGTGCTCCGACGCTGACCACTACAATCAGGCGGTTTCCGAGCTTTTTGATGACTATACAGGCTCGGGCGCTGAAATATATAACATTCTGTTTGAAGCAGTTAACCAGACAGGTTCAGGCTGGGCTACCAATGAATTTGCCCTTGTAAAGAATGACGGTCTGTACACTATTACTGTTTTCTTCAGGTAAAGTGCGGCTTAATTCGTGAAAAAAGTGTTAAAACGGTTGAAATTTATAAAATCATGTGCTATAATAAAAATTGAACCGCAAAATGAAATAATTCGGTCAGGAAGCGGCGCTGTGTGCGCTGCTTGTCTGTCTTAATAAAAGGAAGGAATGTACTCTTATGAGCAGTGCTACCAAGCAGAAATCTTCGGCAGGAAAAAATGTCCTGATATTCTTTATAGTTTTTATTATACTTGAAGCAGGTATTCTTCTGCTGATAAGCAAGGTTATTTTCAAGAATAAAGATGTTACACCGACAATTGCAGGATACAGTCTCTACCTTATGGATTCGACCGCAATGGGTGACAGTGTTCCGCAGGGCTCACTGGTAATAGCATCAAATAATACTACCCCGAGTGTTGATAAGATCGGCGAGGCTATCGTCTGTGAGAACGTTCCGGGAGTGGGTACAAGCGTTTTCAGACTTTATGACATCAGCGAGGCTGAGGATAAAAGCGGTGTTATCTACACAATTTATCAGGAGAATAATCCTAACAAGCTTTATCAGATAAAGTCAAAGAATATAGTCGGTACTGCTTCAAGCTACTATAGAACAGCAGGTAAGGTACTCAACTTTGTTATTTCTAAGTTCGGCTTTATCGTTTGTCTGGCAGTTCCTGTTTTCCTGCTTATTGTAATTGAGCTCATTATTGCAATTGCTACAGGCTCGTCTTACGAAGATGATGAAGACGATGACGATGAAGACGAGTTTGAGAAGGGCAACGAGACTGAAAATGTCAGCCTCGACGACTTCCTCTTCGGCGGACAGAATGAGGGCGAACAGATCGCTAACCACCTCAATAAGCAGAATGAGCAGCAGACAGTGGCTTCTGATGACGGCGCATTTGCTCAGCAGACTTATGCACCTCAGGAGGAGATCAGATTTGAGCCTGAGAATAATGTTCAGTTCTCCAAGCCTGCAGAGCAGGAAGCTCCCGCAGCCGTTCAGACACCGGCTCCGAGAACTATTGAGACACCTTCATTCGGTGATGACAATGACCTCAAGCTCGACCTGAACGCACCTGCTGCAAGAAGAACCGCAGCAAGAAGGCCCGTAAGACGCAGACCCAGAACAACAGCTGCAAGACCTCGCCCGACAGAGAAAACCTCTGCACCAAGCGCAGGCAGCTCGGCACAGTCGCTTGAGGATCTTATGAAGCTTATGGAGCAGGAACAGCAGAAGCTGAAAGACCAGCTCAACAATAACAATAACAAGTAATATAAAAATCGGACAGGGCTCTGTCCGATTTTTTGTGTATTATGCAGTACGACAGTATGTTTGAGCTCATAGAGCAGGGCAGATTGCACAAAATTGTATTTTTTTCAGAAAACGCTTGACAAACGGGCGATAATGCTGTATAATATTTATTGTTGTGGGACTTATCCCCAACACCAGCGTTTGGGAGTTTAGCTCAGCTGGGAGAGCATCTGCCTTACAAGCAGAGGGTCACAGGTTCGAGCCCTGTAACTCCCACCAAAAACGTCTGATGCTTTGCATCAGATGTTTATTTTTAGAGCTATAGGCTCTGCTGGCCGGGTAGTTCAGTTGGTTAGAACGCTAGCCTGTCACGCTAGAGGTCGTGGGTTCGAGCCCCATTCCGGTCGCTTTTTGCTTCTGTAGCTCAGTAGGTAGAGCAGGGGACTGAAAATCCCCGTGTCGATGGTTCGATTCCGTCCGGAAGCACTTCGGCGGGCAGATAAGTCGGCATGATGATTGACTGCTCTCCTTATAATATGCGGATTTAGCTCATCTGGTAGAGCGCCACCTTGCCAAGGTGGAGGTAGCGAGTTCGAGCCTCGTAATCCGCTTCTTATGCGGGTTTATTTCAACGTTAGAATACCTTCCTTCCCGGTAGGAGATGTGAGTTTAACTCTTACGACCCGCTCCATCTGCCCTGAGTTTTTGCTCGGGGATTTTTTTATGTATAAAATATAAAAAAACGGAGAGCTTTGTGCTCTCCGTTTTTGTTTATGCTTCTTTCTTCACCTTGCCGAGCGCTTCCCTGCTCCATACCAAGCCCAGTATCAGGAAGAAGTACGGAGTTGATGTTACTGAGCTTATATTGAACACCGACTGCACAAGATAAGCTGTAACTGCGACCATGAATGCCGCATCTGCTGCGCGGGCTTTTCCTGAAATGAAGGCCGCCAGCGTCCTGAAGCCCTTTATCAGCGTCAAGATGCAGAACAGGCAGGTCAGTACAAGAGTAAAGATACCTCTGGTCATGAAAATGTCGATAAACTCGTTGTAGCTGCGGTCTATGTCAAGTCCGTACTGCGAAACCATTTTCGACCAGTTATCAGGACCGACACCGAACAGCGGGTTTTGCTCGATGACATACGAGCCGTTATCCCAAAGGTATGAGTATATCCACTCGCTCTCTTTATTACGGTCGACGTCCGAGATCGAAAGTCTGTCGAAGCTGTCATGATAGATAAGACGCTCATCAAGCAGCCTGAACTTCCCTGCTGCTGCAAGCGCTCCGAAAACTGCCCCTATTGCAACCAGTGCAGCACAGCAAACAGCTATTGGTTTCTTTGCTTTTTCCTTGCCTGCCTTGATTGCTGTTATCACCAATGTAATAAGCAGCACGGTTCCAAGTCCTACCACTGCTGTCAGCGTGCAGGTAAGAACCATCACAGCCGACATAAGAAGCGCTCCTGCGCCGCAGAAAATGCGTCTGCCCTTAGACTCTGCATACACAAAGCCGATAAGCGCCAGCGCAAAGGTTAGCGTAAGCACTGCCGCAAGCGCATGAGGCGAGCACACAAAGCCCGTAGGAATATACTCTCTTGTGTAGTAAAGCTTTGTTTCAGAATTGAATATCAGACCGCTTTTATCATCTGAAAAGCCATAGAAAACATCCTTAAAGTAATTTGGAACTATCTTTGCAGTCGCAGGTATCACCTGCAGGATGCCCACAAGGCTCTGGAAAATGCCGAAGCCTACGAACGTATCACTGATGTGCAGACGTCTGTCAGCATTTGTTACAGACAAGCCTGCCGCAAAAAGACCCCAATAGCCTATGATAGTAAGCATACCCTCAGACCTGTCCAGATAGCCGTAAAAGGCGGTGAAGATCTCTCCCGATGCCAGACAGGACACCAGCGTTACCGCAAGTATCAGCACAGGCAGGAACAATGCTTTATTTCTTTCTAAAAGCACCTGCTTTTTCATACAGCTTACCATAAAGATAATAAAG
Organism: uncultured Ruminococcus sp.; assembly: GCA_946528545.1. Classification (GTDB taxonomy): domain Bacteria; phylum Bacillota; class Clostridia; order Oscillospirales; family Ruminococcaceae; genus Hominimerdicola. The sequence goes on from CAMMYU010000120.1 coordinate 8,463, forward strand.
CCGACAAAACCAGTTATAAGAACGGCTGTCGATATGAAGAATATGAACTTCTCATTCAGATAAAGTGTTCTTCCTATTTCCTTGTCCTCGCCATACACTATATTCTGTGTGAAATAGTACGGTATCGCCATAGCACACAGAAAAGCTATGCAGATCAATCCGTATATTCCACTCATTTTCTGTGCGGACTCCTCCGACATATTAAGTATGAAGTCACTCTTTTCGCTTGTACCGAAAAGGTGCTTTCGTTCTTTTTTATTTTCAATTTTTTTTGACATTTTTCTCCTCCTCACGGAGTTATTAAAAAAGCGGACAGAATTCCGTCCGCTTTTTGTTTCAAGCTATTTTGCATACTCAACTACTCTGCTCTCACGAATAAGATTTACCTTGATCTGACCCGGATAATCCATTTCGGTCTCTATTCTCTTGGCAATCTCTCTCGCTACGAGTACCATCTTCTCGTCGTTGATCTTCTCAGGCTGAATCATAATTCTGACTTCACGACCCGCCTGAATAGCAAATGACTTCTCAACGCCGTCATAAGAACTGCATATCTCCTCAAGCTTTTCAAGTCTCTTGATATAGTTCTCATAGTTCTCGCTTCTTGCACCGGGTCTTGCAGCGCTTATAGCGTCAGCAGCCTGTACAAGTGCAGCTACTACAGTTCTGGTCTCAACATCACCGTGGTGAGCCTCAATAGCGTGAATAACCTCAGCGCTTTCCTTATACTTCTTACATACATCAACACCGATCTGAACGTGCGAGCCCTCGATTTCATAGCTGAGAGCCTTACCGATGTCATGAAGCAGACCTGCTCTTCTTGCAAGGTTTGCATCAACACCCAGTTCAGATGCCATCATTCCTGCGAGATGTGCAACCTCAATAGAATGATTAAGTACGTTCTGTCTGAAGCTTGTCCTGTAGCGAAGTCTTCCGAGAAGCTTGATAAGCTCATGATTAAGGCCGTGAACATTGGTCTCAAGCACAGCTCTTTCGCCCTCCTGCTTGATCTTCTGCTCTACCTCTCTCTTTGCCTTCTCGACCATTTCCTCTATCCTTGTCGGATGAATACGTCCGTCCTGGATAAGTCTTTCAAGAGCGATCCTTGCGACCTCTCTTCTTACCTGGTCATAACATGAAATAGTAATTGCCTCGGGAGTATCATCAATAATGAGGTCAACACCTGTAAGTGTCTCGATCGTTCTGATGTTTCTTCCCTCACGGCCGATGATCCTGCCCTTCATGTCATCATTAGGCAGTGCCACTACCGATACAGCAGCCTCAGAAACCTGATCTGCGGCGCATCTTGCAATTGCCAGCGAAATATACTGCCTTGCCTTTGCCTCGCAGTCCTCCTTGACCTGAGTTTCATAATTCATGACTCTTACAGCCTTCTCGTGAGTGAGCTGTTCATCAAGCTGAGTAAGAAGGTAATCCTTTGCCTGATCGATACTGAAGCCCGAAATCTTTTCAAGCATATCGAGCTGGGACTTCTTGATCCTGTCGGCCTCCTCCAGCTTTTCATCAGCCTTTTTCAGCTTCTTGTTGAGGGTTTCTTCCTTCTTCTCCATGTTATCCAGCTTTCTATCGATAGACTCTTCCTTCTGCTGGATCCTTCTCTCCTGTCTGGAGACCTCGGACCTTCTGTCCTTTAATTCTTTCTCTGTTTCCTGGCGAGACTTGTGAATCTCATCTTTAGCCTCGATAAGTGCTTCCTTCTTCATTGACTCGGCTTCCTTCTTTGCCGAATCAACTATTCTTTCAGCTTCTTTTTCAGCGGAGCCTATCTGCATCTCGGCCGTCTTCTGACGGTTTTTGTATCCAAGCTTATAGCAGAGCAAGCCGCTTACCGCAGCACCAAGAACAAGAGCAACTAAACATAGCAGTATCGCAGTTACTGTTCCCATGTATAGCTTTCCTCCTTCTTAGAAAGTATGGATATTTTCTTCCGTTAATAATATTAACATCAAAAAATACCCACCCATATTAAATTGTAAAGATACAAATTTGCAAAAGTAATTTTATAAAAAAGAGAACCATAGTCCCCCAGTATATAAAAACTATAATGCATAATATTATTGTATAACAAAATCGCTTTCTTGTCAAGGTATTTTCCTCTCATTATTACATTTTTTTAAATTTTTCAGTACGCTCTCTTGACAAGTCGGTAAAATGGTGGTAGAATAGCCATAGATATAGTGAAATCTATGACGAGGAAGCCCATTTGCAGAAACATCTTCCAGAGAGCTTTGCCGAGGCTGAAAGCAGAGCAGGTGCAGCGAACAGGGACACCGCCTCCGAGTGCGTTTAATACACGCCGCAGCCCTGCGTTATCGGGATAATGAGGCACAGGGCATTGTTCTGTGCGAATCAGGGTGGAACCACGAATTTTTTCGTCCCGTGAGATTTTATTTCTCACGGGATTTTTTATTGAGGAGGATTTTATGAGAAAAAGAAGAGTACCGGCAATTATCTGCTATGTGATTTCAATTGCCTGTCTCAGCTGCTGCGGATATATCACTTATATAACCTACACGAGTGTGATCTCCGAGCTGCAGGGTTTTCTGACCTTTGTGCTGTTCTGGATCGGGTCTTACTGGTTTTCGACGTTTTTCGCACAGCTTTCCGTAATAAAGGCAAAAGACGGGAAAAAGACCCGTGTGATCGGCAAAACAGCAAGGCGCATAATGGGAGATGTTCTCACAATACTGAGTGTCGGGCTGATATGCGTGTGGGCATATATGTATGTGACAAGATACACAAATCTTCTTTCGTTTATGAATAGTAAATAAGCCCTCAAAGGGCACTAATACAGACTAAAATTTTTCAGGAGGTAAAAAAAATGATCGAACTAAAGCTTAAAGACGGCTCGGTAAAGCAGATAGAGAGCGCTCAGCCTGCTTCCGAGATCATCAAGGGGATCGGAATGGGTCTTTACAAGGCTGCCTGCTGCGTAAAGATAAACGGAGAGGTAAAGGACCTCAGAACAGTCGTTGACTCCGGCTGCGAATTTGAGGTAATGACCTTTGAATCAAAGTCGGGTGCTGAGACATTCAGGCATACAGCTGCACATCTTATGGCTCAGGCTGTAAAGAATCTTTATCCCGAGGCAAAGCTTGCAAGAGGCCCTGCTACCGAGACAGGCTTCTACTATGACTTTGAGGTTGAAAAGCCTTTTGCTCCTGCCGACCTTGAAAAGATCGAAGCCGAGATGAAAAGGCTCGTTAAAGAGGGCTACGAGCTTGAAAGATTTGAGCTGCCTTACGATGAGGCGGTCGCTCTTATGAAGGAGAGAAACGAGAAATACAAGGTAGAGCTCATCGAAAAGCACAACAAAATGGGCGAGGTGCTCTCCTTCTACAAGCAGGGCGATTTCATCGACCTTTGTGCAGGCCCTCACCTTATGAGCGTTGCACCTGTCAAGGCTTTCAAGCTGACTCAGTGTACGGGTGCTTACTGGGGCAAGGCCGAGGACGGTATACAGCTGAGCCGTATCTACGGTACTGCATTCCCGAAGGCAAGCCTGCTCGAAGCTCATCTGAAGCAGATGGAAGAGGCTAAACTGCGTGACCACAACAAGCTTGGACGTGAGCTTGAATACTTCACGACCGTTGACTACATCGGTCAGGGCCTGCCGATACTGCTGCCTAAGGGTGCTAAGGTCATTCAGACACTCCAGCGCTGGATAGAGGACGAGGAGTACAAGAGAGGCTATCAGCTCACAAAGACTCCGTATATGTCTAAGAGAGAGCTTTATAAGATCTCGGGACACTGGGATCACTACAGAGACGGAATGTTCATTCTGGGAGACCCCGATGATGAGACTAAGGAGTGCTTCGCTCTCAGGCCGATGACCTGTCCGTTCCAGTATCAGGTATTCCTGAACAGAAAGCGTTCCTACAGAGACCTGCCTATGAGACTGGGCGAGACCTCTACCCTCTTCAGAAAAGAAGACAGCGGCGAGATGCACGGCCTTATCAGAGTTCGTCAGTTCACGATCTCTGAGGGTCACCTTATCATCAGACCCGAACAGCTCGAGGAGGAATTCAAGGGCTGTCTTGATCTGGCTAAGTACTGTCTGGAAACTATCGGTCTTGCTGAGGACGTAAGCTACAGATTCTCGCAGTGGGATCCTGCTAACCCGAACAACAAGTACGAGGGTACTGCTGAGCAGTGGGACGAAGCTCAGGGTGCTATGAAGAGGATACTCGACGATATAGGCCTTGACTATGAGATCGGTATAGATGAGGCTGCCTTCTACGGACCGAAGCTTGACATTCAGATAAAGAACGTATTCGGCAAGGAGGATACGCTCATCACCATTCAGATAGATATGCAGATAGCTAAGAAATTCGGCATGGAGTACGTTGACAAGGACGGCAAGATGAAGATGCCTTACATCATTCACAGAACATCTGTCGGCTGCTACGAGAGAACGCTGGCTCTGCTTATTGAGAAATATGCAGGTGTGCTGCCGCTGTGGCTCGCTCCCGAGCAGGTAAGACTGCTGCCTATCAAGCCCGAGCATAACGACTACGCTTATGCCCTCTCAAAAAGGCTTGAGGATATGGGCATCAGAACAACGGTTGACGATGAAGACTCAAACATCGGCCCGAAGATCAAGAACGCAAGGTTCGCAAGAGTGCCTTATATGCTTATCATCGGTGATAACGAGGTTGCAGCCAACACTGTAACGGTTCGCTCCAGAAAAGAAGGAGAGATACCAAATATGCCTGTTGACGAGCTTGTGGCCAAGCTTGACGAGGAGATCAGAACAAAGGCAAAATAATGTATAGATTTATTGTCCGCACCTTTATCGGGTGCGGACTATTTTTGCATTTTTCGAGCTGTGCTTTAACAATTTAAATCAGCGGAATTAATGAATATTCGTTTTAATGTTCACAGCCAATACATAAAAGGGCGGTATAATATCTGTAACTTTAATTATAAAGAGGTTATGATGTATAAACTTGTGATATTTGACCTTGACGGCACGCTCGTCAACTCGATATTTGACCTCGGGGATTCGGTAAATTTCGTCCTTGAGGAGGAGGGTCTCCCCTGCTTTGACTACGAGACCTACAAGCACTTTGTGGGCAACGGAACCGCAAAGCTTATCGAGAGAGCTCTGCCCGAGGGTATGAGAACTAAAAAGAATATAGAGAGCTTTCACGCTCGGTTTGCTGAGCAGTATCAGAGGCGCTGCCTTGACAAGACAAAGCCCTATGAGGGTATTACCGAGGTGTTGGAATCTCTGAAAGAAAAGGGCATTAAGATAGCTGTGGCATCCAATAAGCCCGATCAGTTTGCAGGCTTTATTGTTCGGAGCATTTTCGGTGAGGGGTGCTTTGATATGGTGCTCGGAAAGCGTGAGGGCGTGCCTACAAAGCCCGATCCTGCTATCATTAATGACATTCTGGCAGAGCTTGGGGCTGAGGCGGCTCAAACGCTTATTGTGGGCGATTCCGACGTTGATGTGATAACGGCTCATAATGCAGGAATAAAGTGCATAGGCTGTGAATGGGGCTTCCGTGGACATGAGGAGCTCGAAACAGCAGGTGCTGACATAATAATTTCAAGACCCGAAGAGCTGACGAAGCTTTTCAGATAGGGAGTAAGAACATGGGATTCGATATCAGAACTTTTTACAAGCAGTTTCTTAAAGAGGGCTTCGATGAGAACGGAGTGCTGAATTTTGCTGAGCTGACACTTGACGATAACTTTAACTTTGCCTATGATATTCTTGATAGGATAGGCGAAGAAATGCCTGACAAGACTATTATGCACTGGCTCGGGGAGAACGGCGAGGAGAAGAAGTTTACCTACCGTGAGTTCGTTGAGAAGAGCAATCAGACTGCTAATATGCTTATCGCTCACGGCGTTAAGAAGGGCGATATGGTAATGGCTGTGCTCAAACGCCATTATGAGTTCTGGTTTGTGGCTTACGGCCTTATGAAGGTAGGTGCAGTGCTTATTCCTGCTACCTGCCAGCTTATGAAAAAGGACTACATATATCGCTTCAAGGCGGCAAGTGTGAAGTACATATTTGCGACCCTCGAGGACAAGGTAACTGAGCATATAGATGCAGCGCTGGAAGAATATGACGATATGCAGGAGAAATTCGTCTGTCACGGCTCTAAGGAGGGCTGGACGGATTTCCTCGCTGAGATAGAAAAGTACCCCACCACGTTTGAAAGACGTGACACAAAACGTGATGACCCTATGCTCGCTTATTTCAGCTCGGGAACAACGGGCTATCCTAAAATGGTGCTGCACGCTCATTCCTATGCGGCAGGACACCTCATCACGGCAAAGCATTGGCATCACCTTGACGAGACAAGCGTTCATCTGACGGTTTCGGAAAGCGGCTGGGGCAAGTGTGCATGGGGAAAAATGTACGGGCTGACTGCACTCGGCGCTGTTAATTTCGTATATGACTTTGACAGGTTTGATCCTGCAAAAATGCTCTCAGTGCTTGAAAAGTACGAGGTGAACTCCTTCTGCGCTCCGCCGACCATGTACAGGTTTTTCATAAAGGCAGGGCTTGAAAACTACGATCTTTCAAGCCTGAGATATTCGACTATCGCAGGTGAGGCGCTCAATCCCGAGGTGTTCAACCAGTGGAAAAAGTACACAGGTCTTGACCTTATGGAGGCCTTCGGGCAGACGGAGACTGTTGTTGTAGTGGCTAATTTCTTCGGTATGAAGCCGAAGCCCGGCTCAATGGGCAAGCCGTCTCCGCTTTATGATGTGGATATCATCGACAAGGAGGGCAAGTCCTGTCCTGCAAATGAAACAGGAGAGATAATTATCCGCACCGAGAGGGGCAAACACCCTGCTGTTTTCAAGGAGTACTACCGCAACAAGGAGCTCACCGATAACGCTTGGCGAGGCGGTGTTTACCACACAGGCGATACAGCCTACCGTGACGAGGACGGGTACTTCTGGTATGTGGGAAGAACTGATGACCTTATAAAGGCTTCGGGCTACCGTATCGGACCGTTTGAAATAGAGAGCATACTCATGGAGCACCCAAGCGTGCTTGAATGTGCTATCACGGCAGCAGATGACCCCATCAGAGGTAAGGTTGTAAAGGCAACTATCGTGCTTGCTAACGGCTACACAGGCTCACCCGAGCTTGCTAAGGAGCTTCAGAACTACGTTAAGAAGTCTACTGCACCGTACAAATATCCGAGAATAGTTGAGTTCGTTGAGGAGCTTCCGAAGACTATCAGCGGAAAAATCAGACGAGTTGAGATCAGAGAAAACGATGCAAAGAAGTCCGGAAAATGAAAGCAAGGATAAGAGATACAGTAAAAAGACAGGTGCTCTGCGTAAACCTTGATGAGGAGAAGAAAAAGCTTGTCGAGGCTGCCTGCTCGGCTGACAGAGCAGAAATGATAAGCGCCTCTGCTGAACAGGGCGCTGAAAAGGTCGGAGCATTTTTCGGGCTGAACGGGTTCTCCTTCAGCGGAAGACGGGATATTACCGTCAGTGATGAGGTGCTTGTTATATCGGGCTTTGATGATACTGCTCTCAGGCAGTTTGTGAGCCGGCTGCGTCAGCTTGGTGCGAAGATACCTCTCAAAGCGGCAGTTACGGAGCACAACAAAGACTGGACGCTCTCACAGCTTATCGGACATCTGACCGAGGAACACGAATATATGAACAGGAAACAGAATTAAGGTGATAGATTGGCAGTTAAGAAAAAGTATCTCGGTATCATCTATATAATTCTGTCGGCGTTCAGCTTTGCGTTTATGTTTGCGTTTGTGCGTATGGCAGGAGATCTGCCCACTATGCAGAAAACGTTCTTCCGAAACTTTGTGGCACTGTGGTTTGCGATAGGAGTTATGGTGAAGAACAAGATCCCACTCAGGGTTGAGGGGCACAAGCCCAGGTTTGCACTGTTTGTGCGCTGTCTGGCAGGTTCGCTCGGAATGATCGGTAATTTCTATGCGATAGACCACTTAAAGCTGTCTGACGCTTCAATGCTGAATAAAATGTCGCCGTTTTTTGCGGTGGTGTTCTCGATAATAGTTGTAAAGGAAAAGCTGACCTTTGTACAGCTTCTGACGATACTTGGGGCATTCGGCGGAAGCCTTTTCATTATAAAGCCGAGCTTTTCAAACTCGGATCTCTTTCCTGCAATAGTTGGCTTTCTCGGCGGAATGGGCGCAGGACTTGCCTACGCCTGCGTAAGATACCTTGGAAACCACAAGGTAAAAGGTCCGCTGATAGTGGCTTGCTTTTCGGCTTTTTCCTGTCTGCTGACGCTGCCGTTCATGATAATGAGCTATGAGCCTATGAGCACAAAGCAGTTTCTCTGCTTGCTGGGTGCAGGTGCTGCGGCGGCAGGAGGACAGTTCACTATAACTGCGGCATACTCTCACGCACCTGCGAGGGAAATATCCGTATATGATTACTCACAGCTTATTTTTACAACTACCCTCGGATTTTTCCTCTTCGGAGATATTCCCGACGGCTGGAGCTTCCTCGGATACTTTATCATTATCGCTATGGCGGTGATAGTGTTCCTTTATAATAACGTCTGGCACGACCCCGAAAGGGCACATAAAAAGGACTGAGTTATTCACTCAGTCCTTCTTCATTTTCAGCTTCGATCTCAGGCACTCTGTACCTATAAAATGTGAACGCCGCTATCAAAGTAAGCATATTAAACGGCACCTGAAAAAAGATCAATCCGCCAAATACAAGACCTATGATATAGCTGAGCGCATATATTGTTGAGAACAACTTTACAGTCGGGCTGAAACACTTGTCAAGCTTATAAAATGCTGTCAGAATAAGAATATCAGCAGCAAGGTTAATGAGCTGGCATATAATTGTTGAGGTCAATGTCGAAACTATTGTTCCGATAATCTTTCCCACTGCGTTGATAATGAACATTGATATAAAAACAAGTATCGGGTTTCCGACGGCAAGCAATGTTGCCATCCCACCGAGGTTTTTATCCGGTCTTCCATATGTATCAACCGAAAAAGAAGATATATCTGACAAGATAAACAGAACCACCCTTACTACCAACCCCAGTGCAAAGAATATGACACTCAATCTCAGGTGTTTATCCTGCGGAAAAAGCTTTTTTATTCTTTCCATATTTCCTCCCGATAGAAAAGGGGAACAAAAACCGTTCCCCTTTAATTGGAATATTAATTATCAGCCTGCGATAAATCTCTTGAGGTCAGCAGGGTTTACGCACTTCTCGAGTGCAACGTCCATAGAGATCGTCTTGGAACGAACGAGCTTTGCAAGCTCCTGGTCCATAGTCTGCATTCCCTGTGCCTTACCTGTCTGCATTGCCGAGCTGATAAGGTGTACCTTATCGTCACGAACCATTGCCTTGATGTTATCGGTAGCGTTCAGTATCTCACAGCAAGCTACACGGCTTGTACCGTCCATTGTACGGCAGAGTGTCTGAGTACAGATACCTACAAGTACAGATGCGAGCTGAGTTCTGATCTGGTGCTGCTGATGTGCAGGGAAAACGTCGATGATACGGTCGATGGTGGAAGGTGCGGACGTTGTATGAAGGGTACTCATAACAAGGTGTCCTGTCTCGGCTGCGGTTACGGCAGCTTCGATAGTCTCGAAGTCACGCATTTCTCCTACGAGAATAATATCGGGGTCCTCACGGAGGGCAGCTCTCAGAGCCATTGAGAAGCTTGGTACGTCGGGGCCGATCTCTCTCTGGTTTACCATACATCTCTTGTGAGCGTGCATATACTCGATAGGGTCCTCAATTGTGATGATATGTGCCGACTTATGGATATTAACATGGTCGATCATTGCAGCAAGTGTTGTTGACTTACCTGAACCTGTAGGGCCTGTTACAAGAACAAGTCCACGGGGACGCATAGCGAACTCTGCCAGTACAGGCGGAAGGTCGAGGTCGGTAAGTGTCGGGATATCGTTTCTCAGCAGACGGAAAGCGATAGCTGTGTTATTTCTCTGACGATAGATATTAACACGGTGACGGAAGCCTCTGCTTGATACATAAGTAAGGTCGGTATCTATGTGGTCTTTAACCTGCTGGAGCTGTCTCTCGTTACAGATGTCTTTGCAGATGTCCTGAATTTCGATCTCGGTCATATCAGGATAAGACGAAAGCTTTCTGAGGTTACCGCCCTGACGAACGATAGGGGGAATACCGACTGTAAAGTGCAGGTCGGAGCAGCCCAGAGCCCTTGCCTCGTCAAGAATCTTGTTAATGTTGATTGCCATAATGATCTACCTCCATATAATAAAGATATTATTTTTATTTCGAGTGCTGCCTAGCAGTCACAAAATATTGATTATACTGCGTATGTTACACGAACAAGCTCATCCATTGATGTAACACCCTTCTGTACAAGCTGGGATACGTTGTCACGAAGCAGGCGGCAGCCTTCTTCTTTGGCAAGCTCCTGTATCTGTTCTGACTTTGCACCTGCAGCGATGATCTCCTTCATCTTAGGTGTAGCAAGGAGGATCTCGTGGATAGCTGTACGGCCTGTGTAGCCTGTGTTGTTGCACTTAGGACAGCCGCACGGCTGATAGATAGGAACAGAGTGATCTATCTGCATCAGCTCATTATCCGTATCGTTTGACATTGTCTGCTTCTTGCAGTCTGGGCAGAGCACCTTTGCAAGTCTCTGTGCTACGACACCGATAAGTGATGTCGCAACCATGTATGCGTCAACGCCCATGTCCACAAGTCTTGTTACAGTGGAAGCTGCGTCATTGGTATGAAGTGTGGAGAGAACCAGGTGTCCTGTGATAGCGGCTCTGATACCGATCTCAGCAGTCTCGGTATCACGCATCTCTCCGATCATTATAATGTCAGGGTCCTGACGGAGGATAGAACGAAGCGCAGCTCCGAAGGTCATTCCTGCCTTTTCATTTATCTGACACTGATTAATATTTCTGATCTTCTTCTCGACAGGGTCTTCGACCGTGATAACGTTAAGGTTAGGCTTTGCGATCTCACCGAGAGCCGCATAAAGTGTAGTAGATTTACCTGAACCTGTAGGTCCTGTTACAAGAACAACGCCCTGAGGCACCTTCAGGCAGGATACAAATCTCTCGTAGTTATAGTCGGTCATACCGAGGTCCTGAATACGTCTTACGGAGTCATCGCTTGCGAGGATACGGAGAACTATCTTCTCGCCGTATACCATAGGAAGATTAGATACACGAAGGTCAATAGTAGTGCCGTCAACCACCTGAGACATACGGCCGTCCTGAGGTACTCTCTTCTCAGCGATGTTCATTCCAGAGAGGATCTTGAAACGTGTTACGAGCGATGTATGCAGCGCTGCTGACAGGGTCATAAGCTCAATAAGGTCACTGTTTACACGGATACGAATCTTTGTCATATCCTTAAAAGGCTCAATATGGATATCTGTTGCGTGCTGACGGAAGCTGTTCTCAACGATGGCCGTAGCAAGCTTAACGATAGGCGCATTCTCGATACGCTCCTCAGACATATCCTTGAGTTCTTCGAGGTCGAGCTCTTCTTCCTTCTCTTTAGTAGCCTCATCGGCGATAGCGTCTGTCTTGCCTGCGGAGTACATTTTACCGATCGCTCTGTTGATAGAAGCCTTGGTTGCAAGGACAGGTACGATAGAGCAGCCTGTAAGAACACGCAGGTCCTCAAATACATAGAAGTTGATAGGGTCATTAGTTGCGACTGTAAGACGCTTGCCTACCTTATTGACTGCAATAACAGTATACTTTCTTGCAGTCTGCTCGTTGATACGCTTTACAACATCAGGTATAAGCTCAGTACTGTCAAGGTCTACATAAGGAACGTTAAGTCTCTCAGCGAGCACCTGTGCAAACTGAACGTCTGTAACGTATTTAAGGTCTACGATAACGTCACCAAAGAGCTGTCCCTTACGTTCTTTCTGCTTTTCAAGAACGTCCTTGAGCTGTTCTTCGGTGATCATGCCTTTCTGAACAAGATATTGACCTATTGGGCCGTTTCTCATAAATATTACTCCTGTCTCCGCAGATAATATTTTAAGCGAACGGCGGCTTCTGCGGTAAGCTGCCTTTTTATAGTTATGCTTTACTTTTTCTGAAAAATGTGCTATAATTGTTCCAGCCTATTATTCAAGGAGGAACGTAAAATGACTCAATACGATATTTATAGCTTAGTCATTTATGTGTTTGTATTTATTTTCGGTGCTTGTATAGGAAGCTTTCTTAACGTGTGCATTTACAGACTGCCGCTTAATGAAAGCCTTATCAAGCGCAATTCTCACTGTATGACCTGCGGAACCGAAATCAGGAAGCGTGATCTTATCCCGATAATCAGCTGGTGCTGTCTTAAAGGAAAGTGTCATGCCTGCGGGGCTAAAATCTCGCCAAGATACACGGTTGTTGAGGCATTGAATGCACTTCTCTACCTGTTTGTGTTCTGGCATTTTGACGGTATTGTAAACCTGTGGCCTGCAATTCTTTGCTGCCTGCTGTTCTCGGCACTGATCGTAGTATTCTTCATGGACTGGGACACTCAGCTTATAAACAGCTTTGTATGTCTGTTTATTGCAGTTCTCGGAGTTGCCTCAATCTTCCTGACTGACGAATACTTTCAGCTTACGATAAGCTCGCACATTATCGGAGCATTCTGTGTAAGCGTACCGCTGCTGCTTATAGCGCTTATCTCAAAGGAGAGGGCTATGGGCATGGGTGATGTTTACCTCATGGCTGCTGCGGGGCTCTTCCTCGGAACACAGGGAATACTCGTTGCGCTCGGCATAGGCCTTATCGGCGGAGCGATCGGCGGACTTATCCTGAAAAAGATAAACGGCGGATCGCAGTTTGCATTCGGGCCGTTCCTGTCAGTCGGGATAGCAGTCGGAGCGCTTTACGGCGACATCATAGGGAACTGGTACATGGAGTTCACAGGAATGAGAGAGCTCCTTAAAGATGCAGTTCAGATAATATGACATGAAAAAAATCACGCCGTCCGCACGGGGCGGCTGTTTTTTTGCTGTCTTTACGTTTTGCTCAAAAGAGCCTCCTGAGGGTTTCTCAGGGGGTTCTTTTCAGCAAGCGGCTCATTTGAGCCGCCTGTGAAATGTTTGAAAATTGTCAAATCTCTACTACAGTCAATGTAAACCCTGACGGATTAAGGCTTCCACCTGAAATACCTAACTGTATAGACAAAGTCTTGCTTTGTCCGGGAGCAATAGTGTGATAGCTACAATCAGCAATATATACAATGCTGTTATTCTCAAAGGAATTATTAATTCTTTCATCAAATCCCCAAGCATTACTGAATGATGTTATGTTAACTCCGCTAGGTGGCGTTACAATGAACTTGTATTTTTTGTTCATTGTTTCAGATGAAGCATTTTTGAACGTAATGGATATCTGTCCATTTCCGCCACCCCAGTCTGCATCCTTATTGATCTTTTCAACCTGAACATCTAAAGTGCTTTCAGATGGTGTTGGTTCTTCGGGTTCTTCGGGTTCTTCCGGCTCTTCCGGCTCTTCCGGAGCAACTTCATCCTTAAATGTTGCATAGAATACACAATCAGACGTTACATAAACCTCAGACATACTCTGTCCTGTACCCTCAAGTACAAACTTATCAAACACCTTTCCGCTTGGCGCCTCAGGTGGTTCGCCTGTCCAGATCGCTTTGTCTCCGACCTTAACATATTTTGTTTTTGAATCATCGATCTCTGTGCCTTCTCCGCCCGGTCTGAACTCAACTTTATAGTTGTTTCCAACACTCGGCTTGAAGGAGAACACTGCACCTGCACCCGGGTTTTCGGGCATTACGCAATCCGATGGGGTCTTGCTTTCGTCGCCAACCAATACCCAACCAATAAAATACTTATCTTCGGGTATATCAGACGGCGCTGTAATGCCGTTAGGGCAGGTTCCTGTCTCCATTACAGGAACGGTCTGATACACACTGCCGTCATAGTTCAGATAAGTAACATCGTGACTCGGCTTAACCTCTTCAGGCTCATAAATACATATAAAGGTTGTATCCCCTGTTATAAGGAATCCTGCGGAAGGATCAATTTTATCGCCGGTAGTCTGATCTTTCCAGTAACCGGGCTTGTATCCTGTCTTGTCAGGAAGCAGCGGGAAGTTCTTATAGGTTGAACCCTTCTGAGCAGTTCTGTCTGAAGTATACATAGCTCCGGGCTGATCGGGGTCTGTGATGTCACGATAGAACTTCAATGTACACTGAGGCTTTGTTGCTCTGGATTCCTTCTTATAGAAAATATAAGTATAGGTGTTATCCTCATCAGTGTCATAATATAACTTCTGACCGTCAGTAGCATCGGCAGGAGCAGAAGCCTGATCAGTACCACACAGAGAATAGAAATTTACACCTTGAACAGAAAAATCAGGAGATCCGAGGAGATTGAACTCATCACCGTTGTTAATGTTAATATTGATGAGGTCTATCGCTGTAAGCTTGTTGAACTTGGACTTTGTAAATACATATTTTCCGCCTTCATAGCGAGGAACGAAAGCCTGAACCTTCAGATACAGGCATCTTCTGAATTTTTCTTTGTTTGTTGTATTGTTTTCAACCGAGGTCAGATTTGTGCTGCTTGATATACCTGTTTTCTTATCCTTTGAATCCAGATCAAACATCTTATCGGTAGCCTTATCAAACTTATTGAATTCAAACTTATACTTATCGTAGAAATCAACTCCCTTAACTACTACTGAGTTATTGAAGTTAAATCCCTCGGTATTCAGCTTGCTTACCTTGATGATAGCACCTGTTGCACCCATTCTGTTTGCAACTGTATCGGCACTGCTTGAGAAGCCCTTGAGGTTTGAGCCTCTGAGGTTTCTGTTGTCAAGTACGAGACAGTTTGTAAACTCACATTTATAGTTGCCGACTAAACCTGTATTGGTAACCTCAGGAACGCCTGCATAGTTTTCAAACACGAGTACATTTGTAGCATATCTGAGCTCATCATCAATGTACTCAGCAAGACCTGAACCGATCGTATTGGTATGCATGGTCTCATCTGTATCGTTATAGATCTCTTGTGTAGGTCGGATAATATTCAGGATAGCACCGAGAATAATTCCGAAGATAGCAACAACAACTATAAGCTCTACCAGGGTGAAACCTTTATTATTCTTTTTCATTTATATTCACCCTCCTTAAGTAGTGACATTTTCCTCATAGCTTTCCTTGCTTTGCAGCTGACCGCTATTATCAATATAGATGCTTACATATCCTGTTCTGTGTCCCGATTCATCAGTCTCACAGAAGGCATCGAACAAGCCGCTGTCAAATTCAATAGTGCCTATATCACCAAGCTCAAGATTGAATATATCATCATAGGCTGTGATTCTCAGGCCGATTTCAACAATTCCACCGTTGAGAAGCTCTTTAGGATAGTTATTTCCTGCCGAAGCTCCGTCAGCGCCATAAAGTGTGCCGCCATTTTCAGGGTCTGTGTACAGTTCCATATCCAGATCAGTTCCTGAGTAGTTATATATCCTTATAACATACTCTCCTCTGGAAACGTTAGGAGTGATCTCTACAGCAGTACCGAACTCGCTTTTAAGCGCCTTTAATGTGTACTGCGCATCTTTATCCTTTACACCTGTAGACAAAGCCTTGTATCCATAAGTAGTAGTATTGAGCTCATAGTCGCCGAGCTTTGCATAAAGATTGAATACATTTCCGGATGCAGAGGCAGCCTTGCTGATCAACGCACTAACTCTGATTCTTGATGTATCAGCAGATACAAGTCCCGGATTGTATGTCTCGATCCTTGCGGACTGGACATACATTTCCTGTGATCTCTGATAATTTTTCAGATTCTGTCTTTTAGCTGCAACTGCAACAGTTACCAGCATAGCAGACATTATACCAAGAAGAGCCATAGCGATGATACACTCAGCAAGCGTCATGCCTTTTTTATTATGCTTATTAAGCTTCATAAAAGCACGCTCCTCTCATTAATAATGATCAAATCTGTCAAGCTTAAAGCCGTTAAGGGTCTTATCCTTTGCGCCCTTAGCTGCTGCCATCAATGATGTAGCAGAAGGCTTATTAAATACATAATATGCAAGGTTTTTACTTCCGAAGCTGTCAGCGTTGACAACGCCTATGTTGCAGACACCAAGACTGGTAGTTGACTTTGTGCTTCCTGCGCTGTCGCAGAAGTTCCAGCCACTCATACCGCCTGTAGCGATATTGACTGTAGCATCAGGTGAATACCAGCAGCCCTGGAAGATAGAGTT
The DNA here is from genome assembly GCA_946528545.1 of uncultured Ruminococcus sp. Lineage (GTDB taxonomy): Bacteria > Bacillota > Clostridia > Oscillospirales > Ruminococcaceae > Hominimerdicola. The sequence goes on from CAMMYU010000120.1 coordinate 24,711, forward strand.
GTTTCCTGCCTCAAATGTTGTACCCTCGCCCATGAAGAAGAATATACTTGCATGGTCAGGTTTGAACGCCTTAACGCCTGTATCAGCCGTTACGTCATCGACTTCAGAAACGTTCATAACAAAATCAGACTTAGGAGTCATTCCGTGATTCCACGTGCTGCCCTTTACGATATTTGTATCAAATGCATTTACAAATGTATCATAATCAAGAACAGTAATACTGTCAATATGATAGTAAGGCTTTACGAAATCACTGGGATATGAATGCAGATACTTTCCTGTATTCGTATCAGGGGTACTGTTGATTGTAAAGGATGTGCCTGAATCCGAAACAAAGTAGCAGTTATACTTATGGTCTACAGAGCCTGTTTCAGAATCTGTTACCATTTCGGACTCATTCTTAACAACGATCAGCGGATCGTACTGAGAATCCCATGAAAAACCGTTTTTCTCTTTCTCTATGTTTTTACCCTGTGCAGCATCCCAAACCCATTCAGAACCTCTTCCGAGGCGGATAACAATATCCTTATCCTTAACAATTATGCAGGTTCTGAAATGGCCGCCAAGGTCAGATGTATAAGCCTTGCCTGTTGAATCATTGCCGCCCGATGTACGTATAGTCTTAGGATCAAGTGTACAGCTATCGGTTACAACAAATCTGAAGAATGCATCACCGATATATTTACCCTTACTTCCGTCAGAAGCAGTATCCTCTTCCATTCTGAAGTCAGCAAATGTGAGAGTGTTTCCGCCGTTGTAGAAGCTCTTATAGGTAGATGCTATAGGAGAAAGTGAAGTATCGTCTGTAAGGAAGAAATCCTCAGGTGAGTAAATATAATCATTTGAGAAGTTTCTTGCAGCTATTGTGCCGTCCTCTTTGGAACTACCGGGCTTCTCAGTTCTGCCCGACTTCGGAGGTGCTTCGCCGATATTAAGATCGGTTGTGCCTAAAATGACTTGTTGTGGTGTATATGGTACAGACTGTCCCTTTGCAGGATCCCAACCCATTGCTTCGGCTGATTTATCAGCTGTCAGGATCTTAACGCTTCCGCCTACATAAACGCTTCCATCTACAGTAATAGTTGTGGAATTCTGTCTTTTAACAATATAGAGGTCGCCGTCAACATAAAGGTTTCCGTGAATATTTACAGAGCCTTCATTGTCAAAATAAGCATCACCGTTACGTGCTGTGCCGTCTTTATTCGTTCCTGAGCCGGCATAAACGCACATATTACCGTACTGCTCAAGGCCCTCTTTACCAACATAAAGATAGCTGCAGAAAGCATCAACATCAAATCCGCCGGCAGAACCGATTATGGACTTTTTACCTTTAGTATCAGAAAAGTTGATGCAGCCGTCAGTACAGATGTAGTTAAAGCTGTTGTCGTTTGTCTTAAGCTTTGAAGATGTACAATCCAGCCAGTAATAGATACCCTCAGTAACTATCATTGATGAGCCCTGAGTGCTGTCCCAGAGAGCTGATTTAAGAACCACCTTGGAATTTTCCTGACCGGGATACAGAGAACCTGCCATCTTATACGAACCGTATACATTTACATTGTTTGCAAATTTATAGCTGATGGAGGTCGAATCATTCAGACATGCCATATCGCCGACAACATTAAGGTTATCGTAGTTCTGGTCATGATCACCTGTAAGCTCGATACAGTTGTTCAGATCTGCAGGCTTTCTCTTTGTTGCTGTAGAAATATGAGCTGCAACCTGCTCAGTATGGCCTGCATAAGTTGTTTTTGCGAGCAGAACGAGGTCTGTTTCGCTTCCGTTGTTTGTCTTGATCGTAATGGTAGTAGTACCGAGAGCATCAGCCTTTCCGTCCTCGCCGTTATACTTTACCTCGGTAGTTGTACCCTTTCCGCTGTTTGCCTTTGCAAGAGCCTGAAGACTCTCGATAGCTTTTTTCTGTTTTAATAAAGCAGCCGTATTATCTTGCGATTCAGGAGCTGCAGTATCCTGCTCGATCTGAGCAACGAAACTCTGAACGGTTGATGAGGCTGTCAGATACGCCTGTTCTTTCTTATAATTATCATTTGTCTGTGCTTTGTTTACAGAAACATAATGAATAACAGCAGAAAGAAGTATGGTGATCATAACAATAACACCAACAGCAGTTACGAGTACGACGCCGGATCGGTTAGCATTTGCTTTCCTCTTTTCCTTACTCATTTTTACCACCTTTCCCTCATGGTTACGTTTGGTTGCGATTGCTGTCCTTATTATCAGCCCGTAATAGGATGATAAAAATTTTAACATTTATATAGCACTAATTGGCAGGAAAAGATATACGGCTTTTCCTGCCATATTTAGTCTTATTAATCAGCGATCTTCTTAAGAACGATCATCTGGAGCTGCATAGTTCCGCTGATCTTGCCAACATTTTCCTCATGCTCTTCGCCGGCTTCTTCTTCGCTCATTCCGTTTACATCATCAATTGTTATACTCTTGATCACCATAGACTTTTCTCTGGTAGTTGTGATATTCTGAGCAAACTTCTTAAAGCCCTCATAGCTTGATGTAAATTCTACATTGATCTGATAGCATCCAATCGCTGCCATAGAAGCTGCAGCTGTCGGATCTGTTGCGGTTGCTGCATTTTCATTTTTTGCTGCTTTATCAGCTGCTTTCGCGTCTTTATTGTTCATCTCATTGTAGGAATCTACGCTCATATCCATATCAGTCCATGTAAGCTTTGTATTGTAAAGATATGGGCTGAGAACTGTGCTTCCGTAGGTTGAGATCTGCATTGAACTTGCGTCGATATCAACACCTTCTGCACCGAAGAGATCGTAAACAGTCTTGTTTGCGTCGTAGCCTATCTGATAATCATAGAAGTTAGCTGCGACCTCATTGGTCTTAGTCTTGAGCTCCTTGATCTCATTCTTCAGGTTTGCATCTTTTTTGTTCTGTTCTTTAAGGTCTGCGAGCTCAACCTTTTTAGCCTCGAGCTCATCGCTTGCTTTATTGCAGTCGTCCATTGCAGGCTTTACAAAAAGCATGAAGCCTCCGACAAGGACAAGTAAAACCGAAAGTACAATAAGTATTACTTTATCACGGTAATTAAGTTTCATTATTCAGCCTCTCCTTTCAGATACATCGTAATCGAGCTTACGACTACAGGATACTTAGCCTTTTCATCGTTTTCTTCGCTATCATCGTCTTCTTCCGGTTCTTCGACCGTATATCCGCTGTAGTCGATATCAGACTCAAACAGTCCGAGAGCAAAGAGATTATCAATAACAGTATTGATCTGATCAGGAGTTTCAAATCTGAGATCTGAAAACTGAATTGCGCCTGTATCCAGATTGTATGTAAGGCCCTTATGATAGCACTCCGAAAGAACTTCGTCGATTTTATCAAGGTTATCCTGCTTGATCTTCGGCAGAGACTTCAGTGCTGAATTAGCTGCATTTACGTAATCGGAATAAGCCTGAAGGATATCCTTCTGATTGTGAAGGATCTGATTTTTCTTCTTGATTTCCTCTTCCTTCTTGATTTCCTTCTTTTTTGTATCAATATCTTTCTGGATCGAACTCTCTCTGATATTAAAGATCAATGTAGCAGCGGTAACAAGAATTGCGGCTGCTGCAACGAAAACGCCGGCTGTCACCATCATCGAGCCCATACCCGAGGAGCCGCCCTTACCTGTGGACTGGTCGACCTCGAGGAGGTTAATACGCTCTGTCTGCTTATTTCTTCTGTACAGAGCACCGATCGCATTTGCAAACACTGTGAACTCGAAGTTCTCATATCCTGTGATCTGTGCAGGCACACCCAGAACCGAAGCGTGAATATCAAGACCGTCAAGTGCATCAACAAGCTTGATGTAATCCTCAATGAAGCCGTAGAGGATAACATTCTCAAGTCCCGAGCCGCCTCTTGCCTTATTGAACTGCTCCATTCTGAAGATGTTCTCGTTGATAGCCTCTGTAATGTAGTCGTCCTGATCATAATCATCGGGCGAGATAGGTACATATCTTGCAAATGCCATCTGTCCGTTCTCGAAGAGTGTCAGACCGAGGAAATTCTTATCGATCTGAACAACCAGGAGAGGCATCTTTTCAAGGTTGGACTTGTCAGCAAGTACGATACGTGAAATTGAGTTACATCCGATATTAACGGATCTGAGGGTCATGCTCATGATGTTGAAGAGCTTTCTATAGCTTTCAACTACGGAGCTTGGGCAGGCAGTTGCGAGCACCTTTACTGCTCCCGGGTTATCCTCTCCTGCCTCGCCTACAACAGTATACGAGATAGAGTAGTCATCTGTGATACCCATTTCCTGACTCATGTGGTTCTGAACCATCATAAGGAACTCATTACCTCTTGCCTTTGGAACAACAAGCTCCTTGAACACGATTCCGCTGGATGAGAATGTTACGATAGCGTCCTTATCCATCATATCTTCAGCCTTGAGATTTGTCAGCAGGAGATCTGCAAGTCCCGAAAGGTTAATTACCTCACCGTTGAGGATCATATCCTCAGGAACTTCAACAACGAGTGATCTTTCGATCCTGATCTTATTGGACGAGTTATCGCCCTTTACGATATTGATTTGTCTATCAGAAATATCAAATGATAGCATCTGTCCATTCACCTCTATAAATTATTTTATTACAGTCGGGAGCCCGCTTTCGCGCAGGCCTCCGACAAAAGATTCCTTGAATCAAGTCTTCCGGCCTTGCGCTTAGTTCTCGAGTCCTTCCAGTGAACCATAGAGCAGCGGGAATATACCGGCGAGACAAAGACCTATCGCACAGCCCATGAATACGATGAGCAGCGGTTCGAGAAGTCCGACCAGTCTTGTTACGGCTGCGTCAGCCTCTTCCTCGTAGTAGTCAGCAGCCTTTTCAAGAATCTCGTCAAGAGCACCTGACTCCTCACCAACATAAATAATGGAGGTAAACATACCCTCAAATATTTCTGTTTTAGCAAGCGACTGCGAAAGCGGTGCGCCCTGCTTAACCTCGTCAACTACCTGAATGAACATCTTATCAACATAACTGTTCTGAAGGATCCTTGACGATCTCTCAAGACACTCAACCATCGGGATACCGCTGGAATACAGTGAAGACAGAGTTCTTGCAAATCTACCCTCATATATCTTTACCATCAGCTTTCCGACCGCAGGCATCTTGATCTTAATGTAGTCATATTTCAGTCTTACAGACGGTACCTTCATTGCATAGATCCAAGCGCCGATAATGAATATCAGTACGCCAAGCAGGATATACCATCTTGCCTTCAGGAAGTCTGAGAATGCGAACAGCGCCCTTGAAAGTGCAGGCATCTTTTCTTCCTCCATCAGTCCTGCGAATATAGGCATGATGAAGGTGAACATTCCTATAACCATCGCTACGCACAAAATACCCAGAATGATAGGGTATGTCATAGCGCCCTTAACCTTGTTGTTCAGCTTGTTTGAGTTTGCGTAGTAGTCGCTCAGTCTCTGCAGCGTGATATCAAGGTTTCCGGACAGTTCTCCGGCATCAACCATCGAAATGAAGAAGTCAGGGAAGCATCCCTTTTTCTGCTCAAGCGCTCCGGTGAAGCTTTCACCCTTCTGTACGCTGTCATAAACCTCTCGCCATATAAGCTTTGCGCCCTTGTTTTCTTCCTCTTTATAAAGGATATCAAGTGCCTTTACGATCGTAAGACCCGAGGTCATCATAGCTGCAAGCTGTCTGCAGCAGTAAGCCATTTCCTTCGTGTCAAACTTGTGGGCAGATTTCTTGTTCGATCCGAGAGCAGCTGATGAACTTATCAGGAACAAGCCCTGTTCGTGAATTTTTTCTCGCAGCTCCTGCTCGTCCTCGGCTTCATAAACACCTTTTATCGTTTTTCCCGAGGTATCCTTAGCAACGTAGGAAAACTTTTTCATATGTGTAGACACACCTCCGATTTGGTTATACATTTTTGTGAAAGTTCATAAGGACATCACAAACCTCTCACAAAACGTATTTTTATAATTATAACATTATTTTGAAATTTTCGCAAGGGCAAATCCGCCATTTTTATCTTTTTCCTTTACAAAAAATCGTCACAGTTTTTAGGGATTTTGTACAAATATGATAATTTATTTAACTTTTTTGTTATTTTTACCTATATGAAACTGTTTTTAAGGCAACACCGCATGACCCCTGTGCATCAGATGCGCCGTCCAGATTTTCGTCAGATTGCCTAAATTCGACGCAGGCTTGCTGACGCA
>CAMMYU010000121.1:0-14750 GCA_946528545.1 uncultured Ruminococcus sp.
ACTTGCGTCAGCAAGCCTGCGTCGAATTTAGGCAATCTGACGAAAACCTGGACGTCGCATCTGACGCACAGGAGTTGTGCGGTATTGCCTATAAAAACGGTACTGTTATCAGTACCGTTTCTGCTTTATATAACGCCTCTTGAATAAAGCCCGAAGGTTACGTTCCGGGGCTTGGCTGACGAGGTGCCGCCCCTGTATGCCGAGATGATGTCTGCTATCTCCTCGGGGGTCTCTCCGGTGAAGTCAAGGAGAAGAAAGTCGGCGCCTCTGAACCGGGACAGCCTGTCGGCGATATATAGAATATCGCTGTTGAGTATCTCTGTGTAGCCGTGCTTTTTCGTGCAGAGGACAGGCATCTGACGCTTGGTGCGGTCGGTGATGTGTCCTGTGCAGTGCTCACAGCCGAGCTGCTGTTTTATCGGGCAGTTGACTGTCAGCATAAGCGGAAGCCTGCCGTAAGCATACACTCCGAAGCGGTTTGTGTGCCTGAGTGCCTCTATCTGTGCTGCGGTCAGCTCGGGTGAGATAACGCAGTCCTCAGCGCCCATTTTGTGAGCCTCAGCGAGTGCATAGCTGTTAGCTATATTGAGAGTAAAGTCGGTATGCAGGGTGAAGCCCTCTTCACGGGCGAGAGTGAAATGCCCGATGTTTTCTCCGAGCATCTGTGTTATGCCAAAGGTTCTGATCTCTCTCAGCTTTTTGCAGATACCCTCCTCGTCAAAGGTAAACCTCGGCATAGTGACAGCAAGCTTTTCTATGGGGATAAGCTCTGCCGCCCTGTCAATGAGGTCTATCGGGACGCAGACAAGCTCAAGTCCCTCAGTATCAAGGCCTTTGAGCTGTGAGAGCGTTCTGACCTTTATGCGAAGGCTCTGCTTTTTCTGCCTTGGTATCTCTGTGAGCGCAGGAAGCTCAGCCTGCTTTTTATGGGTACGGGTGCCGGCATCTGCCCTTGCCTTGTCAAGAAGCTCTACAGCTTCACGCCTTATCTCTCCCAGCTTTGCAGGTGACAGCGCCAGCCCCTCGCCGAGCTCACAGGTGAAGCTTTCGGGCTCGTAAATAGTTCCCCCGAATTTCAGAAGTCTGCTCTTTACAAAGTCCTCGTCCCAGGGCTTCGTTTTTGCCGCTTCCGGCAGGTCGGAGTAAGCCGTCACTGATATTTCGTTTTCATCGGTAAGAGTAAGGCTCATAGGCTCATCGCTTACAAAGCGAAGCTTCACTTTTATGCGGCTTCGTTTTTCGTCACGGCGGTAAAGCTCGTGAATTGAGGGCAGTACCCTTGCTGCAGCAGCAGCGTCTTCGTCGGTGCGCCTGCCGAACATCTCTTTGCCTGTTTTGTGACGGTAGTATCCGTCAGTGAAGCCGCTTCTTGAAAAGACGGTCTCCAGCGTGCTGAGGTCATAGGGCTCGCCGTTCTGAGCCTTTTTGCAGGAGCTTACCGCCATAGCAACATACTCGGGTCGCTTCATTCTGCCCTCTATTTTGAAGGAGGACACTCCTGCCTGTTCAAGCTCCCGAAGGTGCGAAAGGAGAGATACGTCTTTGAGTGAAAGAGAGTAAGCTTCCTTTCCGTCAGCAGAGGCAGGCAGCCTGCACGCTTGTGCGCACAGCCCCCTGTTAGCGCTTCGTGAGCCGATAAACGCACTCATATAGCACTGCCCCGACACGGACATACAAAGCGCCCCGTGAACAAACACCTCGGTCTCTATCCCAAGCTGTGAGAGCCTTTTTATCACATCAAGGGGAAGCTCTCTTGAAAGCACTCCTCTTGAAAAGCCGAGCTCCCTGACTGTTCTCATGCCGCTTTCGGAATGAACGGTCATCTGCGTTGAAGCATGGAGCTCCAGCTTCGGGAACAGCGTATGAGCAATTGTGTATACAGCTAAGTCCTGCACTATCAGGGCATCTATACCTGTTTCTGCGGCGAAGCTTACAGCCTTTATACAGTCGCTTATCTCATCGTCACGGATCACGGTGTTGATTGCAAGGTGTACCTTAACTCCACGTCTGTGACATTCATAGACTGCTTTTTTCAGCTCTTCCTCGGAGAAATTTACAGCCTTTCCCCTTGCCGAAAATTTAGCTCCCCCGAGGTACACCGCATCACAGCCGCACCTGAGAGCAGCTTCAAGGGTTTCGGGAGAGCCGCATGGCGCAAGTATCTCAGCGCCCATTATTTGTTATCTTTCCTGTCAGGGTAGACAGGGCTTTTTAGTGCCGCATCTATCTCGTTTGCGATAAGGTCTTTCGCACTTACTATCTCATCATCGGGGAGGCGCTTTACAACCGTGCGCTTTTCAAGCTCGTCTTCGAGAGCCCTGACCTTGTTTTCAAGCTCAATGATGGTTTTGCGGCAGTTGTCCGTCTGAGTTTTTGCTCTTGCTGCCTCGTCAACGTAGCCCTTTATCTGAGAGCGTATATTCTCAATGTTCACACGAGCCTTTGAGAGCTCATCATAAGCCTCCAGGCTTGCAAGAACTGCAGCGTCGGTTATTGACAGGCTGGGGCTTGCCTTCAGAATAGAGTTTATTTTGCTGTCAAGAGATGCAGCAAGCTTTTCAGTATAGACCTGAGTTTCTTCTGATACTACATTGTAGGTTTTTCCGCAGACCTTGATCCTTATAGTGTTTTTCATCATGGCTCCTCCTTTTTTGATATTTTAAGCCGATATCATTATACCACAATTATCCCGACTTGTAAAGAGGAAAAGTCTCTTGACATTAAACGATTTCGGTGATATAATATCTATGGTATTTTTGGAAATACGAAAGGAGAAGGATCATGGATTTAAGAAAATTGCTTGCAGGTGCAGCAGCACTTGTAATGGCAGGCTCAATGCTGACAGCCTGCAGCGATGACAAAGACGATGACAAGGATTCAAAGAAGGAGAAGACTTCTGTTTCCCGGACTGAAAGCAAGTCCGATGATGCTGATACAACAACTACAACAGTATCCGAGGAAGCACCCGAGGAGCCTGCTAAGGAAGTTAAGCAGCCCGAAAAGGTGGAGATACCTCAGAAGGAGATCAAAGACCCCAAGCTTAAGGAGGTCGGAAAGATCACAGATGAGAAGGTACACTTCACAAGCGACCTTGTATACACAGGTGAGTCTGAAGAAGACGTTGAGTGCCTTGACTATCTCGGAAAGCCTATCGGCGGCGGCGGAGCAGTTTATGTAGACAAGCTTGATAATACAGGTCTGTTTGCTTATTACAAGAAGGGCGGAGACATTTTTTATGAGGGCCTTATTGACGCTCAGGGCAATGAGCTTGTATCACCCGATCAGAAGGTAGGTCTTTTCAGCGCTCTGAATGACAGGTACCTTATCGCATATTTCCCCGAGGCAACTACTACAAATGAAGACGAGGCTATCTACTATATGACATCAAGCCAGTTCAGCTTTATGCCCGGCGATGATGATATCCTCTACACAGGTACAGTAAAGCTTTATGACATAGCTAACAAGAAGTTCATAGAGAGCACTACAGAGCACTTTGCTCCGAACTATCATGCTAACGGCGATATCATTTCGTACTACGGCGATAATGATGAGATAGTTTACGTTGATGCCGTTTCTGACAAGGTAATAGTGCTTGACGGCTATTCCGATCTGGTTGCAGGAAAGTACTTCGTTGTTTATGAGGACAGTAAGTACGATGTATATGACAAGGATCAGTCTCTTGTATATGTTTCCGACTATAATATTATGGGCCTTGATGAAACACCATACTACCTGAAATTCCTTGACAGCGAGACTTCAAAGTACGGTCTTATGAATATTAACTTCGAGCAGGTGGTTGATGCTAAGTATAAGTACATCAATTACCTTGATGATAACCTCTTTACCTATTGCGACAATGACAGCTCACTTTACGGACTTCTCGGTGCTGACGGCAAGGAGCTCACTCAGCAGGTTTACACACTTATTTCAAAGACCGACAGCGAGGGCTACTACTACGGCAAGAAGGAAAACGGCAAGTATGACCTCATTGACAGTACAGGCAAGGTAGTTGACGCTGACAATGCAGACGGCTACTACGGCTTTGCAAGCAAGAAGGCAGATGACGGCTACGTTACACTGGCACTTGACAAGGGAGAATTCTCTATCAAGTCGGCATCATCGCTCAATGATCTTGGCAACAATATAGGATATGATTCCAAGGAGAATATCCTCTACAACATGAAGACGGGCGAGACCCTTGCCGAGGGCTTCGACAAGGCATATACCGCATACGGCTTTATCTATGTTCAGAAGGATAAGGAAGTAACAGTCTACGAGGTTGAATAAGCTTACAAAAGAGACCCGAAAGGGTCTCTTTTTTTGTAAATAATACTTGCAATACGGGAAATAATATGTTATAATAAAAGGACATACAGATCCGTCACAAGCGGAAATGTTGATATGAATACATCAAGACTTTATCTGACGCCGAAAATACGTTTAAGGCGGGAGTAAGAAGCCTTTATATTGATACGGTGAAGCTGTATCATTATGTCCGATTCTTGCTGACAGGTAAGGGTCGGTTTTTTGTTAAGGTGATATTATGGCAGCAGTCAGAGAACTTATTGATAAGCTGAACACAGATAAGACCCTCTCAAAGGAGGAGTGGCTGACCGTCTTTAATGAGTGGACGGACGAGGACAGAGCCTATGCCGCTGAGCTTGCAAGAGAGATAAGTCAGAGCGTGTTCGGTAAGAAGATATATATAAGGGGCATAGTTGAGTTTTCAAACGTCTGTAAGAACGACTGCCTTTACTGCGGTATCAGATGTTCAAACAAGAACGCTCAGCGCTACCGCCTGACCGATGAGGAAATACTTCTCTGCTGTGATGAGGGCTACGACTACGGCTTCCGTACCTTTGTACTGCAAAGCGGTGAGGACTACAAGGCATATCCGCCCGAGAGAATGGCAGATATTGTCCGCAGGATAAAGAAGGCTCACCCCGACTGTGCGGTTACGCTCTCTCTCGGCGAGCTTGAAAGAGATGCTCTGAAACTGCTTAAAGAGGCAGGCGCTGACAGGTATCTTTTAAGGCACGAGACTGCCAACAAGGAGCACTACGGAAAGCTTCACCCCGAAAGTATGTCATTTGAGCACAGAATGGCTTGCCTCAGAACGCTGAAGGAGCTTGGCTATCAGACAGGTGCAGGCATTATGGTGGGCTCGCCCTATCAGACGAATGAGTGCCTTGCAGATGATATGCTCTTTCTTGCTGACTTCAAGCCCCAGATGATAGGCATAGGGCCGTTCCTTCCGCATAAGGATACCCCTTTCCGTGATGAGCCCGCAGGCTCTTATGAGCTGACGCTGTTTCTTCTGAGCCTTTGCAGGATAATGCTTCCCCATGTGCTTCTGCCTGCGACTACGGCGCTCGGAACTATCCGCCACGACGGCAGAGAGCAGGGCGTGCTCTCGGGGGCAAATGTCATAATGCCGAATCTTTCTCCGACAGCGGTAAGAAAGAAATATATGCTCTATGACGGAAAGATCTGCACAGAGGACAGCACGGACGCCTGCAAAAACTGTGTTCAGGCAAGAATGAAACGTATCGGCTACGAGGTCGAGATATCAAGAGGTGACTATAAATGATAAAGCTTGCAGTATACGGAAAGGGCGGTATAGGCAAATCGACCTGTACATCTAACCTGTCGGCGGCGCTTGCGAGCCTTGGCAAGAAGGTCATTCAGATAGGCTGTGACCCCAAGGCTGATTCGACTATAAATCTTCTCCACGGAGAGCCTGTTATCCCCGTAATGGATTATATGAGAATTCACGACGAAGAGCCCGACAAAATAGAGCAGATAATGAAGGTCGGCTACGGCGGAGTTGTCTGTATCGAGACAGGCGGACCTACTCCCGGGCTTGGCTGCGCAGGACGAGGAATAATCACTACGTTCAGTCTGCTGGAGGAGCTTGAGCTCTTTGAGCAGATAAAGCCCGACGCTGTGCTTTATGACGTGCTGGGAGACGTTGTCTGCGGAGGCTTTGCCGCACCTATCAGAGAGGGCTATGCCGAAAAGGTGCTGATAGTTACCTCGGGCGAGAAAATGGCGCTATATGCGGCTAATAATATAAACAGTGCCGTGAAGAACTTCGAGGACAGAAGCTACGCTAAGGTGCGTGGTATAATCATGAACCGCCGAAACGTTGAGGGCGAGGAGGAAAAGGTAAGAGCCTTTGCAGAAAAGGCAGGCCTTGATGTGACCGCCGATATTCCACGCTCTGACGATATAATCAGATATGAGGACAGGGGAATGACCTGCATAGAAGGCGACCCCGAGTGTGAGACCTCAAAGAGATTTTTTGAGCTTGCAAAACTGCTGATAAATGAGGACGAACAGAATGGTTGACGCATATTTCATAACTGCAAAGGAGCTGTCCTTGCTAAGCCCCGATACGCTCCCGACGGAGCTTACCTCGGCAAAGCACATGATATACAGCTCTCCTGCAACGCTTGACTTCAACTCTCCCGGAGCAAAGGGCTTCGGTGTGAAAAGAGCAGGCCTTGCGATCCCGGGCTCGGTAATGCTGCTTATTGCCCCCGGCTGCTGCGGAAGAAACACCCAGCTTCTCAATGAGCTTGGGTACAGCGAGAGGTTTTTCTACCTTATGCTTGATGATACGGACATAGTTACGGGAAGATACGTCAGCAAGATACCAAAGGCCTGCGCCGAGCTTTTAGATGAGCTTGACTATACGCCCTCGGTAATAATGCTTTGCGTTACCTGCGTTGACGCTCTGCTCGGCACTGATATGGAAAGGGTCTGCCGTGCCTGCGAGGATAAAACAGGAGTAAAGGCTGCACCTGCATATATGTATGCCCTCACAAGAGAGAAAAGGCTGCCGCCTATGGGACTTGTGAGAAAGTCTGTGTACTCTCTTTTAGAGCCGCAGAAAAGACATTCGGACGAGTGCAATATCTTAGGCTTTTTCTCGGCGCTTGATGACGGCTGCGAGATATATCCTCTGCTTAAAAAGGCAGGAATAAAAAAAGTCAGAGAGATAGGCAGATGTGAGACCTTTGAGGACTATCAGGAGATGTCAAGGGCAAACTTCAGCTTAGTGCTCAATTCAGAGGCAAGGGCTGCCGCACAGGATATGCAGACAAGGCTCGGCATACCCTTTATAGAGCTTACAAGAATGTTCCGTACCGACAAGATACACAACCAGTACAGACTGCTCTCACAGGCAATAGGCGCAGAGCTTGATGACAGCGAATACCTGTCTGCCGCTGAGAAGTGCATAGTTGACTTTAAGGCAAAGCACGGCGCACTCACCTTTGCTGTGGGCGAGAGCATAAACGGTGACAGCTTTGAGCTCGCACTTGCACTCACACAGTACGGCTTTAAGGTCGCTGAGATATACGGCACAGTGGGTGAGAGAAACTTTGTATTTGTAAAAAAGCTTGCAGAGCTTTCTCCCGATACCCGCATTTATTCAAATCTCTCTCCCACTATGATGAATTATGTTCCCTCACCCGAGATAGATGCCGCCATAGGCGCAGACGCTTCCTATTACCATAAGGGCAAGGCAGGCATCGACTTCAACGGAGAGGCTCAGCCCTTTGGCTACAGGGGAGTAACCATGCTCTTTGAGGAGCTTGACAAGGCACTGACTGAAAGGGGGAGCGCAGAATGAAAAAAATGCTCAAGCATATTTCGCCGCTTGCCCCCGATGATTCGGGAGCCTGTGCAGTGCTCTATGAGCTGGGCGGTATAACCGTTATCTGCGATGCAGGCGGCTGTGCGGGAAATGTCTGCGGCTTTGATGAGCCAAGGTGGTTTGAAAAGCGCTCGGCACTGTTTTCGGCAGGTCTTCGTGATATGGACGCTATCCTCGGCCGTGATGAACTTTTAGTTAAGAAGCTTGCTATGATCACCGGGCAGATAGACGCACCGTTCACAGCTATCGTCGGCACGCCTGTGCCTGCGGTAATAGCTACCGACCTTAAAGCCCTGGAGCGCATGAGCGAGAAGAAAACAGGCCTGCCCTGCCTTGCTTTCAGGACAGACGGCACAAGGCTTTATGACTACGGTGAGGAAATGGTCTACAAGCGTCTTTTTGAGACCTTTTCCGAGGACGGCCACGAAGTAAAAAAAGGCAAGGTCGGAGTTATCGGTGCAACACCTCTGAACATCAGCGAAACGAACTCAAAAACGCTTGTGAGCGCCCTGAAGGCTCAGGGCTGGGAGGAAACAGTCTGCTTTGGAATGGACAGCGGACTTGAAGAGATAAAAAAAGCTGCCGAGTGCGAAAAGCTGTATGTTATATCACCGTCGGGGCTTTCAGCGGCAAGGTATCTGAGGGAGCGCTTCGGCACGCCCTTCGAGGTCGGCTTTCCGCTTCTGCCCGAGGTGGGAGAGCTCAGCGGAAAAAGAGTGCTGATAGTTCATCAGCAGATCGCAGCGAATGCTCTCAGAGAAAAGCTTTCGGGCTGTGATGCAGCTGTCGCAAGCTGGTTCACTCTTGATAAGGAGCAGAGCCGTGAGGGCGATGTCCACATCAAGGGCGAGGACGAATTCAGAGAGCTCATATCTCAGGGCTTTGATGTCATCATTGCAGACAGCTTTTTCCGCAGAGCCGCCAAAGGCTTCACAGGAGAATGGATAGACTGGCCGCATTTTGCGGTCTCGGGCAGACTTATCAAAGAGGAATGATATGACAGCTAATATACACGTTTACGGCATTGTTCAGGGGGTCGGGTTCAGACCGTTCATATCGGTCACGGCAAAAAGGCTCGGCCTTTTCGGAACTGTTGCCAACAAGGGCTCTTATGTGGAGATCATCGTCAGCGGTGAGCCTTCACAGATAGATGCTCTTACCGATGAGATAAAAATCAGACCGCCCGACAGGGCAGTGATACTCGGGCTTGACCGTCTTGAAATCGACGAGCAGGCTTTCGATAGCTTTGAGATAATCGAGAGCGAAAAGGAGTACGGCGATATTTTCATCTCTCCCGATATAGCCACCTGCGACAAATGCAGAAGCGAGCTTTTCGACAAGAGCAACAGGCGATATCTGCACCCGTTTATAAACTGTACTCAGTGCGGACCACGCCTCACGATACTGGACTCTATGCCCTATGACCGTGAGCGCACCAGTATGAAGAAGTTCCCGATGTGTCCTCAGTGTGCAGAGGAATACTACAGCCCTTCAACCAGACGTTATGACGCTCAGCCCGTGTGCTGTAATGACTGCGGCCCCGAGCTTTACATCATCGGTGAGGAAATCAAGGGCGGCGAGGCTATAACAAAAGTGCGCCGTGCAGTAATGGAAGGTAAGATCGCAGCAGTCAAGGGCATAGGCGGCTTTCATCTTTGCTGTGACGCTAAGAACACCGAAGCGGTGGAGCGCCTGAGAAAGCTAAAGCACCGACCCATGAAGCCCTTTGCGGTTATGATGAGGGATATGCAGACCGTTCAGAGGGAATGTGTGATAAAAGACGGTCAGGAGCAGTACCTCACAGGCTGGCAGAAGCCGATAATGCTCCTTGAAAAAGGGGCGGAGCAGTCGCTGAGCGAGCGTATTGCGCCAGATAATATCACTGTCGGAGTTATGCTTCCGTATGCTCCTGTGCAGATGCTTCTTTTTGACTACCCCGATGATGTTCAGATGACAGACTGCCTTGTTATGACAAGCGGCAACGCAAGGGGCGCACCTATCTGCCGCAACGATGATGACGCAGTAAAGGAGATAGGGTCGTTTTGCGACCTGATACTTTCCCACAACAGGGATATCCTTATCCGTGCCGATGACAGCGTAATGGACTGGCTTGACGGCAAGCCCTATATGATAAGGCGATCAAGGGGCTTTGCACCTCTGCCTGTGATGATGAAGGGCAGAAAGGATATTCAGTCGGTCGCTATAGGCGGGGAGCTTAAAAACAGCTTTTGCGCCGTTAAAAACGGAATGCTGTACCCCTCGCCATATATAGGCGACATGGCAGATATACGAACTGTAAAGGCTCTCGGTGAATCTCTTGACAGAATGACCGAAATGCTGGAATGTGAGCCGCAGGCAGTTATAAGCGACAAACACCCTCTTTATAACACAGTCACCTTTGCCGAGGAATATGCAGGCGAGCACGGTATACCTCTGGTTCAGGTTCAGCACCACTATGCGCATATACTTTCCTGCATGGCTGAGAATGCCGTCAGCGACGGCGAGCGTGTGATAGGTGTCAGCTTTGACGGCACAGGCTACGGTGATGACGGTACGGTCTGGGGCGGTGAGTTCCTTATCTGCACCTATGAGGGCTATGAAAGAGCAGGGCATATAAAGCCGTTTATGCAGGTGGGCGGAGACCTTTCCGCAAAGGAGGGCTGGCGTATAGCCGTACAGCTTATACGGGAGTGCTTTGATAATGCAGGTGAGATCTGCCAAAGGCTTGACCTTTGTGATGAAAAGACCTTCAAGCTTCAGTCTGTGATGGCTGACAAGGGACTAAACGCAGTAAAGTCAACCAGTATGGGAAGAGTGTTTGATGCAGTCTCGGCAATACTTGGGATAAGAAAGGCATCTACCTTTGAGGGTGAAGCCTCAACAGCCCTGATGTATGAAGCGGAGATATACGAGCGCAGTCACGGGGATATTGAGTGTGACTTTTCTTCCCATGTCAGCGCTGACGGCAGTATTATAGATACAACTGCTCTTGCAGGCGAAATAGCAGAGCGCTTCCTTGCGGGCGAGGACAGGGGAAAGCTTTCGTACCTTTTCCATAAGGCACTTATGCAGGATATATGTACTGCCTGCGAAAGGCTTCGTGAGAGGTATGCTCTTGATACAGCAGCCCTCAGCGGCGGAGTTTTCCAGAACAGGCTTCTCACAAGGCTCACCAAAAGCAGTCTGGAGGAGAAGGGCTTTAAGGTGCTTATTCACAGCCTTATCCCCCCGAATGACGGAGGTATAGCCCTCGGGCAGGCGGCCTATAAATGGAGAGATCATACAAACTAAATTTTATAAAGGAGAATTATTATGTGTGTTGGATTATCAGCAAAAGTAGTAAGCGTTAAGGACGATACCGCCCTGATCGATGCAGGCGGAGCACAGCGTGAGATCAGCGCAGGCATACTTGAGGAGTTAGAGCCCGGCGATTATGTAATGGTACACGCAGGCGTAGCTATAGCAAAGATCACTTCTTCCGATGAGGAAGAGGCCGAGGACGTTATGGGAGATCTCTTATGAACGAACAGATGAAAAAAGCCCGTGACATAATCACAGGCTACAGCGGAAGACCCCTCCGTATAATGGAGGTCTGCGGAACTCATACGCATGAGATATTCAGGCTGGGTATAAGAAAGCTCGTTCCCGACAGCATCGACATTATCTCGGGCCCGGGCTGTCCTGTCTGCGTAACTGCGGTGGGCTTTATTGATGAGGCTTGCTGGCTGGCACTGGAAAAGGGCTGTATAGTCTGTACCTTCGGAGACCTGATAAAGGTTCCGGGTACAAAAATGAGCTTAGCAGGCGCAAGAGCACAGGGTGCTCAGATAAGACCCGTATACGCTCCGCAGGACGCAGTTGAGATCGCAAAGGAGAACCCCGACAAGCAGGTTGTATTCTTAGCTGTCGGCTTTGAGACGACAACGCCCTCTGCCTGTCTTGCCGTGAAAAAGGCAAAGGAGCTGGGGCTCAAAAACTTCTCGATACTGACAGCCAACAAAACAATGCCGAATGCCTACAAGGCGCTTGTCGGCAGTGCTGATGCGTTTATATATCCGGGTCACGTAAATGCTATCACCGGAAACGCTGTCTGCAAGCAGCTTTGTGAAGAGAATGGAGTGTCGGGAGTTGTAGCAGGCTTTACCGCAAGTGAGCTTATAACTGCGCTTGCAACAGCGGTGAAGCTTCTCGAAAAGGGCGAGCCGTTCTTCCGCAACTGCTACCCCAGGGTAGTCAGAGACGAGGGCAACCCTGCGGCTATAGCTCTTATGAACGAGGTGATGGAGCCATGCGACAGCGAGTGGAGAGGCTTAGGTCTTATCCCTATGTCGGGAATGAAGCTGAGAAGTGAGTATGCAGACTTCGACTCACGCATCAAATACTCTATGCCGAAGATAGAGGGCAAGCCCAATCCTGCCTGCCGCTGCGGTGATGTTTTACAGGGCAAGTGCAAGCCCTCGGACTGCAAGGTGTTTGGCAAGGCCTGCGACCCTATGCACCCGATAGGTGCCTGCATGGTATCCGATGAGGGTGCGTGCTCAGCGTATTATTTGTATTCAGGATTAGTATAAAAGGAGAGATAGTAATGAGTGAAAATACAGTTACCCTTGCTCACGGGGCAGGCGGAAAGCAGACAAGCGAGCTTATCGAAAAGGTGTTCAAGGCACATTTCTCAAACCCCGAATTCACAGCCGATGATGCGGCAGTTCTTCCGAAGATAGACGGAAAGCTCGCCATGACAACTGACGGATTTATTGTGTCACCGTGGGAGTTTAACGGAGGCAATATAGGTAAGCTCTCTATCTGCGGAACGGTCAATGACCTTTCCTGTATGGGAGCAAAGCCCCTTTATATGACCTGTGCTTTCGTTATCGAGGAGGGCTTCCCTCTTGACAGTCTGGAGCAGATAGCAGCCGCTATGGAGAAGACGGCCAAAGAGGTCGGCGTAAAGATCGTTGCAGGCGACACAAAGGTAGCAGGCAAGGGTCAGTGCGACGGAGTGTTTATAACAACTACGGGCGTAGGAGTTATTCAGGAGGGTGTAAGCACCTCGGGAACTAAGGCAAAGGCAGGAGATGCTGTCATTGTAACAGGTGATGTCGGCAGACACGGCTGCACTATCCTTATCGCAAGAGATGAATACGGTATCGACTCCGATGTTGACAGCGACTGCGCACCCCTCTGGGGAACTGTAGAGAGCGTTATCTCGGTCGCACCCGATGTTCACGTTATCCGTGATGCAACAAGGGGCGGAGTAGGAACTGTCCTTTACGAGATAGCCGCACAGAGCGATGTGGGCATAGCCCTTGACCAGACAGCTATCCCTGTTGACAGCAGAGTTAAGGGTGTCTGCGGAATGTTAGGACTTGAGCCTCTCTATCTTGCCTGTGAGGGCAGGCTCGTTATCTTCGCACCTGCCGACAAGGCAGAGGCAATAGTTACAGAGCTCCGAAAGGGCAAGTATTCACAGAATGCAGCCATCATCGGCAGAGTGACCGATGAGAACAAGGGCAAGGTAATTCTCGAAACCGAGATCGGCACACAGACCATTCTTCCGCAGCCAAAGGGAGAGCTTCTTCCGAGAATATGCTGAGAAAAAAGACCTCCCGAGGGAGGTCCTTTTTTATTGGTTAAGTTCGCCCCATACAGCTGATGAGGAGTCATCAGCATCTATCGGGTCGGGGTACTGTCCTATTACGGAATTGCTGTTTTTTCGCCATTGTGCAAATTCTATATTACCTTCCTTGTCTATCACATAATAGACCTCGCCCATCTCGTCTTCCAGATAGCTGAAATTATCGTAGATGTAAGCAGCTATCGGGTCACTCTTGTTGGCGTTCTCGATCTTGAAGGTAAAGTGTCCTGTCGGGAAATCCTTGCCCTCGCTCATAAGGTCTGCAATCTCTGACGCAACGCTTGAAAACAGCATTTTAGCGTTTGAGTTCGCAGTCATCTGCTTGCTTTTTGAAACATAGTTCGTCATAGAGGGTGCAAGTACACTGCCAAGCCCCGATGCCTTGCCTTTAAGCTTCTGCATTTCAAGGTCGCTGTCCTTTATGTCGCCGTACTCGGAGAACTCAGCCGTTATCGTGCCGATCTCGGTCTTGTCGGCTTTCAGAACTATTACAGCCTTTTCAAGCTTATCGCTTCTGACCGAAACGCTCACGACTGCAGAGTAGGTGTACTTCTCTTTTATGCTTTTGAGCTCCTCGCTGAACTCTTTTTTGAGCTTACTGCTTACGCCCAGCTCTTCATTATCCAAAAACGCATCTATGAACTTCATTACATCTATCGTGTAGGTGTAAGCGCCGTCCTTTTTCTCATAGCTTTCTATGTAGTCGGCATCTTTTTCATTGAGCATTTTTTCAAACACATCGGGAATTTTATCATAGTTTTTGATACCCTTTTTAACTTCCGATTCAAGCTCGCTGTTATCGGAGATATAACCGATTATATCCCTTGAAGCCAGCATATCGAAAAGCTTCCTGTTGCCGTCATCGTACTCACGAGTCTCGGTACGGTCTTCATCGGAGGTTCCGCCGATTATTGCTCCCAGACCTGAGGCAGACAGTCTTGTGGTTATACCGTCATTATCCATAAGCAACTGAATTGCATTGCCGAAGACAATTCGCATTTTGAAGTCCTCACCCTCACCTTTGAGGTAAAACTGCGCATCAGTTTTAAGAAGCGACGAACCCACTATCGACATAAGGGCATTGTTGGATATTTTTGCATCAGATCCTGAAAGCTTTTGTATTCCGTTTGCATTGAGGTCGATAGTGATATCGGTCTTGAAGCTGTCAGCCTTTTCTGTAGCCTTGACTGCGTTCACTATCTCAGTTCCGGGCTTTTCGTTTTTGTTCAGGAAGAACATCAGCATTCCTGCCAGAACACCCAGAACGATCAGCACCGCAAGCACTATCATTGCTTTTTTCATATTGCCATTCTGAACGGCAGATGTGCCGTCAGCGCTCACATTTTCAGCGGACACGGGAGCAGGCATATCGGCAGCAGGCTGAATTGCAGGCTCGGGATCGGGGATAACGGGCGTTATATTTTCGGGAATGGCAGACGCTGCCTCGGGGAT
>CAMMYU010000122.1:0-28390 GCA_946528545.1 uncultured Ruminococcus sp.
CTTCAAGGCTGTCAGGTAAAGTGACCTTTTTCAGTGACTGACAGCTATGCAGTATTCCTGTACCAATATCCGTTACTGTTGACGGGAGTGTAAACTTCTCTAAGCCTGTATTATAAAATGCAAAGGTCCTGATCGAAGTGACCGATGACGGTATAGCAACTGAGCTCAAGGCGGTGCAGTCTTTGAAGGCCTTAAACTCGATCGTTTCTAAGCCCTCATTCAAGCTGACTGTTTTCAGCGAAGAACAGCCCTCAAAGCACTGTGATGATATAACACGAAGAGAGCTTGGCATAGTGACCGATCGTAGAGTTGTATTATCCTTAAATGCTTCACTATCAAGCCCGTACACCTTGAGCGTCTGGCTGTAGATAGTAAGCTTCTCGGGAATGACAAGGTTTTGAGCGTTTCCGTTATACTTTCTTATCCAGACATTGTATTCCTGCGTTGCTTCGTCCATGCTCATAAAGCAGGTAAAGTCACCGATCTCCTCATCAGCACTAACGGATATGCCGGTATCAAACAGGGTCATGCCCTGCGGCAGAACAGCTGCACCTGCGAATAAAAGTGCCAAAGCACACACAAGGGCAGTAAGTCTTTTTTTCATTTGTATTCCTCCTATAATTTATACTTAAAAACATTATAACACACAGTAAATCTTTTGTAAACAGTTTTTTGAACAAAACAGTTCTTTACTTTTTTAGAACAATGTGCTATAATGTACAGTGATATATTGTAACGGAAGGACTGTTTTTATGAAAACATATACACTTGATGAAATCTACACTCAGGACAAGCTGGCTTTCCAGCGTGAGAGATATGAAAGGGCTGCCGCTGAGTTTGAAAAGCTCTTCGGGGAGAAGCCTACACACTTTTTCTCTGCCCCCGGGCGTACCGAGATAGGCGGCAACCACACCGACCACAACCTCGGGCGTGTGTTTGCGGCAGGAGTATCTCTTGACGTTATCGCCGCTGTAAAGGCTACCGATGACGGCATTATCACAGTCAAGTCCGAGGGCTTCCCTGTTGACAAGATAGACTCTGCTGATACCGATGTCAAGGAAGAGGAGAAGAACAGCTCGGCATCACTTATCAGGGGCATGGCAGGAGGCTTTCTCAAAAACGGCCATAAGATAGGCGGCTTTAATGCTTACACTACATCTAATGTACTTAAAGGCTCTGGGCTTTCGTCCTCGGCGGCTTTTGAGGTGCTTATCGGAACGATACTCAACGGTCTTTACAACGAGCAGGCTATCTCCGCAGTTGAGGTGGCTCAGCTCTCCCAGTATGCAGAGAATGTGTATTTCGGTAAGCCCTCGGGCCTTATGGACCAGATGGCTTCATCGGTCGGCAGCTTCATCACAATTGATTTCAAGGACGAAAAGGAACCTGTTATAAAGAAGGTCGATTATGACTTTTCAAAGTCGGGATATGCTCTTTGCATAGTTGACACCAAGGGCAATCACGCTGACCTTACTCCCGAGTATGCGGCTATTCCGCAGGAAATGAAGTCGGTGGCTCAGTTCTTCGGGAAGAGCGTTCTGAGAGAGGTGGACAAGCAGGAGCTTCTTGATAATATTTCGGCTGTGCGTGAGAAATGCTCTGACAGGGCTGTGCTTAGAGCTCTCCACTACTTTGATGATAATGAGAGAGTGCTTGCTCAGGCTGAGGCTCTTGAAAGAGGAGATATTGAGGGCTTTTTCAGACTGATTAATGAGTCGGGTGATTCCTCATTCAGATATCTGCAGAACATCTATGCTTCCTCTGCACCTGCCGAGCAGGGACTGTCGCTTGCGCTCTACATCGCTAAGAGCGTTCTCGGAGGCAAGGGGGCGTGCCGTGTTCACGGCGGCGGCTTTGCAGGAACTATTCAGGCCTTTGTTCCTGATGATATGCTTGATAGGTTCAGTGCAGAGATCGAGAAGGTCTTCGGTAAGGGCTCTTGCTATGTGCTCTCAATCAGACCTGTCGGCGGAGTAATGGTAAGTCTGTAAAGGAGAGGCTATGCTGGGATCAAAAAAGCAAGTCAGCCTCAGGTTTTCGACCTGCGGTGAGATAATGATAGACGGTCTTCCCTTTTCGTTCGGAGTTGAAAGCTCGGGAAAGGCTTCAAAGAAGGGGCTTTGCGTTTCTATCTCGGGAGAGGACGTTGACAACGGAAAGATCACGTTCTCGGGACTGACAAGGAACCGCTACATCAAGGGAAAGCTTCAGCCTGTAAGATACGATTTTAAGCTGACCACCAAGAAAGACGGCAAACGCATTTATCTGGCAAGGTTCCCCGACCTTGACATTCCTGATGCGATTGAAACAAAGATGTTCAAAAAGGTCACCGAGCAAGATGTTCTCAACCGTATGAACAATGAAATAAGCTTCAAGGTAACACCGCATTATTCAGGCGAGGATACTCCCGAAGTGATGCTGACGGTATACCCTCTTGAAAACGTGCTGACAGGCTCGGCGGCGGCATGGCTGAAGGTTACGTCTGATACGGATTATTTTCTGCATAAGCTTAGTAAGAGGAGGAAATGATATGTTTTCCGTTTATCTTATAATTCTGGTTGTAAGCACTGTATTATTCACACTTTTGCCCCTTTTGTTCGGAAGAAAAAAGAAAAAGACAGTGAACCTTATCTTTTTGTGTTTGTGTATTGCCTGCTTTATCGTTACGAACGTTATCAGAAACATTGATAAAAAGGACAGCAGCAACTACAAAGTATACGGCGGAGGTCTTTTCAGAGAGGTGGAATATCTTGAGACAAAGGGCGGATACCACATCTTCAAGGAAGATACTCTGAGGGTAATGGAGCTTGGGCATGATGTTGCTGTGCCCGATGATATTGAACTTCCGTGGTACACTAAAAACATCGACAGGTATGACACAAAGCTGTTATGCACTAAGGGTACGAAAATAGATAAAAACAAGACTATCAAGATCGACGGTGAGACTTACATTCTTGCAGATAATGCCGAAAAAATCAAGACCTCTTACACCTATTTTATGGCACCTCTGCCTGCACTTTATCTGAGCTTTCTGCTGTTTAATATACTGAGCTCAAAAAAGAAGAAAAACAAATAAAGGAGCATTTTTATATGCGAATGAGAAGAAAGAAAAACCTTGATGAAAGACTTGAAAAATGCGGAAACATGATCTACCGCATGGACAGGGAAAGCAAGGATTTTTCGGACAAATCTAATAAGGAGCTTATCGACCTTGAAAAGCTGTTCGGGAGAAACGCTCCGCTTATACTGGAGATAGGCTGCGGAAAGGGTCAGTTTGCGGCTGAGCTTGCTAAGCGTGAGACGGATATGAACATAATAGGTGTTGAAAAATCCTCGAACGTTATCGTTGATGCAGCTGAAAAGGCAATAGAAATGCAGATACCAAACCTGAGATTTGCAAGGGGCAATGCCGAGTACCTCGACTGCTTTATCCCCGAGCATTCAGTGGAGTGCATTTATCTTAATTTCAGCTGTCCTTTCCCGAAGAACACATATGCGGCTCACAGGCTTACTCATGTGAGGTTTCTGGAACTGTACAAAAAATTACTCAAAAAGGGCGGAGCTGTATACCAGAAGACCGATAATATGCACTTTTTTGAGTTCTCAATAGAACAGTTCTCCGAAGCAGGCTACAAGCTTAAAAACATTTCGCTTGACCTTCACAACAGCGGCTTTGAGGGCAACATAGTTACAGAGTATGAGAAGATGTTTTCCGATATGGGAAAGCCTATCTACAGACTGGAGGCATATCTTGGAGACTGAGATAAAAGACGAAAAGAAAAAGCTGCTCACACGTTCCAGTGTAAGAAAGCTTGTGATAATTCTTATTCTTATTGCTGTGATAGCTGTCGGATTCATTCATCAGTGGTATCTCAGAAGCGACAAGGCAATCAGGAGCACTTTCGCAGATAATGAGAATCTGTTCAGAGAGGCAGCCGTATCTGTCAGAGATAACGGCAAGACCTTCGGCAAAACTCCTGTCGGCAAGTGCAGAAACATTATCACCGATATTGATGACACGCTTGATAAGCTTGAAGATATAGGCATTAGCTATCTTTCATTTGACGGACACGATATTGACTTTTATTCGCAGTTTGACCACTACTACATTTTCCACACTGATGATGAGTCGGTCGATAAGGAATATGAAACAAGTATCGACTCCGAATGGGGATATCTTAAAACAAAAAAGAAATAAGAGAGCGTAAGGCTCTCTTATTTTTTGCTGCGTTCATATTCCTTGATGCCTGTCATAATCGTGAAAGCAACCTGCTTCTGATAGTCTTCTGATTCGAGCTTTGCGGCTTCTTCGGGGTTTGAGAGAAAACCGCACTCTATCATAACAGCAGGATTTGTAGTATTGTCAAGCAGATAAAGCTCATCGCCGACAGCCTTGGCTACACGCTCATTTTCGGGCTGAAGAACAGAACGAAAACGTTCCTGCATTATTTTTGCAAGCTGCTCTCCCTCGGGATTTTTCTCACTGTAGAACATCTGCGCTCCGCTGTACTTTGAATCGGTAAACTGGTTCTGATGTATGGAAACCGAGATGCCGTCACTGTACTTTCCAAAAATCGCAAGGCGGTTTTTCATATCCGAAAGCTTCTGGTTTTTAAGGCCCTCCACTCCCCTGTCGTGGATAGAAACATCGCTCTCACGGGTGCAGTACACATCATAGCCCATGACAGTCATAGTATCTCTGAGAGTTTTGAGGATATTAAGGTTTATATTCTTTTCGACTGCTCCGTTTACTGACACACAGCCCCCGTCCGCACCGCCGTGACCTGCATCTATTGTTATTACGGGCTTCGCAGCTGAAGCTTTAGCTTTGCCTGCCGTCATTATTGCCTGAGAGGCACTTCTGCCGAAAAGACACAGCCCTGCAAAGCCGAACAAAAGCGCAAAACACAACACTGCCTCGATCTTTCTCATATTATCATCTCCTTGCTTCATCTTATGCGGACAAGGAGAGCAATATGCAAAAAGCTGTCCCTTACGGAACAGCTTTTAATTTATGCTTTTCTTATGATCTCAGGCTCGGCCTCGCCCCTGACGCACTCAGCAGTTATCTTTATGCCTGTAACTGTCTTATCTGACGGAGTTTCAAACATAAGACCTGTGAGCAGTCTCTCAACAACGGCACGAAGTCCTCTTGCACCTGTTTTTTCCTTGATAGTCTGCTTTGCGATCTCACGCATTGCATCATCTGTGACCTCAAAGTCGATATTATCAAGCTTAAAGAGCTTTGTATACTGCTTGATAAGCGAATTCTTAGGCTCAGTAAGTATCCTGCACAGAGCGTCTTCATCAAGTTCTTCCAGAACTGTGATAACAGGAAGTCTGCCGACCAGTTCAGGTACGATACCATACTTTACAAGGTCATGAGGAACAACCTTCTGCATAACATTGTGCTCCTCAGTCTTTGCCTTGACATTAGCGCCGAAGCCCATTGACGAAGAATCTGTTCTCTTCTCAATAACCTTTTCAAGTCCCTCGAAGGCTCCTCCGCAAATGAAGAGGATATTCTTTGTGTCGATGTGGATAAACTCCTGCATAGGGTGCTTTCTTCCGCCCTGCGGGGGAACATTCGACACTGTACCCTCAACTATCTTCAGAAGTGCCTGCTGAACACCCTCACCGCTTACATCACGGGTAATGGAGGTGTTCTCGGATTTTCTGGAGATCTTATCTATCTCGTCGATATAAATAATACCGTTCTGAGCCGCTTCAACATTATAGTCAGCAGCCTGAATAAGCCTTGTAAGCACGTTCTCAACATCATCGCCGACGTAACCTGCCTCAGTTAGAGTGGTAGCATCAGCAATTGCAAACGGAACGTTCAGAAGCTTTGCAAGCGTCTGGGCTATAAGTGTTTTACCTGTTCCCGTAGGACCTATAAGAAGAACATTGCTCTTCTGTA
Organism: uncultured Ruminococcus sp.; assembly: GCA_946528545.1. Taxonomy (GTDB): domain Bacteria; phylum Bacillota; class Clostridia; order Oscillospirales; family Ruminococcaceae; genus Hominimerdicola. The sequence goes on from CAMMYU010000122.1 coordinate 5,921, forward strand.
TCTCGACATCGTCATTATCATCGAGAGACATTATTCTCTTATAATGATTGTAAACGGCAACAGAAAGAGCTATCTTTGCAGCCTCCTGACCGATAACGTACTCATCGAGCACAGCCTTGATCTCGGAAGGCTTTTTAAGGTCTATTCCTGACTTGTTCTTAACGTTTTTTCCGCCCTGGTTCTTGGGCTTAGCAACAGGCAGTCCCTCCTGCTCGGCAAGCACGTCATAGCAGTATATAACGCACTCCTCACAGATATGGCTGTTTCCTGCGCTGAAAAGGTTTCTTACCTTATTCTCGGATTTTCCGCAGAACGAGCACCTTTTTAGTACATCATTTGGCATATATAATCACCGATTTCTATTATTATCTGTTTGTGATAACCTTGTCGATCAGACCGTACTCCATAGCCTCCTGAGCTGTAAGATAATTGTCACGCTCGGTGTCTGCATTGATCTGCTCGATAGATTTTCCTGTATTCTGCGACAGGATAGTATTCAGCTTCTCTCTTGTTCTGACCATGTGGTCGGAGTGTATCTTTATATCTGTACACTGTCCTGACAGTCCGCCGCCGCCGATAAGGGGCTGGTGGATAAGGATCTCACTGTTCGGGAGAGCAAATCTCTTGCCCTTTGCTCCGCTGGAGAGCAGGAACGAACCCATTGAAGCTGCCATTCCGATGCAGATAGTTGATACATCACACTTGATATACTGCATTGTATCATAAATTGCCATACCTGCTGTAATAACGCCTCCGGGGCTGTTTATATAGAGGTCTATATCCTTCTCAGGGTCCTGACCCTCAAGGTAAAGAAGCTGAGCCACTACAACGCTGGCAACTGCATCATCTATCTGGTCGCACAGCATAATAATACGATCATTTAACAGCCTCGAAAAAATATCGTAGCTGCGCTCGCCTCTGCTTGTCTGTTCTACTACATAAGGAATTAATGCCATAATGCTGCCTCCTGACATATATTTTTCGCCCGCACGGTTAAATGCGAGCGAAATCGACAAAATTACTTAATAACTGCGCTGTCCTTAACAAGGTCAGATGCCTTGCCTACAGCAACATCTCTTCTGAGGTCCTCCTCAGCTACGATCTGCTTGATCTGCTCAGCATCTACGCCGTAGCTATCGGAAATCTTCTTGATCTCATCGTTCAGCTCATCATCGCTTACCTCGATATTCTCAAGCTCTGCGATCTTCTCAAGTGCAAGTCTGAGCTTAACCTGCTTCTGAGCCTGCTCCTCATAAGCCTTCTTTACAGTGTCAATTGTCTGACCTGTGTACTGCATATAGAGGTCAAGAGTAATGCCCTGCGGACGAAGTCTCTGCTCGAGCTCCTGTACCATCTCGTTTACTCTGTTATCGAACATTTCCTGAGGGATCTCACCCTCAAGCTTCTCAATAACAGCATCAAACACAGCGGACTCAACCTCATTGTCAGCCTGCTTATTGTTAGCCTCTTCGAGCTTCTTTCTTACGTCAGCCTTATACTCCTCAAGAGTTTCAAACTCTGTTGAATCCTTGACCATCTCATCATCAATCTCAGGATAAACCTTCTTGGAAATGCTCTTGAGGTTGATCTTGAATACTGCGGGTGCGCCTGCAAGCTCCTTCACCTGATACTCCTCAGGGAATGTAACGTTGATCTCGAAGGACTCGCCTGCATTATGACCAACGATCTGATCCTCAAAGCCTGCGATAAACTGACCGCTTCCAAGGTTCAGAGTGAAGTCCTCTGCCTTGCCGCCGTCAAATGCAACGCCGTCCTTGAAGCCCTCAAAGTCAATAAGTACATCGTCACCGAGCTCTGCTGCTCTGTCGTCTACAGTCTCAACTGTAACGTTCTTGTCTCTGAGCTGATTGAGCTGTGCATCTATGTCCTCATCGGTAACTTCCTTAACAGTCTTTGTTACCTCGATGCCCTTATAATCCTTAATATCAACCTCTGGCTTAGTTACGCACTTAGCTGTGATCTTGATGCCCTCTTCCTTGCTGATAGCTGTTACCTCTACCTCAGGACGTGCAACAAGTGTAAGACCTGACTCCTGAACTGCACCGTTTACAGCATCGGGATAAACGATATTAACCGCATCCTCAAAGAATACCTGCTCCCCGTACTCTCTCTCGATAAGCTTTCTGGGAGCTTTGCCCTTACGGAAGCCGGGCATCTGAATATTCTTTCTTGCCTTCAGGTATGCCTGCTGAAGCGCAGCCTCAAACTCCTCAGCGGAAACCTCGATCTCCAGCTCGTACCTATTGGTTGCGACATTGTTAGTTGCTTTTAAACTCATTTTATTATTCCTCCAATAAAAATATATCCTAGTTATTATAACATATTTTGATATTGATTTCCAGCATTTTTTTATAAATTGTCACTTTGCACAATTTCTGATATGTCCAATGGGTCAAAATGCAAAAAATCACTTGAAATCAGGCGATATTCTATACCATCTCTCTGCCCGTTTATTGCATAATTATGGGATTTTCCATGCAAGTGACCGTAATAACAGCGCTTTATCTTAAACTCATGAAGCACATCGAGCATATCATAATTGCAGCTTCCTGCATACACAGGCGGATAATGCAGAAACACAACAGGCTCAAGCCCCTCTTTCAGAGCCGACTCTATCGACATTCTCAGTCTTCCAGCCTCACGGGCCAGCACCTTTGCATCTGACGGCTCTCCCGGCTCATTTATCCAGCCTCTTGTTCCGCAGATACCGATATTTCCATACCTATAATGATTATTATGCAGGATATTGAGCGTTTCAAAACCGTTCTCTCTGAAAAAGCGTTCGGTTTTGGTTTTAGTCTCCCACCAATAATCATGATTGCCCTTTGAGATTATCTTTATGCCATTGAGTTTGTCGATAAAAGCAAAATCCTCTTTACACTGCTCGTAATTCATGCCCCAAGAAATATCTCCCGGGATTACGACGGTGTCCTCGGGGCGGATTTTTTTCTGCCAGTTTGCTTCAAGCTTAGATACATGATCTTCCCAGCCGCCGAAAATGTCCATAGGCTTATTGACTCCGAATGACAGATGAAGATCAGCTATTACAAAAAGACTCAATTGAGCACCCCTTTCGGAATATTACGGTAAAAAATGCAGACACTATATCAAAGCCGAAAGGAGATGATATAATGGATAAGAATCACGGCATACACTGCAGCGTTGAAAGCTGCGTCTACAACAAGGACTGCAAGGAATGTACTGCATCAGCTATTGATGTAAGCGGTACCTGCCGGGAGCCGGGCTGCTGCGATGAAACAGTCTGCAAGACCTTTGAGGCAAGAGACTGATGAACAGACCCTTCGGGGTCTGTTTTATTTATACAGCATTTTATGCTGCTGAAAATGCTCATCCTTGTCATCAGAGGGCTTTGGCTTTTCAAGCTGTGCCCTGCTGTCTGTGAAGATATGCTCATATCCCTCAGCCCTTGCTCCGTTCATTGCATTTTCAAGCTGTCTGAGCTGATCTGCCTGAGACATCGCATTCATCTGCGAATAATCTCTGTGACCAACGAAAGGATAGCTTGGAAGCGACTTCATAAAGTCAATATCACCAACTAAAACTCTGAGCCTTAAATAGAAGACCGCCAGTATCAGCTCCAGCAAAACAGCCTCGAATGAGAAATACCAGAACAGCACAAATACTATCACAGAGCCTATCGGCACAGGAAGAAGTATATGCCACAGGCTTTTGCTGTCGGCAATACTTATAAGGCAGCCTGCAACAAAAAACGCTATATAGTATACAATTCCGGCTGTTGAGTTGTCAACCTTCCTGAACTGGACGCTCAGCGACCCAAGGTATGATACCCAGCCTGCCATTCCATAGCCAAGAGCCATAACAAAAAGCACAACAAGGGTGAATGTGGAATAGAACATTCTTCCAGACTTGCGTTTGTTGTATATCCTTTTCAGGTCGTCATCGGGCATTGTTCTCCAGCATTCCCGTATGCGGTCATTTTTGTTCATATCAGCAGCCTAAAACCGAAAATACATAATCCTTCATTTCAGTCTTGTCAACCGTCTTGTCGAAGCGAACTGCTTTATCCTTCAGTGCTGCAAGAGATGCAGGAACAGGAAGCTTTGATACCTCGGCAAGCTTGTCAACAAGTGCGAACTCGTCAGCGTTGTTGTCGGCTCCGATCGCTCCGAGAACAGAGCCCGAGAACTTATACGGGCTTGCAGTAGATGCGATAACAGTCTTTGTCTGATCGCCTGTTGCTGCCTTATAGTCCTGATATACCTTAACTGCTACTGCGGTATGAGTATCGCAGGTGTAGGAATACTGATCATAGATGTTCTTTATGCACTCCTTAGTCTGAGTATCATCGCAGAAGCCTGCATAGAACTCATCGGAAAGTGCCTTCTTGACCTCATCGGAGACCTCATATCTGCCCTCTTTTGCAAGAGCGCCGAACCACTCTCTGATCTGGGCGTCATTGCCGTCAGTGAGGTGATATAGAAGTCTCTCAAGGTTAGAAGATATAAGAATATCCATAGAAGGCGAAATAGTTGTATGGAACGGACGGTTCCTGTCATAAACGCCTGTCTTAATGAAATCGGTAAGAACATTGTTTGCGTTAGATGCACAGATAAGCTTGTTTACAGGAATACCCATGTGCTTTGCATAGTATGCTGCGAGGATATTTCCGAAGTTGCCTGTAGGAACTACGACATTGATCTTGTCGCCGAGAGTGATCTCGCCGTCCTTAACAAGCTGTGCATAGGTAGATACATAATAGATGATCTGCGGTGCAAGTCTGCCCCAGTTGATAGAATTTGCAGAGGAGAACATCATACCGTTGTCAGCAAGAGTCTTTGCGATCTCGGGGTTTGTAAAGATTGCCTTTACACCGTTCTGAGCATCATCAAAGTTGCCCTTTATAGCGCATACACCGACATTCTCTCCGTCCTGAGTTGTCATCTGCTTTTTCTGCATTGCGGAAACTCCGTCCTGAGGATAGAACACAAGGATCTCTGTTCCCTCAACGTCTTTGAAGCCCTCAAGAGCAGCCTTGCCTGTATCTCCGGATGTTGCAACAAGGATAACCACCTTCTTGTCAACGCCGAGCTTCTTAATAGCTGTTGTGAGAAGATAAGGCAGTATCTGAAGTGCCATATCCTTGAAAGCACAGGTTGGGCCGTGCCAGAGCTCAAGCATATATGTTCCGTCAAACAGGTGAGCCAGCTCAGCTATGTTGTCGGTATCAAAGTTTTTTGTGTTGTATGCACCCTCAGCACAGTACCTGATCTCAGCCTCGGTATAGTCGGTCAGGAACTTTGAGAATACAAAGAAAGCTCTGTCTCTGTAGGACATATCGCCAAGCGCAATGATGTCATCATTGCTGATCGAGGGTATGCTCTCGGGAACGAAAAGACCTCCGTCCTCGGAAATGCCCTGTGCGATAGCCTGAGCAGAGTCTACCATAACGTCATTGTTTCTTGTACTTCTGTAATTCATAATACTCAACCCTTCCTTTATTTACTCGCATCAAAAGCTTTTACATAATATTTCAAATGCGAGACGGTGTTCTCTTTAAGTGTTACTACTGCAACATCAAACCGACAGAAATAATCTCCGCCGATCGTATCAAGATACCTCTGTGCTGTCATGATTATATGACGGCGTTTTGAAGGCGTTACCGCTTCCTCGCCCTCAGACAACGGAGCCTCTCCCCTTGTCTTTACCTCGACAAAACAGAGCGTATCGTTTTTCAAAGCTATAATGTCGATTTCTCCGCCCCTGACGGTGAAATTTCTGTCCTTGATCTCATAGCCGTGCCGCACAAGAAAGGAACAGACGGCATCTTCGCCGATATTACCCCTTGCCCGCAGGGTGCTGTGATCGACAGCTTCACTCATTCTTCTTGTCATAATACTTTTTCAGAAAGCTCATTCTGTGTATCTCGCACGGTCCGAACTCATCTATCATCTGATAGTGTAGCTTCGTGCCGTAGCCCTTGTGCTTTTCAAACTGATACTGAGGGTATTTCAGGGCCATCTCCTTCATGTATCTGTCCCTTGCGACCTTTGCAAGAATAGACGCCGCAGCTACCGACTGGCTCTTTGAATCGCCCTTTACAACTGCGCTCGCCTCACAGGGAAGGTTATCGGGCACCTTGTTGCCGTCTATCAGGCATATATCGGGAGTAATGCCAAGCTGCTCTACTGCTCTTCTCATTGCGAGCATAGCACAGTTAAGGATATTAAACTCCTCTATCTCCTGAACGCTTGCGGTCGCTATCGCCCAAGCCTTTGCTTTTTCTTTTATCTCATCAAATAAGAGCTCTCTTTTCTTTTCGGAAAGCTTCTTGCTGTCATTTATGCCTTCAATTACCGTATCTTCATCGAAGATGACTGCTGCCGCAAATACATCTCCTGCAAGAGGTCCTCTGCCTGCTTCGTCACAGCCGCAGACAAGTGCGAACTCCTGTCTCCACTCACGGTCAAACTCATACAGCTCGTTCATTTCAGTACCCCTTTGGCTTTTCGAGTGTGAGCCTGCCTATTTTGCCTGCTCTGTACTCATCAAGGACTGTGGCTGCTGCTCTCTCGGTGTTGATATCTCCGCCCCGAACAAGGAAGCCTCTCTTCCTGCCGACACGCTCCAGAAGCTCATATCCGACTGTGCAGCCCATCATTTCATCATCGGGCTCTTCTATCCCCGAAAGGTCAATACCGTAACGCTCAATGATAAGTTCGGGATAGTTTTCCTTCAGATATTCCAGAAGCCTGCACGCAAGGTACTCTGTATCCATAATCTGATCCTTGACCGCACCTGTGAACGCAAGCCTTTCACCTACAAGCTTATCCTCAAACTTCGGCCAGAGCACGCCCGGCATATCAAGGAGCTCAAAGCCCTCATCAAGGCGCACCCACTGCTTGCCTCGGGTAACTCCGGGTCTGTCCTCAACCTTTGCAAGCTTTGAGCCTGCAAGCCTGTTTATAAGAGATGACTTTCCGACATTCGGGATACCGCAGATCATCAGTCTTATCGGTCTGCCCTTCATGCCCTTTTCGTTCCACCTGCCGATGTCGTCGGCAAGGAGTTCTCTGAGCTTTGCATAGAATTTGTTTATATTCCTTCCGCTTTTGCAGTCAAGTGCAAGAGCGTACATATTCTTCTTTGAAAACCAGTCAAGCCACATATCCGTTACATTCGGGTCAGCGGCATCTGACTTATTGAGTATTACAAGTCTCGGCTTTCTCTGTGTGAGCTTGCCGATCTCAGGATTGTGGCTCGAATAGGGTATGCGGGCGTCAGTCATTTCAACGACAGCGTCAACAAGCTTCATATTCGCAGCCATAAGCCGTCTTGTTTTCGCCATGTGGCCGGGAAACCACTGTACCTGCGATACCTCGCTCATAAGAGCCTCCTTTACTCTACTCTGCCTGTTCCCGCAGAACGGGAATAGGCTCTGAAAATCACCCTGCCGACTATCTCCGATTTTGGAATAAAGCCAAAGGCTCTTGAATCGGTGGAGTGGTCTCGGTTATCGCCCATTACGAACACATATCCGAACGGGACTTTATAATCAAATCTGTCTGTACTGCTGTTATAATTGCTCATATCGAAGCTGCTCTGCTGAAAGCTGTCAACTGATACATAGGGCTCGTCAAGCTTGGCGCCGTCAACATAAACAGCACCTGCCTCACAGTCTATAGAGACTGTCTGCCCTGAGACTGCTATCACTCGCTTTATTATCGTTTCTTTCATTGCATCTGAATTCACAACAATGATGTCCTTACTTTCAGGTGCATAGAACAGATGCGATATTACAAGCATATCGCCCTCATAAAGGGTACTTTCCATAGAAACGCCGTGTACTATTGCAACTCTGAACACAAAGGTGAACAGAAAGATCACCAGAAACACTGCAAATACTACAGACTCGCTCCAGTCAAGGAAGGTCTCAAGCGCAGGGTTGCGCTTCCTGCGTTTTTTGTTCATAGCTTAAACTCTTCCGAACTTGTTGAACGGGAAAATCCTCAGCACTACCTTACCGAGCACCATATCATTGTCAATAAAGCCAAGTCTCCTGCTGTCGGTGGAATTATTTCTGTTGTCGCCCATTACAAATATCTTGCCCTTCGGAACATTATACTCATAAACGCCTTCTTCAACCATATATTCTCTGTCAAAGAATCCGCCGTCAACCATAACGCCCTTTTTGTTAGGGTCGTCTATTACTTTATCATTGACAGTAATAGTATTGTCATTATAATTGACAACCACCTTATCTCCGCCTGTACCAATAACCCTCTTGATTATAGTCTTGTGGAAATAATCCGTATTTGCATCTACAACAACGATATCACCCTTTGTCGGTGTATAGTTCAGGTGAGAAATGACAAGCCTGTTTTCATTCTCAAGAGTATCGTTCATAGAATCTCCCTGAACGAGCACTATCCTGAACACGAATGTAAACACAAGTATCACTATGAACATTGCGAACACAAAAGACTCAAGCCAGTCAAGTATCTCATCTTTTATGTTGACCTTTTCAGGCTCTTTAAGATCTGCGGGAGCTGCCTCTGCGGCAAGCTCTATATCCTTCTGATCGACCTCTCCGAAGCTCTTATTATCTTCCATAGCTATCGCTCCGATCTCAAAATCATTGCCGCAATACTGCGGGGCATAAAAAGCCAAATAATATTATAACAAATTCCGAGCAAAATTACAAGTGTTTTGCTCGTTTTTTATTAATTTGTTCATTATTGCCGCATCAGGCTAAAAGAAAAGGAGCCGCATAACGGCTCCTTTGAAAGAAAGAATTATCTGATTGCTTCCTTAACCTTAGCTGCCTTACCAACTCTGTCACGCAGATAATAGAGCTTAGCACGGCGAACCTTACCTGATCTTACAAGCTCAACCTTCTCAACTGCAGGTGAGTGTACAGGGAAAACTCTCTCAATACCAACACCATGAGCCACACGGCGAACAGTGAAGGTCTCGCTGATACCGCCATGCTTCTTAGCGATAACTGTTCCCTCAAAGATCTGGATCCTGGACTTGTCACCCTCAGTGATCTTAACGTGTACCTTTACGGTATCACCGATATTTACCTCGGGAGCATTCTCCTTCATGCTTGACTGTGAAATTGCTTTTAAAGCGTCCACTTTAAATTCCTCCTTCTTATTTTCAGACATTCATACACCTAAAGGTCAGCGGACTGTCCATTCTGAGGCTTTCAGCCTCTTTTCTCGTCGGAAGTTACCGACGGTATTCAAATACTCAAATATTATACCACATTGAGCCACTGATTGCAAGGAAAAGTCATGTAAAATTTTCTCCGTCAGTCATCAGAAGTTTTGTGCGTTTTGCATAAAACTCATCCATAGTCTGACCTGACCATTCCAGATAGGCATCAAGCACCACATTCAGATTGAGATTAAACTCATTTCCCGCAGGAAGCTTTATCTCGATTTTCAGTGCTCCGTCATCGACAGAGAGCCCGAGCATAGTTATATGCGGTTTTATATCAACAAGCTTAGTGGTCTTTTTCTTGGTGCGTTTTTCTATCTCTATTGTATCCCTCGCCAGAAAGTCCTCGAAAAGCTTTTTGCTTTCCTCGGCAGAACGCTCGGTTTTAAGCCTGACCTCATAGCATGAGGAAGCTATTTCCGTATGCTTATGCACAGGTGAATAAACCTCCAGAGCCTCCAGCCCCTCAGGGAAGCCGGCGTTCAGTCTGTCTCTTACCTCATCAAAGGGAAGCTCCTCGGTGAGCATTATGTCCATTACCTCGCAGTCACTTTCAAGCCCAAGCGACAGTGCCAGCGGAATATTCAGATATATCTGCGGATTAAAGCCCTGAGTATACCACACAGGAAGCTTTGACTTCTTTATTATTCGCTGGATAGCTCTCTTCATATCAAGGTGGGATATGTAGATCATTCTTCCCTTTTTTGAGAAAACTATCCTGTACTCAAAGCGCTCTATACGAAGCCTTGCATTTTTTGGTTCAATTACCGCCACAGTAAACACCTCCGCACTCCGCTTTTACTCCGCAGCCCGAACAGCCCTCGGCACAGTTTCTTGTAGTTACACCCTCATGGGCTTTTTTATTCTCACGCACAAGGAAGCTGTGAGACACCATATAATCAAGGTGCGACCACGGTGCAATCTCCTCATAGGAACGATGCCTGTTTGCATAGAAGGCAGGGTCAACACCGCACTCATCAAAGGCTTCAAGCCACTTATCGAACTTAAAATGCTCGTCCCAGCCGTCGAGGTAGCAGCCCTTCTTCCATGCCGTATAGATGACCTTGGAAAGCCTGCGGTCTCCCCTTGCGAGGACAGCTTCAAGTATAGAAGTATTCGAGTAATGCATACTGAGCTTTATTTTGCCTGTGGTAAGGCTTGAAAGCAGGTGCTCCTGCTTCTCTTTTATCATCTCGGGGGTATCCTGAGGTTCAAACTCAAAGGGAGTGAAGGGCTTCGGAACAAAGGTTGCAGTTGATACTGATACCTGTACTCCACCCCTGCCCCTGTTTTCCTTCGGGGTCTCATAATAGAGGTCTACAACCTTCTGAGCAAGCCTTGCTATGCCTGCTACGTCGTCGAGTGTTTCGTCAGGGAGACCCAGCATAAAATAAAGCTTAACGGTAGTATATCCGCCCATAAAGGCTGTTTTGCAGGTTCTCAGGATCTCTTCTTCGGTGAGGTTTTTGTTTATTACATCTCTTAGGCGCTGAGTGCCTGCCTCAGGCGCAAAGGTAAGACCGCTTTTTCTGACTGCCTTTATTTTTTCTAAAAGCTCATCGCTGAAGCTGTCTATTCTGAGTGACGGGAGAGAGAGATTGATATTCTCTTCATCGGTATAATCGGAGAGCTCATCAAGGAGCTTATTTATCTTTGTATGGTCGCTTGTTGACAGAGATGACAGTGAAACCTGCTCATAGCCTGTCTGCTCGCAGAGGCACTTTGTCTCATGCTTGATAGTTTCTACGCTTTTCTCTCTGAACGGTCTGTAGATAAAGCCTGCCTGACAGAAGCGGCAGCCTCTTATACAGCCACGGAGCACCTCTACCACTGCCCTGTCGTGAACTATCTGAGTAAACGGCACTACGAAGGCCTCGGGATAATAAACGCTGTCAAGATCGGGGATAACTCTCTTCTTTATCTTTGCCGGCGCTTCGGGAATGTTCGGAGTTATACTCTTTACTGTGCCGTCCTCATTATAGTCAACATCATAGAACCTCGGCACATAAATGCCCTCTATCTTACAAGCTTCACGCAGGAATTCCTCCTTAGTGGGCTTTGAGGGCTTCATTTTCTCGTAGAGCTCCATAAGCTCAACGTTTACTTCCTCGCCCTCTCCGAGAATGAATAAATCAATAAAATCGACAAGGGGCTCGGGATTGCATACACAGGGGCCGCCTGCGACAACTATCGGTGTAAGCTCTGTTCTCTCGCTCGCAAGCACGGGTATGCCTGCAAGGTCAAGCATCTGAAGTACATTATTAAAGGACAGCTCATATTGCAAAGTAAAGCCTATGAAATCAAATTCTGTAAGAGGGTCAAGGCTTTCAAGCGCATAAAGCGGAATATCATTCTCACGCATAAGTGCTTCAAAGTCGGTTTCGGGCATGAATACACGCTCGCACCACCAGTTTTCTCTGGCATTTTTAAGACCGTATAGTATCTTCATTCCAAGGTGTGACATTCCCACATCGTAGGTATCGGGAAAGCAGAATGCAAAACGCACATCAACCTTTGACTTATCCTTGATAACGCTTCCTGCCTCACCGCCGATATATCTTGCCGGCTTCTGAGTTTTCAGCAGAAGCCTGCCAAGCTTTTTTCTGATCTCCTCCATTTTGCACCTCCTGAACTTATTTATATCAGTATACCAAATATCAAAAGAAATTGCAAGCCTTTATCTCTCTTCGGTAAGCTCGGACAGAAGCACAAGAATATAGGTTGCTCCGAGAGACGGACTTAGCGACTTTTTCATGATAAGCCATGATACCGCAAAAGCAGAGAGCAAAATTACAGCTGCCCTTATAATATCGTACATTCTGTACGGCAGCCAGAGCTTCAGAAGCCTTCCTCCGTCAAAATATGAAAACGGCAGAAGATTGAATACTCCAAGCACAAGATTTACCAAAACAAGTGTATCGGGCGCTTTAAGCGCAGCAAATATTCCTGCAAGCAGAAAGTTTACAAAACAGCCTGCAAGCAGTATCACCGTATCGGCAAAGCGGCTGAGAATACGCTCCTTTCGGGGAACGATCTTTATTCCTCCGCCGTAGAGAGTGACAGACTCGGGTGCTGAGCCGAAAAGGCTCATAGCAAAAACGTGCCCCAGCTCATGGCAGATACAGCTTCCGAATGCCGAAAACAGCTTTAACTCTTCAAAGCCTGCGGACAGGCTCAGAAGCCCTACCACAAAGAAAAATGAAAAAGTCACGCAGAGCCTTACTCTGCGTATATCTATACACAACATAAAATCACCGACCCTGAATATCATATTCAAGGTCGGTGAAAAAAATGCTTATAACATCTTTTTAAGATACTGTCCCGTGTAGGAAGCCTCGCAGGCTGCTATCTCCTCGGGAGTACCTGTTGCAACTATAGTTCCGCCGCCGTCGCCGCCCTCGGGGCCGAGGTCAATGATGTGATCAGCTGTCTTGATAACATCGAGGTTATGCTCAATGACAAGGACTGTGTTGCCGCCGTCTACAAGCTTTGAGAGCACCTCTATAAGCTTGTGAACATCTGCACTGTGCAGACCCGTGGTCGGCTCATCAAGGATATAGATAGTCTTGCCTGTTGCTCTCTTTGAAAGCTCGGTTGCAAGCTTCACACGCTGAGCCTCACCGCCCGAAAGAGTGGTTGCAGACTGACCTATCTTGATGTAGCCAAGACCTACATCGTAAAGGGTCTGGAGCTTTCTTGCTATCTTCGGCAGGCTTGAGAAGAAAGCTACACCCTCTTCAACTGTCATTTCAAGCACATCGTAGATGCTCTTGCCCTTGTACTTTACGTCAAGAGTTTCACGGTTGTATCTCATACCGCCGCAGACCTCACAGGGAACATATACGTCAGGCAGGAAGTGCATCTCTATTTTGATTATGCCGTCACCCTCGCAGGCTTCGCAGCGGCCGCCCTTGACATTGAATGAGAACCTTCCCGAGCTGTAGCCCTTCATTTTTGCATCAGCCGTCTGGGCGAAAAGCTCACGGATATCGGTGAACACTCCTGTATAGGTCGCAGGGTTTGAACGTGGTGTTCTGCCGATGGGCGATTGGTCAATATTGATGACCTTATCAAGATAGGAAATTCCGTTCATCTTTTCAAAAGAGCCGGACCTCATCTTTGCACGATTGAGCTTTCCTGCAAGCTCCTTATAGATTATCTCATTCACAAGAGAGGACTTTCCGCTTCCCGAAACTCCCGTTACACAGGTAAATGTGCCGAGAGGAATCTTCGCTGTGATGTTTTTAAGGTTATTCTGCGTACAGCCGCTGACAGTCAGGAATTTTCCGTTTCCCTTTCTTCTTTTTTCGGGAACGGGTATTTTAAGCTTGCCGCTTAGATACTTTCCTGTGATTGAACGCTCGCTCTTTATAATGTCATCGATAGTGCCGCTTGCTACGATCTCACCACCGTGTATGCCTGCTCCCGGGCCTACATCTACGATGAAGTCTGCCGCCCTCATGGTGTCTTCGTCATGCTCGACAACGATCAGAGTATTACCTATGTCACGCAGGCGCTTGAGCGTTGATATCAGCTTGTCATTGTCCCTCTGGTGAAGTCCGATAGAGGGTTCATCTAATATATAGAGCACTCCCACAAGTGATGAGCCTATCTGTGTTGCGAGCCTGATACGCTGGCTCTCACCGCCCGAGAGTGTTCCTGCCGAACGTGAAAGTGTAAGGTATTCAAGCCCTACGCTTTGCAGGAAGCTGAGCCTTGACTTTATCTCCTTGATGATGTTCTCGCCGATTATACTGTCACGCTTGCTGAGCTTGATATCCTCAAAGAACCTGTATGCCGAGGACACCGACTTATGGCAGAGCTCCGAGATATTGAGATCATTCACTGTAACGCTCAGCGATTCTTTTTTCAGCCTTTCTCCGTTGCAGACAGGGCACGGCACATCGCTCATGCTTGACTCTATATCTGCCTTCGCCCAGTCGCTGGCTGTTTCTCTGTAGCGGCGTTCAAGGTTCGGGATAACACCCTCAAAGGCTGAGGAATAATCAACGTTCATAAACTTGGTAGAACGTGAGAGCTTCAGCTTCTGACCCTGTGTTCCGTAGAGAAATACATCAAGCTCGTCTTTGCTGAGCTCCTTTACGGGCTTATTAAGGTCAATGCCGTACTGCTCGGATATTGCCTTGTAATACATCATCGAGATCGAGCCCTCTTCAGTGCCCGACCAGCCGCTTGCCTTGATCGCACCCTCTCTGATCGAGAGGTTCTTGTTCGGTATTATAAGATCGGGGTCGATACGCTTGAACACTCCGAGACCCGTACACTTCTCGCAGGCGCCAAAGGGGTTATTGAACGAAAACATTCTTGGAGCAAGCTCACCTATGGATACTCCGTGTTCGGGGCAGGCATAGTTCTGAGAGAAGAGAAGCTCCTCTCCGCCGATGACATCAACACCAACAAGGCCGCCCGTCAGCGAGGTAACAGTCTCGATACTGTCGGAAAGTCTGGGCTTTATGCCCTCTTTCATAACAAGGCGGTCAACTATTATCTCTATATTGTGCTTTTTGTTTTTTTCGAGCTTTATCTCTTCCGAAAGGTCATAGGTGATGCCGTCTATACGAACTCTTACATAACCGCCTTTTCTGGCTCTTTCAAGCTCCTTAACGTGCTCACCCTTACGGCCTCTGATAATAGGGGCAAGAAGCTGTATTCTTGTGCCCTCTTCAAGCTCACAGATCTGGTCAACTATCTGGTCAACGCTCTGACGTCTTATTTCTCTTCCGCAGACGGGGCAGTGCGGCACACCTACCCTTGCATAGAGAAGTCTGAGATAGTCATATATCTCAGTTACTGTTCCGACGGTTGACCTCGGGTTTTTCGAGGTTGTCTTCTGGTCTATCGAAATAGCAGGCGAGAGACCCTCTATGCTTTCAACATCGGGCTTATCCATCTGTCCGAGAAACATTCTTGCATAAGAGGACAAAGACTCAACATAACGTCTCTGACCGTCTGCATATATGGTATCGAATGCAAGGGAGCTCTTTCCCGAGCCCGAAAGGCCTGTCATAACAACAAGCTTATCCCTCGGGATAGTGAGATTAACGTTTTTAAGGTTGTGCTCCTTTGCACCCTTGATAATTATTTTATCTTTTGACATTGTTTCCTCCGTTATTTGTTTTCTCCTTTAAGCTCTGCTATCTTATCTCTCAGGAAGGCCGCGTGCTCAAATTCAAGAAGCTTTGCGGCTTCCTTCATCTGCTTTGTCAGGCTGTCGATGAGCCTTGCAGTCTCCTCCTTGGAGAGCTTCGACTTCTGCCTTGCAGAGTACTCGACCTCCTCCTTTGAGGATATTTCAATTACATCTCTTATATCCTTGACGATAGTCTTCGGAACTATACCGTGCTCCTTGTTGAACTTCATCTGGATAGCACGTCTTCTTTCGGTCTCGGTGATGGCACGCTCCATTGAGCCTGTTACGCTGTCGGCATACATAATGACCTGACCCTCTGAGTTTCGTGCTGCTCTTCCTATGGTCTGGATAAGAGAGCTTTCAGACCTGAGGAAGCCCTCCTTATCGGCATCGAGGATAGCTACCAGCGATACCTCGGGCAGGTCAAGGCCCTCACGCAGAAGGTTTATGCCCACCAGCACATCGAACTCACCGAGTCTCAGGTCACGGATTATCTCCATACGCTCGATAGTATCAATATCGTGGTGCATATATCTGACCTTAACATTGAAGCTTTTGAGGTAATCTGTAAGGTCCTCCGCCATTTTCTTTGTAAGCGTTGTGACGAGGACACGCTCATTTTTCTCAACACGCTGATTGATTTCAGACAGCAGATCTTCGATCTGCCCCTCTGTAGGCTTGACTATAACCTCAGGGTCAAGCAGACCTGTCGGTCTTATTACCTGCTCAACTATCTGGGCAGACTTCTCCTTCTCAATAGGTCCGGGGGTCGCCGATACGAACACCGCCTGATTAATGTGTGAGTAGAACTCATCAAAGGTCAGAGGTCTGTTATCAAGGGCTGAGGGGAGCCTGAAACCGTAGTCTACAAGAGTTGTCTTTCTTGCCCTGTCACCTGCATACATTCCCCTTACCTGAGGGAGTGAAACGTGCGACTCATCTACCAGCAGGAGAAAATCATCGGGAAGGAAGTCAAGAAGCGTGAACGGAACTGCCCCCGGCTTTCTTCTTGCAAGCACACGGGAATAGTTCTCTATTCCGCTGCAGAAGCCTATCTCCTCAAGCATTTCGATATCGTAGTTTGTTCTCTGCTCAATTCGCTGAGCCTCTATCAGCATATCTCTCTCCTTGAAATACCTGATACGCTCATCGAGTTCCTGCTTTATCTCTTCGATAGCTTCACGCATTTTATCCCGACCGACAATATAGTGCGATGCAGGGAAAACAGCTATATGTGAAAGGTTTGAGAGCACCTCTCCCGTTACTACGTTTATCTCGCTTATGCGGTCTATCTCGTCTCCGAAAAACTCGACCCTTATTGCCGTATCGGTGGAGTTTGCAGGATATATCTCAACTACATCTCCCCTTACACGGAACTTATTTCTCACAAAGTTTATATCATTTCTCTCATACTGTATGCCTACAAGGTCGGCTATCAGCCTGTCACGGGACTTCTCCATTCCCTGCCTGATCGACACGACCATAGACTTGTACTCCTCAGGGTCGCCGAGAGAATAAATGCACGAAACACTGGCAACTATGATAACATCACGACGCTCGGTAATAGCTGAGGTCGCCGAGTGACGCAGCTTGTCTATTTCATCGTTTATGGAGCTGTCCTTTTCTATATACATATCCTTGCTCGGAACATAAGCCTCGGGTTGGTAGTAGTCATAGTAGGACACAAAATACTCCACAGCATTTTCGGGAAAGAACTCCTTGAACTCCGAGCAAAGCTGTGCCGCAAGTATCTTGTTATGGGCAAGCACGAGCGTAGGACGGTTGACACGCTCTATCACATTTGCCATAGTGAACGTCTTACCCGAGCCTGTTACACCCATAAGGGTCTGCTCCTTCATACCGCTTTGTATACCCTTTACAAGCGCATCGACCGCCTCAGGCTGGTCTCCTGCAAGCTTATAATCAGAAACAAGCTTGAATCTGTCCATAATAATACCTCTCATATTAGAACATAGTTTCTTTTATTATACTACATATATTTTTAATTGTAAAGTGATTTTTCCGAATTTTTCATTAACGAAAAAAACTGTCTTGTAATTCGCAGGGAAATCGTGTATAATAGTAGCGGTGATTATATGAAGGAATTTGTCATAAACAAAAATGACAGCGGTCAGCGGGTAGATAAATTCTTATCCAAGGCTGTTCCGCTGCTTCCGAAAAGCCTTATGTACAAGTATTTAAGGCTCAAAAGGATAAAGCTCAATTCAAAGCGCTGTGAAATATCAACAAGGCTCAGCGAAGGTGATGTTATGCAGCTATACATCAACGATGAGTTTTTTGAAAAAGAAAGCTCCGTTCACAGCTTTCTTTCTGCGCCGACCGAGGCTTACATCGTGTATGAAGACGAGAACATTATCCTCTGTGACAAGCCCTCGGGGCTGGTGGTGCATGAGGACGAGAGCAATTCTCCCGATACGCTGATCAACAGAGTTCTGCACTGTCTGTACGAGCGAGGAGAATTCGACCCCGATAATGAGAACAGCTTTGCGCCTGCTCTATGCAACAGGATAGACAGAAATACTCAGGGTCTTGTTATCTGTGCTAAAAATGCTGAGGCTCTGAGACTTATGAATGAGATCATCAGAGAACGCAGGATAGAAAAGGAGTACCTTTGTGTTTGTGTGGGTATTCCCGCAGTGAAGGAAGATGAGCTTAAAGCTTTTTCACTGAGAGATATGAAGAGCAAGACTGTGAAGGTCTCTGACAAGCCCTTGCCCGGAGGAAAAACTATGATAACAGGATATAAAGTAATAGGCGAGAATAAACAGGCAGGACTGTCACTTCTGAGAGTAAGGCTTATGACAGGAAGAACTCATCAGATAAGGGCGCACATGGCTCACATCGGGTATCCGCTTCTCGGTGACGGCAAGTATGGAATAAACAAGGTCAATCGGGAATATAATGTAAAAACGCAGGCGCTTTGTTCCTACTCGCTGACGTTCAGGCTGACGGATAAGACGAGCCTTCTTTCCGGTCTTGACGGTAAAACCTTTACCGCAGGTAAGCCTTGGTTTATAGATAAATGGTTTCCGAAAATAAGGAAAATACTATAGGCAAGTTGTACTAAGAAATCACAGGATATTTGTTTGAGTACACAAAGATTGTCGATAAAAGGCGCAAATAGGAATTATATGGAAAATCTCGCTTGCAAAAAAAATTGAAATATGGTATAATCGTTGTCAGATTTGTGCGAAACATCACAGTTCATCGGAGGAAAATTTTATGATCGGCGATCTTCATGTACATACAACTCTTTCAGACGGCTCGTTCGGAATTGAAGAGGTCATTGCTCAGGCTAAGAGAATGGGACTTGACTATCTGGCTATCACAGATCATGATACTCTCTCGTCTTCAAGCCGTTCACAGATCCTTGCTGAAAGATACGGCATTAAGGTAATTCCTGCTGTTGAGCTATCAGCATGGGACAAGGAGAGAAATACTAAGGTTCATATACTCTGCTATGCACCGCAGAAGCCCGACAGACTTGAGGGGCTTTGCCTTAAAGCCTGTCAGATAAGGACAGAATGTGCTATTGAAATGATAGACAAGGTTATGAAGCGCTATCCTATCCCGAAGGAAGCTTTCCTGAAGTATGTAAAAGGCTCTAAGAGTATTTATAAACAGCATATAATGAGAACTCTTGTTAATTACGGCTATGCTACAGAGCTTTACGGCTCTGTAAATGAGAAGCTCTTCTCTTACCCGAGAGGTGAGTGCCTTGTTACAAGAGAATATCCTGAAGTTAAATTCGTTATTGATATGATACATTCTTCAAAGGGTGTTGCAATAATGGCTCATCCGCATATGTACGGAAATATTGAGCTTCTGCACGAGCTTATTGATGACGGGAGGATCGACGGAATAGAGTGCTATCATCACTCGGCAACGCCGATACAGCAGGACGCTCTTGCAAAGCTTGCTAAGGAGCATGACCTTATAATAACAGGCGGTTCGGATTTCCACGGTCTTTATAACAGCACTATGACTCATATAGGCAGCTATACTACCGACGAGGAAAATATAGAGAAGCTGAATAAGCTTATCCACCGGAACTCATTGAAGGCTAATAAGTCAGGTTCAAAGCAGTAAATTTAAGAGCTGTCAGCGAGTGACAGCTCTTATTTTAATTTCTTTGTGAGAAATAACCTATTCCCTGCTTGAAAATTTGTGAATGGCTACAACTAACATTAACAAAATATTAATAAATAACATAGTCAAAATGTGGTATAATTATAAAAAAACTTTTTGAAAGGATACTTACTATGAATGTTATTAAAATCGTAAACAGCGATAATATTACTTTGCAGGTTGAAGAAAGAGTCGATACTTCAACTGCACCACAGCTTCAGTATGAAATTGACAAAGTAATTGAGGAGACCGATAAGCTTGTACTTGATTTCAAGGAGCTTATTTATATTTCATCCGCAGGACTGAGGGTTCTGCTGTCGGCTCATAAGAGTATGGATAAAAAAGCCGGTACACTGGTTATCACTAATGTCAGCGAAGATATTCTTGAGATATTTGAGGTCACAGGCTTCTCGGACATTCTGAATATTGAATAAGTCCGCCTGAGATTGGAGGTTAAATAATGAAATCTAATACTTTAATGGTTTCTCAGAGAGGTAAAACTACAGGACATACTGCTGATGATGCTATGATTAAAGTTTTCCTCAAGGAGTCTGAAAAGGTTGCTAAGGAGAATAATTTTACATCTAAGCAGGCTATGCATTTAAGACTGCTGACCGAGGAGCTTATCTGTATGATACCTCAGATAGTAAAGTACGGCTCGGGTGAGTTCTGGATAGAATATGATGAGGAAAAATATGCTCTCCATATAAAGGTTATTCCCAATAATGATGCTGCACTGCCGAAGAAGATGGACTCTAATCAGAAGGGCGGACTTCTCAGGAGAATAAGTGAGACTTTTGACAGCTTCATGAGAAGCGGTCTGAAGGGTGTTACACGCTGGTCACTGAGAGAGTACATCAAGGGAGTTAAAATGACAGACAGAAACTCCAATGCAAACGAATGGGACGAGCTGGAGCAGTCGATACTGGCAAGCATTGCCGATGATGTTATGGTAATTTCCACAGGCTCTTCAATGAGCTCAAGCAAGTCGGTTGAGGTTGTTGTAAAGAAGTATCTCAATCCTCTGCCTGTTGAATACATATAAGCTAAAAGAGCTGCTGCGTTAGCAACAGCTCTTTATTATTTCTCTTATGCTCTCATGCCTCGGCCGCCCATGTCACCCATGTCGCCCATTTGGCCTCCACGGCCGCCCATGCCGCCGCCCATCATGTCCTGTGGTATCTCACTTACCTCAGAACCGTTGATGATGATTGTTCCGCCGTTGAATTCTGCGGCTGCGTCATAGTCAAAGGAGTTACCGCTTGTGTTTACGCTGACTGTTCCGCCGTTTACATAAACAGAGCCGTTTGCGTCAACACCGTCTGTGTCGCCCTGACCCATATTGATAGTAGTGTATCCGCCGTTGAATTCAATAGTAGGTGTTGAATAATTGCTCTTGGTAGAGGCGTTGATACCGTCATCAGAGGCTGTAATCCCGATAGTTCCGTCATTTATCTGCACATAGGTTGCTTCAAGGCCCTCAGAGGCTGTGATGTTCATCTCTCCGCCGTCTATCTGGAGTACAGTTGTTGCCTGAATACCATCGCTGTCTGCATTGATAGTGAATGTTCCTGCGCAGATATAGATCCAGCCGTCTCCGTCATCGTTCTCACAGTGGAGAGCGTCTTTTGAAGACTTGATGGTGAATGTGCCTCCGCAGATACGGATAGAATCGTTAGCTTCGATCGCATCAAGAGCAGAAGTGATATTGTATGTTCCTCCTGTGATCTTGAGGTCATCGTGTCCCGAAATGCCGTTGCCGTTTGATGAGGTTACATTCAGTGTGCCAAGACCGTTCAGTACAAGGTCGTCCTTTGAGAAGATTACTGCATCGGTGTTGGTGTCACCGTCTGCTGTGAAGGTGCCTGTTACACTCAGTTCATTGGTTGTGCCCTCAATAGTTGTTACGAAGCACTTGTCAGCACTTGCGACATAGATAACAGGTGTGCTGTCGTTGGTTACATTAACACCATTGAGAACTATCTGCACCTTGTCATTCTCGCCGTCAGCCTCGACCTTGATCTGAAAGTTTGATGCGCTTCCGCTGAATACATAAACACCTGCAGTGTCGATCGTTACGGTATTATTGTCGGATACAGTGTAATAAACCGCTTCTGAAACATCGGGGGTCTGGGTGAGGTCTCTGTTTGAGAAGAGGTCGCTCGTATCAACCTGTCCTGAGGTATAATAGGTGTACTGGGTTACTACCTCGTTTGTGATGTTAAGCTTCTCGCCTGAGCTGTTTGCAGGTACTGCCTGAACATCGTCAGATGACTTCTCAGCTGTATCTTCTGTCTGCTCATCAGAAGCCTTTGTGCTTACTGCTGCTGATTCGGCTGAGCTCTCAGAGCTTGAAGTCTCGGGAGTGTAGGTCTCCCAGGAGCCCTCAGCGGCTGTCGCTGAACCTGCCTTTGTGCTGCTTGAAGTACTTGACTCACTATTTGAGCAAGCGCCCATCATAAGACATACTGCCATTGCTAATACGATAGTTGTTATTCTATTTTTCTTCATAAGGTTTTACCTCTCTTTCTCTTTGTTGACTTTAGTATAACTTGTCAACCTAAATCAAGCCTAAAGCAATTGTGAAAGTTTGGTGAAAAGTCAGCTCTTCAAGTTAATAATTGCTCTATTGATTTTTTATTGTCTGTATGCTATAATGGTATGGATTAAATTTATTGAAAGGAAGTAATCAAAATGAACGTAATGGAAGAATCACTTCAGCTCCATAAAGAATGGAAGGGAAAGATCGAGGTCTGCACAAGAACTAAGATCGAAAACGCAAGAGATCTGACACTGGCTTATACTCCGGGTGTTGCTCAGCCCTGTCTTGAGATACAGAAGAATCCTGACCTGTCCTATGAGCTGACAAGAAGGTCTAACCTTGTTGCTGTTATCACTGACGGCTCGGCTGTGCTTGGTCTCGGTAATATAGGCGGTCTTGCAGG
>CAMMYU010000123.1:0-17246 GCA_946528545.1 uncultured Ruminococcus sp.
ATTCTGCACTAACTATTTCCGCGTTCAAGGCAAGAAAAGCTTTAAGCAAAATTACGTCGCGTATTAGCCGTGCGGCGAGCACCGCGGAGCAAGATAGTGCGAAGCTAGGCCTCGTCAGGTCTGTACATTCGTACAGACATACTCGGCTGGAGTGAGTGGAGATGGGGCTTCGCCCCATTTGCCCCACTGGGGCTATCGCCCCAGACCCCTTTTAAAGAACTTTTGCAACAAGCAGAGACAGAGAGCGAATTCTCTGCCTTAATTATCTTTTGGGATACCATTTCGGCTGTATTTGCTTACTACATAAACATATACTGCAAAAAGCACCAAGGCAAAGGCTATACCTACGGGATAAGCAACCGCCGAGGAAATGCGGAAGCCCTCCTTTGCCATGAGTATATAGGTCATACTTACTGCCGACATAAAGGTTGCAGGCAATGCCGTCAGCAGCGAATAAAAATGCTTCTTCGCATTTTTTAGCAGGTATGAGGTCGCCACCCACAGAGATATCATCGCAAGTGTCTGGTTGCTCCATGAGAAATATCTCCACAGCACATTGAAGTCAAGCTGAGTAAGTGCAGCACCTGCACCAAGCAGCGGAATCGTCAGGATAAGACGGTTTTTTATTTTCTTCTGCTTCAGTCCTGTCCACTCGGAGAGGATTAGTCTGGCGCTTCGGAATGCAGTATCGCCCGAGGTTATCGGACACACAACAACTCCTATTATCGCAAGCACTCCGCCTACGCTTCCGAGCATATTTTTGCATATCTCATATACTGTTCCCGACTGACCGTTTTTCGTGAGCGCTTCATTCAGAAGCTCTGTTCCGCCGTAGAACGCAACACCTGCCGCCGCCCATACAAGAGCTATAACAGATTCGATTATCATAGCCCCGTAAAAGACCTTTCTGCCATCTTTTTCATTGGTAATGCACTTGGACATCATCGGCGACTGCGTAGCATGGAAGCCCGAGATTGCTCCGCAGGCTACAGTCACAAACATGAAAGGCCATATCGGAAGATTATCGGGGTGAAGATCCTCAAGGTGTATTTCAGGAATTGTATACTTGGGAAGGAAAATCATTCCGCCTGCAATGCTCACAGCCATGATTATGAGGATAACTCCGAACACAGGATAAAACCTGCCGATTATCTTATCTAGCGGCATAAGTGTGGCAAGCAGATAGTAGACGATAATAATTATTATCCAGAAGCCCCTTGAAAGCACCTCCGGGGTAAGGTTTGCGATAAGCTCCGCAGGGCTGGTTACAAATACTGTTCCCGTCAGCAGGAGCAAAAGCACCGAAAACGCACGCATAATATACAGTGCAGGCTTTCCGAGGTACTTTCCTGAAAGCTGGGCAATAGATTCGCCCTTGTTCCTCTCGGAGATCATTCCGACCATATAGTCATGCACTGCACCGCCGAGAATAGCTCCGAACACTATCCACAAAAACACCACAGGTCCGAAGCACGCTCCCATAAGAGCTCCGAAGATAGGTCCTGTTCCCGCAATATTCAGAAGCTGTATCAGCACAGCCTTCCATGTTTTCACAGGTATAAAATCAACGCCGTCATTTTCAGATATAGCAGGTGTTACACGGTCATCAGGTGCAAAAATTTTTTCAGTCAGTTTTCCATATAATATGTAGCCAATAAAAAGCACAACAAGTGCCAAAACAAAAGATATCATTATTTCACCTATTCTAAATTATATTTTGATACTCTCAGTTTTGAGATATAAAACTTTCAGCGTTTGCGTCTGGCCAGAAATGTACAGCCTGCAGCAACAGCTGCTGCCGAAAGCACCCCGACTGCGGCGGTCTTTCTGACAAACGGAACGTTATACGAAAGGTTTGCATACGAAGCGCTCGTCCGATAATCGAGAATCGGGTCAAGAAGCCTGCGCTGCTTTTCCAGAACATTCTGCTGAACATGGGGTTCAGCTGACAAAATCATTGTCGGGCGATTTGCCTCGGCGCTGTATGGCTGCCAGCGGAGCTCCTCTGTGCTTGGGTCGCCCGTTTTTGCGAACTGCACCCATGCCGCCATAACAAGCCTTGAAAGCTCTGCGTTTATATTGTTGCCTGTATAGATAGTCTGGTCAAGGTTTCCGAACACATAAGCAAGCTCCACCGCATGACAAGCTCCCCTCATCGGTATCGCCGAGGGCTGTGTCCAGTAGTACATATATGTCCTGCCGCCGTTCTTTGCGTGGGCCTCTGCCTGACGGACCGCAGGCAGGCGGAACATTATCTCACTATAAAACTCCGAGATACGCCACACCTTCGCACCGTGAAGGCCGCTCAAAAAGCGCCTTACTCTCTCCCTGTCACTTTTTCTGTACTTGGGAAGATCATTCTCAAGCTTTACAGGCATACCCATAGTATAGGGCACAATGCCGCCAACCTCACTAATCCAGTAGTTCATCTCGTTTGCATTAGTGCCTGTCATAAAGTCGATTTCTGCCGTTTCGCCCCTGACGTAGGGTGCATAGGCATCTGTCGGGATAAGCCTACCGTCACGCTGAGGGAAATTATTATAATCGTTTAGCTTCTCATTGATTTGTTTCAGTTCACTTTCACTGAGCGAGAGAAGGTCTTCCATGCAGTCTGCTTTAGCCGCTGACATAAGACGCTTTGTAAAATCAGCGCACTCCTCTTTGCTGAATGTCAGTGCAACCGAGCCGCTTTGTGCGATAACTCTCCTGAAAAGCCCCCGCGCAGACGGGATAATTGGCAGAAGTGATACGCTTCCGCCGCCTGCGGATTCACCGAAGATAGTTACATTGCCTGCATCTCCGCCAAAGGCTGAGATGTTTTTCTGCACCCAGCGCAGTGCTTCTATCTGGTCTAATAATCCAAGATTCGGAGCGTCGGGATAGGCCTCACCGCCCTGAACAGAGGAGAAATCCACAAAGCCCATGATACCTGTGCGGTAGCCTACCGTAACCAGCACCACATCACGGTGAGCATTTACAAGCTTAAACCCGTCATATATAGGGTCGGCCGTGCCTCCCCAGCCGTATGAGCCGCCGTGAAAAAACACCATAACCGTCTTAGGCTCTTTTATGCTCATATCCGACCATACATTAAGGTACAGGCAGTCCTCTCCCTGAGGATAAAACGATGCCCGCTCAGACGCAAGCTCTGTCTGTATAGGTGTTTTCCCGTTGTAATATGCCTCATAAACACCGTCATTATCCTGCGGCGGCTGAGGTGCTTTCCAGCGCAGCGCCCCTGTCGGAGACTGAGCAAAGGGAATGCCTCTCCAGACCGTCACACCGTCACGATGCTTTCCGACAAAAGTACCGTTTGCGCACTTTGCCGAAGCTGAGCTGTCAAAAGCTCCGCTTATTTCACGGTTGATCCCGTATTTCCCGAGCATTTCGGCACGCTTGAGTGCCGCACGCTTTTTCTTTGAATAAGCCCTCAGTCTGCCGCCCATCAGCGTTTCCTCCTGAACAGACCCGTGATTGTCTGGAAGAAGTTATGCTTATCAGCGAGCTTGGCTTTTATCTCCCCGATACTTACATCAGCCTGAGAGTTGTGTGTTACCAATGCCTGTGCAAGCTTAACGTACAGATTTTTGAATCTCTCAATGCTGGATTCTTCATAACGGCTTGCGGCAAAGTCTATCATTAGCTGCAGACCGTCTGCACCGTCGAGTATCTCCATATCAAGGATCGTCTGACTTGCCGCCTGATTCTGGCGCACATCTACAGTCTCTATAGGCAAGCCGTCAAAGCCGCCCATATCACGAATATCCTGCTGATAGAGCAGATAAGCGCTCTCTCCGCCGCCGACCTGATTGTGAATATCCACATAAGGATAACAGCTGTGCTCAATTCCTTTCTGCACCTGCTCATGAACGTCAGCGAAGATATTTCTGAGGGTTTCTGTATCCTTAAAGCGTATGCCTATCGGCAGGTCACGGAAAAGAAGACCTACAGTTGTCATGTTCTGCATATCCTCACGGCCGTTGTATATCCAGCTAAGCTTTACATCGGGAGCGTTATTGTATATCGAAATCGCAAGTGCGGCAACAGTGATGAAGAACTCATTTCTGCTTATCTTGTATGCACGCTCTACAGCGTTCATCTGAGGCTGTTCGATTCCAAGAGGAACAAAAAGCTCGCCCATTTCGTTCTCACGGGACTCATGGTCTATATTCGGATAGGAAGACCATTTCACGTTGTCATAGCGCTCTTCAAAATACCTTCTGCTCTCCTCGTAGAACTCAGTCTTTACTGCGTCTTCACGGCGCTGCAGCATAAGATAGTAATAGTCAGGCTCAATAGGTGCATCAAGGAATGCCTTACCCACGCTTTCAAGGAAGACCTTCAGGCTTGTGCCGTCAAACAGAGAGTGGTGTACGTCAAAGAAGACATAGATAGCCTTTTCTGTCTCAAACACACGGCAGCGATAGAGCCTTCCGCCTACTATCTTGAACGGGTACACAAGAGTGTCCTTAACGAAGCGGAACTCAAACTCGCTTAGGTGCTCCACATGGATGTTCTCAAAAATATCAGGATTATAGCGCTGTAAAAGCTCATCGCCTTTGAAATAGAAGGTAGTAAGCAGTGCCGGGTGAGCCTTAATTGCTGTTTCAAGCGCCTTGACAAGCTTATGTGCGTCGAAGAACTCCTTGTCCATTTTCATTACAGAAAACAGATTATACATTGTTGAGTTCGGAGTATAAAGCTGATAGTCAAGCATATAGAGCTGTTCCTGTGTCAGAGGGTGCTCTGCATTAAGGGCAGCTTCATTCATCTCATCGGGGTCGCCGTCGCTGTTCTGAGCCTGCTCGGCATAAAGCTTTGCTATCTTCTCGGGAGTTCTGCCCCTGAACACAATGCCTGCATTAAGGGCAGGAAGTGTATTTTCGCAGGCAGTGATCAGCTCAATAGAGCCGAGGGAATCTCCGCCGAGCTCATAGAAGTCATCGTGAATTCCTACCTGCTGCAGCTTCAGCACCTGTGCCATTGCATCACAGAGAGCCTTTTCGACCTCGTTTGTAGGCTCTGCATAATCACTCACAAAGTTGCTGAGGTCAGGCTCGGGCAGAGCCATTCTGTCAAGCTTGCCGCTTGCCTTCAGAGGAACGCTGTCTATCTTAATGAAGTACGCAGGTATCATATAATACGGCAGACGCTTTTCAAGCTCCTTGCGCAGTGCGTCGGTATCGACCTCAATATCAGCCGTGTAATAAGCACAAAGGAAGCTCTTCCCGTTGTTGTCAAAGCCTCGTGCTGCCGCCCAGTCAATACCGAGTGCCGCCTTGACTGCCGCTTCAATCTCGGCAGGCTCTATTCTGTTACCGTTGATCTTTATCATATCACCGCTGCGTCCGAGAAGCACATAGTTTCCCTTTTCGTCTTTGCGTGCAAGGTCGCCCGAGTGATAAATGCCGTTTACAAAAGCCTTTGCGCTCTCCTCGGGGAGATTGATATAGCCTCTGACATAAGGGTCTTCAAAGCAGAGCTCTCCTGTCTCGCCCTCGGGAACTTCGTTTCCGTCCTCGCCGAGAAGCAATATCCTTGTTTCAACCTCGGGCTTTCCGATAGGACAGGTCTCATACGCCTTGTCAATCGGGAAAACACCGACAGCAAAGCCGCTTTCGGAGCAGGCATATATATTGATAAGGTCAAGATTTTTATTATACAGGTTGTTTGCAGGCTCACTGCCCACAAAGAGCATTCTTAAAAACGGTCCTGTCTGATTGCCGAGCATTCTGACATATGAAGGTGTCAGGAAGGTTATGCTGATACGCTTGAACAGGAAAAACTTTGCCAGCGCAGACGGATTCTTAATAGTACTGTAGGATACAACATACATTTTTCCGCCGTGAATACTGAGCACCTCAAGTATTACAATAACCGAGGCTACAAAGTTCATTGGCGCAAGCAGCGCAAGGCTGTCCTTTTCGGTAAACGGATTCTCTCCGTTCAGACGAATGGATTCTATAGCCCGCTGCAGATTGCCGTACTCATGGAGAACTCCCTTAGGGTTTCCTGTAGTTCCCGAAGTATAGATAGCATAGGCTGCATCGTGGTCATCTGCCTTTTCATGGCCTGCAAGGGCAGGTGTGTGCATTACCTCGGCCCAGTTGGAAGCGTTCAGTTCAAGCTTGCAGCCGCAGTCATTGCGGATATAGCTTATACGCTCAGGGGCATAGGTATCCTCAACCAGCGCCCATGCTGCGCCTGCCTTCCATACACCCAGCATTGCAATAACAGGCAATACACCCCTCGGCAGATTAATAAGAACAAAATCCTCTTTCCCTATTCCGTGACTTTTCAGATAGCCGTAAACTCTGCCTGTCATATCATCAAACTGAGCATATGTAATACCCTTTGAGTTTGACTCATCAAACAGTATAGCCGTACCGGGGGTACGTTCGGTATATTCCTGCAGAATGTCCAGAATATTTTTCATATCTCTGTACTCCTTTATTGAATTAAGATTATGAGCTGTGAAGTTATCTGAATATATACTATTATAACATATTTGATCTGCTTTTTCAATAGCCGTTTACAGATAATAGTAAATTAACCCTATATAAAGCGTTCTGTATTTTGTTAAACAATCAAAATTAATACAAGAATACTTGAAAATCCGATCTGATTGTGATATAATAAATGTATATTTTTTTGCAGAAATAAAAAGGAGAACAAATAATGAAAATCACAGAAGAAAACAATACGATCACATTTT
Organism: uncultured Ruminococcus sp.; assembly: GCA_946528545.1. Taxonomy (GTDB): domain Bacteria; phylum Bacillota; class Clostridia; order Oscillospirales; family Ruminococcaceae; genus Hominimerdicola. The sequence continues at coordinate 6,716 of CAMMYU010000123.1, forward strand.
TTCTCGAGGACAGGATAAGCGTAAACAATGCCACCCAGCTGGAGAAAGAGATTTTTAGCGCTATCGAGGGAAAAGACGCTGAAATAATTATTGATGCTGAAAAGCTCGAATACATATCCAGTGCCGGACTGCGTGTGCTTATGCGCCTTGCTCACAGAAAAGATGATGATCTGAAAATAATAAACGTTTCAAGAGACGTTTATGATATTTTAGAAACTACAGGCTTCACCGAAATGTTTGATGTACACAAAGCTTTCAGAAAGGTTTCCGTTGAAGGCTGTGAGGAGATAGGCTCAGGCGGCTACGGAACGGTTTACAGACTTGATGAGGAAACTATTATCAAGGTCTACACCAGAAGCTCACTTGATGTCATCGAGAGCGAGCGCCTTATGTCCCAGAGAGCTTTTGTAAACAAGCTTCCGACTGCTATCCCGTATGACATTGTACAGGTGGGAGACAAGTACGGAGTTATTTATGAAATGCTTGATGCCAAAACAGTGGCTCAGCATATTGATGCTGACCCCGAAAACCTTGAAAAGTATGTCAGACCCTATGCAGCAGCGCTCAGAGATTTTCATAAAATTGAACTGAGCGATGAGCTCTTCAAGGATAAAAAGCTTATTTTCTACAACACAGCAGATATAGTAGCTCCGTATCTTACAGATGAGGAAAACGCCGAGATAAAGGAGTTCCTTGACAGCATTCCCGAGCGCAGAACCTTTATTCACGGAGATTACAACGCTAAAAATGTAATGCTGGATGACGGCAGGATAATGCTAATTGACATCGGAGACGCAGGTGTCGGACACCCCGTATTCGATCTGGCAGGAGTATGGCTTTACTGCTTCTATACAAAAAAGGCTCAGCTTCCGCCTGAGGAGATAAGAAGACTTATGGGCTTTGATACCGGGCTTTCCGAGCAGGTATGGGACGTTTTCAGCAAAGAGTACTTTCAGACTGAGGACCCTGAAAGGCTTGCTGAAATCAATCGGAAGCTTATGCCTCTTGCACTGTTTACTGTTGCATATCACGGCATACGCAGGACTGCTGTTCCCGATGAGGACGCAATGCAGAAGAGAGTTGAATACCTGATAAGAAGAAGTCTTCTGCCTGCAATAAGAAGCGGCGAAAGAATTGATTTCTGAGAATGACTTCATTTATAAGGAGAGCTTAAATTGAACAAACAAAAAAACGGAAGACTTCAGGCCGAGATAGGAATTATCACTGTTCTGATCTTTATTGCGATACTCATTTTTACGTCACTGTCAAACTATTTTGTAACTAAGAACTCGTTTCTTAATTCCAAAAATGAAATGATTGACCGTGACCTGAAAAACATCGCCACAAGTACGAAGGAGCTTATTCCAACAGATTGGTTCTGGAGCTACTCAAAGGAACACGCTGAGGATATGACAAGACCTCTGACCGACAAGGAGACCGAGTACAGTGCTTCCGAGGAATTCACTGGTATCAAAGCTGATTTTTTTCTGGGTGAACGCAGTGACTTTGAAGCCTGCGATGAAGACGCTCAGTTTCTTCTTGCAAGAATGTACTGGCAGATGCTCTCACTGAATCTTGATTACGAAATCCGTGAGCTTAAATATGCAGACATCAGTGTTTTAGATTTCCCGAATGACCATGAGACTTACCTGTATGTAAAATGTACCGAGAATGAGCCCAACGCAATGGAGGAACTGAGCAAATTTGATGCCCAAACTGCATTCTCCTATTCTGAGGCTTACAAGAAGCTGAACTATGACCTATCCGAGCACACTGCTGTAAAGCAGATAACTGACGGCAATCTTTCCGAAGCTGAGGAAACACTCTATGAGGTATGGTCTGACCCTGACGATGACAAGGACTACTACATAGGCTACACACCTATCATTTACGAAGGAGAGGTATGCTGCTATATCCGCATAGGCTATGACTGGAGTACCTTCCGCAGCGAGCTGATCGGCAGAGTAATTAAAACTGTGCTCTTGGGGCTTGTTATTCTTGTTATCCTGAACGGTCTTTTGATACTGCTTATACAAAAAAGAGCTACCTCTCCTCTCTCAAAGGTCAAGAACAGCGTACAGACCTACATGGAGGATAAGGACAGCACTAAGGTCAACGAAACTATGAGCAGCATAAAGTGCCGCAACGAGATCGGCGTGCTTGCAGACAGCTTCTCCAAGCTTGCAACCGAGATCGACAGATACACGGAAGAAAATCTGCGTCTGGGTACCGAGAAGGAGCGTATCGCAACTGAGCTTTCACTTGCAACGAACATTCAGGTCGGAACGCTTCCGAACAACTTCCCTGCATTCCCCGAACGCACAGAGTTTGAGATTTACGCTTCTATGGACCCTGCAAAGGAAGTCGGCGGAGATTTCTATGACTTCTTTATGATCGACGATGACCACCTTGCAATGGTAATTGCCGATGTTTCGGGCAAGGGTGTTCCTGCGGCACTGTTTATGATGTCCTCGAAGATCCTTATAAACGACCATGCACTCATGGGAGGCACTCCCGCAGAGATACTCGAAAGAGTAAACAAGCAGGTTAATGCAAACAACGATGCCAATATGTTTGTAACAGTATGGCTGGGCATTCTTGAAATAAGCACAGGTAAGCTGACCACCTCAAGTGCAGGACATGAGTACCCTATAATCAACATAAACGGCAGATATGAGCTTCTTAAAGACAAGCACGGACTTGCTGTCGGTGCAATGCCAAAATCAAAATACAAGAATACTGAGCTTACTCTGAAAAAGGGCGACAGCATATTCGTTTATACTGACGGTGTTGCCGAAGCCACCGACGCTAATGACAAGCTCTTCGGCACTGACCGCACTATTGAAGCCCTCAATGCACTTCCCGAGGGAGCTTCACAACAGGAGGTACTGAAGGCTGTGCGCACTGCTGTTGATGCCTTCGTAAAGGAAGCACCTCAGTTTGATGACCTGACAATGCTCGGTATGAAATATAACGGACCTGCACCGCAGAAGGCTGATACTCCCGACACATCAGCCGAAGATGAATAAACCGAAAGCCGCCATATTGTAAGGACAAGCCGGCGTTGCCTTAATTATTATAATGAAGCGTGATAAAATGTCTGAGCATGGAAAATAGATATGGCATAAAAGCTTTCGGGGCAGGGTTGATTTTTCGGCGCAAATCTGATATAATATTTACAATAAACTGCACCCGCAGAACAATTCTGCGGGTGTTACTTACAAATACCATTATTAAGGAGAGATACTTATGCCTAAAAGTCTGGAACAATTTAAGAACGATAATTCAAAATTCACCGAAATTGAAGCCTCACAGCTGCAGGATTTTGTTCAGGCTCTTTTTGCTATGCGGGAAAACCTCGTTAAGAGCAGAGGAAAGATAGACGAAGAGCTTTCCGGCAGACTGACAGCTATCGGCCGTGATGTGCTAAATCTTGTTGAACTGTCTCTTGATGCTGCGGGACCCGGAATGCCGAACATTGATAATAACTCTATCATCAACGATGACCTTAACATTATTAATACCGACTCCAACAATATCAACAACGATAACGAACTGACAGATGATATAAAGTGGAGAAGGATCACGGGCAGACTTACAGATCTAAATGTGTTCCTCTCGACAAACCTCAATGATATCGTAACTCTCGGTGCCGTTGATGAAGATGCCGAGAACAAGGTCGATATGAATGCTTTCTTTACAGGCCTTTCAGTGCTCAAAAACGTGTATGATGTAAACACCGATCAGGCAAACTTCAGAAAAACATACGATGACCGCCGCAAGGCTGTTCAGCCTGCATGGGTGCTGCCCTCGTATGAATCCGAGTACGATCCGCAGTCACCCAAGTATAAGCAGCCTGAACCGCTTAGCCAAAAATATACAAGAGCTGTCAACGATATCGACAGTGCTATAGATTATATCCACACAAACCCGACAGGTATACCTGATTTCAGAATACTTGAAAGCTCATCACCTGAGCATCAGGCACTTTCTGAAAGTGCGGACAGACTGAAAAAAGCCTTTGAAAACCCCGACCCTCTCGCAGACCCTATCGAAAAGAGAGCCGCTATCAGAGAAGCCTTAAAGCAGGCAAGGGCATACAGAAGAAAAAAGAGACATGATGATGACTATCATTATGAAGAAGAGGCTGAGATAGACGAGCTCGAAAAGCCCTTGAATAACAATAACATTCTGGTAAAGATCGGTATACAGAATGCTATGAATACCCCTGATGAGGTAGAGATGGATATCATCACTGCGGAGCAGAAAGATGCCGAGCACGCTCAGACCTTTGCTCCTGATTCGAGTCATGGTCGGGACAGATATTTCGGTGCAGCAAAGCTTTTTGTTTTAGCAAAAGATCTTGAAAACGAGATGGTGCTTGAAAATGCTGCAAAGCATCTGAGAACTGCGAGACACTATGACCCTGCCCTCAGCGGCAGCAAGAAGCTCCTCGATTCGCTGAACGCGCTTGATGAGGACCTTAACGCAAGGCACAGGGGCTCGTTGTTCAGCCATTCATCTACCGAGCATGATGAGCTCAAAAAGAGCGTTGAAGCCTTGAAGACAGCTCTCGACCCAAAAAATCTCGCTGATGCCAGAAGGCAGAAGCTTAACGCTCTTATTACTGCAAGAGACAAGGCGAGGAAATACGTCGAGCAAAAGAGAAAGGACGCAGGAGCAGACATTAATGACGACCAGTGGCAGCCTGATTCCAAGACACGGATGGGGCGCAGACGTTATAATGCTGCTATGCAGATACTCAAGCTGACCGAGGCTGAGATAGCCGTTGTTGAGAACGCTATAAATGTCAAGAGAGACCCGAGGACCGACTTTGACCAGTGGACATTTGCCAACAGAGCCAGCGACGAAGCAGGCGAAAACAAGAAGAACGATCTCGGAACTGACAGCCTTATATACAGAGAAAGAGCCGAAGAATACGAACGCATAAATGATCTGTCAGTTCAGCTTGATGACCTCAAAGGCTCACTGTACGGTATCGACTCAAATAATACAACAGATGAAAATTCACCTGTCGGCAACAAATTGGATGCACTTCTGAAAAGTGCAAGAGAAGCAAACTCATGGAGAAGAGAAGACTGGATAGAGCATCACGCTAAGGTGAAGAGATACTTTGATCTTATCAATAACGAGAAGGATCTAAGAGAGCTGTTCAGAGCCTGCGACAGGGCTGACACAGCAGCCGCACCTGGTCATGCAAATGCACTTATCTCTTTTTTGGAGCTTGCAAACAAGCACATCACCGAGCTTGATATCGACCATGTGAAAGAGGTTCACAGAAAATATGAGCTGGATATGAGTGCTATCGACAAAGCTCATGCCGAGAAGCTTGAAAAATGGAAAGAGGCTTATCCGTTCGGTGCAAACCGTTACGTATTCAGAGAATTGAATGACCCCAAGCTTGAAAAACGTGTGATAGAGATAAACAATGCAGAGAAAGCTGCCCTTAGACTTACAAACGGCGAGCTGGCAACGCTGTTCGGAAGGTTTACTGACAATGAAACCTCTGCAAGGTTTGTGTCCGTTATGAATAATCTGGATAATCTGTTCATGACAGGAAAAGACCTTAATAAAAAGGAAAACCTCGAAGCATGGAAGCGCAGCGGAAGAACGATACAGGAGCTGAAAGAGCTGCTTACTACCGGGGATAACTACGCTCGCTTGTGCATAGCTGCCGATAAGCTTGATACGCAGAGAGGATACAAAACAGGCTTCATTGAGGATCTTGACAGCTTAATAAAAGTTCTGAATACACATCTTGATGCAGGCATTAATATTAATCCCCTCAAGCAGAAATACTATGAATATACCACCGTCTCAATAGGGGCAGAGAGATTCGCTGATCTTGATAATGAAGTAAATATCGAAATGATCAGACAGAATATGGAACGTGACGGTGCATTTATTGAAGAATACTATGATCAGTTCACAGGGCCTGTTACAGGAAATCAGGCAAAGCAGAGCATGGTCGGTCAGATCGATGATATTATGAAAAAGTATGATAATAATATCATCATTGACGATAACAAGAGTGTGTTCAGCGACGGCTCCGAAATAAACACTAACAGGATAAACAATGATGCCAAAAGCGTAAAGAGCAATAACTCTGATGATTCCTTTGACGATGATGAGAGCGATCTGAATTTTGAAGAGCAGATGATGCATGACATCAAAAAGCTGGAGAAAGAGGAAAACAAACGCAAGCAGGCAGGAATTGAAGAGCCAAAAGCCCCGCTTAACTATGATGATGATTTCTGGGGCGAGAAATATGACAAGGTGCAGGCTGATTACGAAGAACACATGAAGCAGCCTGTTGACCTTAACAAGCAGCTAAAAAATGCACGTTCGGAGCTTGAATATTTCAGCAAGAATCATGATACCAAGACCTGTCAGTTCCTTGACATATATGATCCTGTCAAGGTTATCGCAGCTGTAAACTATGTAAAGAACGACCCTGACCGCACATACACTAACAGAGATTTTAAAAACCTTACCGAGTCAATGCCCCGTGAGTTCTACAGACTGAATGATCTCAACGGAGAAAAGCTGTATTATGCATCTATGGACGGTGACGGAAGCAAGCTCTATGAAATTCTTATGAATGAGAAAACGAAGCTTCCTGTTGAGACCAATGTAAAGATCAGTAACAGCATTGACAATATCAAAGGAAAGAGCAATTATAAGTATAATCAGTACCCATCGTTCAATTCGGTCAAGGATGAGCTTAATGTGCTGATTGCTGCTAATTATGTAAAGAAGGACGTTGGAAAATCCTATAATGACGAGGCTTTTGCAAAGCTTGTTCAGGATGTAGGAAACGAGCCGGGATTTGCAGCACTTAAAACCGCATATAACCAAAAGGATCTGTATGATCTCGCTGTTCAGAAAAACGGAGAGGGCCTTTTTAATGCGGTGTTCCCGAATTTCAAACCCGAGATCGTACACAATGAACCGAAGGCACAAGCTCAGCCGATCGTGAACAATGCTGATAATAATATCATCAATGCCGAGCCGATAGCAAAGGCGAAGATAGATGAAAACGCACCTGTTGATCTTGATGCAAGACTGAAGGAAGCTCAGAATGGAATACAGCAGCTTGAAAATACAGTGGAGCAGATCGAGTCAGAAAATGTTGATAAGGAATTCAGGGTCATCATTTCTGCAAACTTTGCAAAGAAAAATCCAGATAAAAAGTTTACGAATAAAGAGTTTGACGATCTTGTAAATTCAATGAGCAGCAAGGAAGAGTATAACAAAATGCTCAAATTAAACAGCTGCGATCAGCTGACAAGAATGGCTAAAAAGGACGACGGCCGTTTGCTTATGGATTCAATGTTCAAGCTGAAGCCCAAGGAAAAGAAGGTCAGGAAAAATAAAACTGAAAAAACGGAAAACAAAGAAATCGCTAAAAACAGCGAAAGCAAACCCGGCAGCCGTTCAAGCAGCAGAAGAAACAGCATTTCCAGCAAATAGTGAGCTGAAGCAAAGTAATAAAAATTGCCCCGAAGCGTTTTTCTTAAACGCCTCGGGGCATTGTATTTTTTCTTGTATGCAAGCACAAGCTATTATCAGATCAATCAAATATTGAATATCCTATAACTGTTGCTGCTGCTGCGTGCTTGCATCAGCCGCATTTTATCCATGAAGCTATGCTCTCTTCTTTTTCATTGTAACTGCCACACCCGCGAAAAGCGTTATCACTGCAGCAGACACTCCTGCACCTGTACTCGGGTTGGAGGTACTTGCCGCAGATGCCGCCTTCGAGCTGCTGTCAGTCTTGCTTGAGCTGTCATTCTTTCTTGAGCTGTCTGCTGTACTCGATGTATCCTGTGAGCTCTCATCAGGGACAGAGCTTTCTGCTTCTGAGCTCTCTTCCGGCTGTGAAGACTCGTCCTCGGGCTCGGGCGCTATCTGCTTATAGGACAGACCATAGCCCAGCTCATAGAGTACCTCAGCAGTGTACTGTGTATTCTCATCTAAAGAGTATACATCTACAGGGAGCTTTCCTGCAGGTTCACTACCGCCGAAGATAGTGATAAGTGCCGCAGGATAGTTCACACCGTATGCAATATTCTCCTTACCGTCAACGGGGAGTTCGTTCATTCCGTTTGCACAGTAAGCAGCAAGGATAGCATCAGCCTCGGTAAACCTTGCAACATCATAAGGCATATTAGCACTCAGGAACACTACCTTCTTGCCGTTCTTGTGAGCAAGCTCGATAATATCATCTGCGAACACTGCCTGCCAGCCTCTGTTGGAGGTCTTATCAAGGTTTGCCAGACTGTACATCTCAACTGCGAGGATCACTACATCGCTGTTCTTTACATTCTCTTCGTATTCATCAGCAGTATGATTCTGGAAGCATATACAGTCAGCAGTAACGCCCTCGGAAACTACCCCGTCCTTTTTGAGCCTGTCAAGAGCAAACACCATTGTATTCTCAACATTATCATAGGGATAGAAGTAAGCGACCTTTCCGTTCTCACCAAGATCAAGAGGAAGAAGATCATTGTCGTTCTTAACGAGAGTTACTGCCTTTTCAGCTATCTGCAGAGCCTTTTCTCTGTTCTCGGCAGAGCCCACTATTTTCAGAGCATTATCAACGTCCGCAGGCTTATAGTCGAGCAGGCCTCTTTTCTGCTTCATAGTAAGTATCCTTGTTACAGACTTGTCTATAGTTTCCTCAGGGATAACGCCGTTCTCGATCTGAGCTTCGATCATCGCAACATACTGGTCGATCTCGAAGAAGTCACTTACGTTCTGAACATAGAGAGGCTCAAGTATCATATCTACATCAGCGTTGATAGCAAGCGTCGCAGCATCTACAAGGCCAAAGTTCTCTTTTATAGCGCTCATCACCATTGAGTCCGTGATAACGACTCCGTCATATCCGAGATCCTTTCTCAGGATATCTGTGATGATCGTTTTTGAAAGGGTCGCAGGAATGTTTATCTTCTCGCCTGTTGACTTTGAAACATACTCTCCTGTCTCTATCTTCGGAAACTGGATATGAGCTGTCATTATCATATCGGTCTTATCAACTACCGATCTGTAAGGTGCAAGCTCGATCTCTTTCAGTTCGTCATAGCTCTTGTTGATAAGCGGCAGACCCGTGTGGCTGTCTGTTGCTGTATCTCCGTGACCCGGGAAGTGCTTGCAGGTAGTGATAATGCCCTCGCTCTGCATTCCCTCAACATACTTTTCTCCCATAGCTCCTACTATCTCGGGGTCGGAAGAGAATGAACGTATCCCGATAACAGGGTTTGAGGGGTTATTGTTCACATCTATCACAGGTGCCAGATCTGTATTGATACCAAGAGCCTTTATCTCGCTTGCGAGTATCTTCGCATTCTCATAGGCAAGCTCGGGGTCATCAGTTGCACCCAGAGCCATATTTCCGCAGGTAGGTGTGCCTGTTCCGAGCCTGTATATGAAGCCGCCCTCCTGATCGGCACTTATGAGCATAGGTATGCCGCAATAGCTGTTCTTGGCAGCCTGCTGTATCTGATTGGTCAGTTCTACGGTCTGAGCTGTGGTCTGAACGTTATCCGCAAACAGACAAACTCCTCCGAAATTGTGGCTCTCGATGAAATAGGTCAGGTCATCGTTCAGTGATGTTACTGACTCATTCTCACCTTCTGCATTCCACGGACGAAGCGATATCATCAGCATCTGCTCTACCTTTTCACGGGTATCCATACTGTCTACCATCTGCTTGATGATATCCTCTGAGCTTTCAGGCTCGGCGAACGCTTCCGTTGCTAGCATAGAAAGACTCACAGCCGCCGCACTCAGCAGTGCTGTTAGTTTTTTGATTTTCATATTATTCGTTTCTCCTTTCCGTTTATATTCATACTATAAACATAGATATTATACCACATTCCCGCCCAAAAAGCAACCCCAAGCTTCAAAATACGGTAACACTTATGCAGCCAAGTGCTGCATAAGCAACATACAAAATAGCAGTTCGGCACAAGCTATATAATCATAAACTTTGTGCAAAATGTCCTTTGCAAATCAACAGATAATCTGATATACTAAATATATAACGAGCAGCATTAGCGTAAGTCCGGTTATTGCTGCTCGTTATTTTTGTCTATAACATCAAAACAGCGTGTGGCATTAAGCGTAATTCCGGCTTATGGCTTCACGCTGTATTTTTTTAGGAGGAGATCAAAATGTAAGCAAGGCCTCTATTTCCGCCCCGAAAACCTCAGACAATGCCGAAAGCAGTGAGGGCAGCCGTTGCCTGTTTCCCATTTGCTGACAGTCTTATCGCTGACGTGCAGCCTTTCAGCAAGCTGCTTCTGTGTCAGTTCCATATCAGTCCGCAGTTTTCGGATAAGCTTACCTGTCTTTATCTGATCCATTCAGAACATCTCCTTTTTCGGTATAGCTTAAGGCAATACCGCACGACCCACGGCTAACGCCTCTGCACATCATCTGCTTGCCAGATTTCCGTCATATTACCCAAATTCTCCTTGACTTGCGTCAGCAAGCCTGCGTCGAA
>CAMMYU010000124.1:0-55449 GCA_946528545.1 uncultured Ruminococcus sp.
GGTCAGGGCTGCAGGCGAAGAAATGCCGCGCCGCGGCTGGATGCCGGTCATGGTACCCGGCGCACCGGCTGCATGGCAGGCGCTTCCTCTGCTGATATAAGGCTCAGCACTGAGGTTTACTACACTAACGAAATGCCTCTGCCTGTGCATTTTGACCTGAACTCACTCTGCGGTGAGATAAAGGCTGTTCCCGAGGCTGCCCGTATTTTCGGAGATATATTCTCAAAAATTGATATCGGCAACGGCGAGGACGAAGCCTCTGAAGCTATGTCTCAGGAAATGATAGACAATATGATAAAGGATATGCCATTGAGAACTCTTGTGACATTTACAGATGTACCTGAGATAACCCGTGCAAATATTCAGGCTATACTTGATGATCTGAATAGCTTAATGACCCGCAAATATGAAAAGGCTGCTTCAAAGGCTATTTGACAGATTCAGCGGACGTTACGAGCATTATAAGCTTTATATGGCGGTGATTATTATTACTGTCACCTTGCTTATAGTGTTCGGAAACGTCATCGTCGCAATGCAGCCGAAGAAGATGAAGGTACAGTTTAAGTCTGACTCTGAGGACAGCATTGAGGTAACGGAGTATCATTCCTCCGCTGAGACAAAAAAGACAAGCAAGACATCGAAAAGCAGCTCCTCCCAAGCGCATGATACAAAGAAAACAACTACAACCAAAGCAGCCAAAGTCACAGAGGCCGAGATAGTTTATTCCTTCCCTGCCGATATAAATACGGCAGACCTCGGCTGCCTTTGCGCAGCTGACGGCATAGGTGAAGAGCTCGCTCGGAGGATACTTGCATACAGAGACAGCGTAGGGGTTATTATCAATATGGATATGCTTCGTGAGGTCGAGGGAATAGGCGAGAAAAAGCTGAGCACTCTGAAAAGTCAGTTCTATGTGTCATCTGAGTATTACCGTGAAATGCCGACAGCTCAGACTCAAATACAGACTGTTATTACAGAGGTCATTCCCGAGGAGGAAAATGAGCCCTACGAGGAGGAAAGCTCTGAAACGGAAGAACCGAAACCCGAACCCGAGCCCGAAATGCAAAAGGTTAATATCAACACTGCCTCTGCCGAGGAGATTGCAGAATGTCTGCTGATAGATATTGAACAGGCGCAGAAAATCGTTCAGCTAAGAGAGAAGATCCATTATTTCTCTGCTCCCGAGGAGCTTCTTCTGAATGACACTATGAGCAAGGCAATGATAGTCGAAAGGCTCGATTATATAGAGATATAGCTCGATTATATAGAGATATAGCTCAGGGCTTGCAATTGAAGGAAATTTGTGGTATAATGATAAACGTCTATAAGCTATATCAAGTGGGAAGTGATATTATGGAAAAGGTTCATTTTGAAGTAAACAGCTCTGCTGAGAAGATAATTCTGGCAGGAGCAGCCTCTGTTGCGCTGGCAATTCTGTTTGACGGCAAAAAGAAAAAGCCCAAGAAAAGAAAGAGCTTCGTTCAGAGAGTCAGCAAAAATTATAAGATAATAGATAATGCTCTTACAAGAACTGTAGCTAAAAATGTAGCTGCAAAGGAGAAGGAAAGGCTGCTTGATGAGCAGTTCAAAACCAAACTCAGGCACCTTGAAATTGAGGGCTCTGAGCCTATTGACGCTGAGGTGCTTTATGACTAAGTACTTCAAAAGCTACAGACGCTTTTTTGCTAAGGCTCTGGCTGATGAGAGCTGCGACCTTGAAAGGCTTATGCAGTATCACAAGGATCATATTGAGTTTTTCCAGCATGAGCGCTTCATTCATCTGATAGTTATGTTTTTGTTTGCTATCTCGGTAGTGATAGCATTCATTGTTATTGCTGTGACTAAGGAGATGCTTCTGATTCCGCTAGCAGTGGCTCTGCTGGTACTGCTTGTGCCTTATATCAAGCATTACTATTTTCTTGAAAACCAGACTCAGGCACTTTATCATGACTACGAAAAGCTTCACGAGAAGCTTTATGGCTTCCCAAATGACGGAGACGAGCTGAAATGACCTATCACAGCTATGAAGACAAAGAACACTGGAAAGGGAGCGTACTTACTGCTCCCCTGCCGCCTGTACTGGTAAGCTGCGGAACAGTTGATAAGCCGAATGTGCTTACTGTTGCATGGACGGGAATACTCAACACGCAGCCGCCTGTGACTTATATTTCGGTACGGCCTGAAAGATACTCCTACGGACTTATAAAGGAAAGCGGAGAGTTTGTGATAAATCTCTCCACCGAGGAGCTTGTTAAGGCTGTGGATTACTGCGGCGTTAAAAGCGGTGCCAAGACCGATAAGCTTAAAGATATGGGGCTTACTGTCTCAAAGTGCGAGGCTGTGGGAGCACCTATGTTAGACCAGTCTCCGCTGTCGCTTGAATGTAAGGTGCGGCAGATAATTCCGCTTGGAACTCATGATATGTTTATGGCTGATATTGTCGGTGTGAATGCCGCAAAGGAGCTGTTAGACGATAAAGGCAGGCTTTGTCTGGAAAGGGCAAGGCTGCTTGCTTATTCTCACGGCGAATATTATGCTCTGGGCAGAAAACTCGGAAGCTTCGGATATTCGGTCAGAAAGAAAAAGCGAAAACAAAATAAAACACAGAAAAGGACAAAGTAACTATGAACAAATTTATCGCCCTGACCGCAGTAATGGGACTCTACGCTGCGTTTGGTGCTAAAAAGACCTATGCATGGGGCTCTAAGGCTCACAAGGATATTACAGAGAAGGCTCTTAGCCTGCTTGAAAAGGAAAAGAAAGCCCGTATACTCTCGTTTTACGAGCCCTACAAGGAGCAGCTGATGAACGGCTGTACCGAGCCCGACCGCAAGGGAGACCTCGACAAGGGCGCAGGCAGGCACTACTACTCGTGTGTAAACTCAAAGGGCAAGGAGCTGCCGCTTACTAACGGCTACTATCAGAACAGACTTGGCGGCTTTCTGAGAAGTGCAAGAACTCTGCTTGAGGAGAACTACACAGCGGCTCTTTCCTACTACAAAAGCGGCAATACCGAAGAGGCTATGCACTATCTGGGACGGGCGATACATTTCGTTGAGGATATGGGCTGTACAGTTCATGTATCAAATATGAGGTATCTGCCAAAGGCGAGCAATCCGCACTATGCGTTTGAGAAGCACATCGACACCACCTGCGTTAAGCACACAGCAGAGCGCTTCGACAAGAGGCTTACCAAGAGCTATGAGAAAAGCACCTTTGAAGACGCTGCAAACAAGCTTGTAAGCTACTCTGCAAAGTTTGTCGAGATGATGTCACACCTTGACCCCAGAGCCTTTGACGATATTGCAAAGAACACTCTGCCCGTTACACAGCAGAATGTTATGGCTCTGCTTGTTAAGTTCTACAATGACTGCTCCTCAGACAACGGAAACTATGTTATCGACGCTAAAGCATATACGTTCAGGAATGAAGCCTCGGGACAGATAATAACAGTCACAGAAAAGGGTCTGACCCTTGATGATGCTGACAAGGATAAGGAACAAAAGCTGACAGTTATCCTCAAGGACAGCGGAACAGTTGCCTTCAAGGTTAAGGACGGCGGCTTTGTAAACGGCAAGTGCAGCGGCTATGACTATGTGAAGATCGACGGTCAGCCTGCACTTTACAGACTGGCTGCCCTCGGGAACAGACGCTTCAGAATAGCCGTAGGGTCTGCTGACTTTGAAAAGGTAATTGAAAACAGTCAGGCAGGAAAGCTGGTATTCTCAAAATTTCAGCCCGGGAACAAAGCTCAGAACTGGATATTGCAGTAACAAAAAAGGCTGTATCGGAGTTTTCCGATACAGCCGTATTTTTATGTACCTTATCTTGCCTCGCAAATCAGTTTGATAGCAGTTCTGTCTTCACCGTCAATAGTTACGTTTGCAAATGCAGGAATACAGATCAAATCGATCCCGACTGGAGCAAGATAGCCCCTTGCGATCGCTACAGATTTGATTGCCTGATTTGCTGCGCCTGCGCCGACAGCCTGTATCTCAACAGCTCCACTTTCACGGATAACACCTGAAATAGCACCTGCAACTGAATTTGGTACTGATCTTGATGAAACCTTTAGTATCTCCATATCGTTTTCTCTCTTTCCTGATAAATTTTTTGACAAAATGTCCTTGCAATGATTATACAACAAAAAGCTGACAATTTCAAGCCCTATTTCTAAATTTTGTGATTATCGCTTAATAACACGAGTTATATTTGTTGCTTTTCCCGATTGTTCATTGAAGCTAACTACAACCGCATTTATGAAAGGCGCTTCATCGCTTTCAGAGAACTTTACGGGAGTATGATAAAGGAACTTCTTTATCACAATATCCTTGTCAACTCCGAGCACCGACCTCTCTGCTCCCGTCATTCCGACATCGGTGATATAGGCTGTATGTCCGCCTAAAATAGCTTCATCGGCTGTCTGGACATGAGTATGTGTTCCGAGCACTGCAGTTACTCTGCCCTCAAGATAATAGCCCATAGCCTTTTTTTCCGAGGTCGCCTCAGCGTGGAAATCAACGAATATATTCGGAGTACGGATATTTTCAAGAAGCTTGTCCACATAGTTGAAGGGATTCTCTACAGAATCAAGGTAGAGCGTTCCCATAAGGTTTACGATTGCAACCTGACAAGCGCCCATATCAATCACATAAACGCCCTTTCCGATAACTCCGTCAGGATAATTTGCAGGTCTTAAAAGCCTGTCCTCTATCTCATAGAGCTCCTCAGCTTCCTGACGTCGGAAAGCATGGTTGCCTGTTGTGACAACATCAGCCCCGAGGTTTATAAGCTCTCTGTAGGACTGCGGAGTTACTCCGTTGCCCTGTGCTGAGTTTTCACCGTTTATAACGGTTATGTCGATTTCAAATTCCCTTTTGATGTCATAAAGGCACTTTGACAGCATATCTCGGCCGCCGTTGCCCACTACATCTCCGATAAACAGCAGATTCATCGCTGTTCTCCTCTCTATTATAAAACAAACCAAGTGCGAAAAAACAAGAAAGCAGGACAGCCGCAAGACTGCCCTGCTTTTGTTAATCATATATTATCGTCAGTAATGACAGGTGTGTCGCCTACTGTAAGCTGGGAATCATCGGTCAGCGGTGCAGGGTCACTGTACTCAGACTCGGGAATCTCGCCGTTCATAAGCTTGTAGAAGGTCGGTCCGTCGATTTTCTCGTTCTTCATCAGATACTTAGCAATAAGGTGGAGCTTATCAATATGCTGTGTGAGCAGCTCCTCTGCCTTTTCAAAGGCTGTCTCGATGATAGATCTGATCTCGTTGTCGATCTCAGCAGCGATATTATCCGAATAGCTCGGTGTGTTGCTGTAATCACGTCCGAGGAATACCTCGTGCTCTGGCTGACCGTAAACAACAGGACCTAAATTCTCGCTGAAGCCATAGCGTGTTACCATGCTTCTGGCTGTAGAGGTCGCTCTCTCGAGGTCATTCGATGCGCCTGTCGAGATATCATCAAGGATTATCTTCTCGGCAACACGGCCACCCAGCAGAACGATGATGTTCTCAAACATCTCATTCTTTGAAACGAAGGACTTATCCTTCTCGGGCAGGCTCATGGTGAAGCCGCCTGCAGAGCCTCTCGGGATTATAGTCACCTGATGCACCTTATCCTGCGACTTGCAGTAATAGGTACAGATAGCGTGGCCGCCCTCATGGTAAGCGGTGAGCTTCTTCTCAGCCTCGGTTACTACCTTTGACTTCTTCTCAGGGCCTGCAATTACCTTGATAGATGCCTCTTCGAGCTCTGCTCTTGTAATAGCCTTCTTATTATATCTTGCCGCAAGGAGCGCTGCCTCATTAACGAGGTTTTCAAGGTCTGCTCCTGTGAAGCCGACTGTAGACTTGGCAATTGTTGCAAGGTCAACATCGGGAGCAAGCGGCTTATTCCTTGTGTGAACTTTAAGAATATCCTCTCTGCCCTTAACATCAGGGTAGCCGACAAGTATCTGTCTGTCAAATCTGCCCGGTCTGAGGAGCGCAGGGTCAAGAATATCACGTCTGTTGGTTGCGGCCATAACGATAACCGAATCGTTATCCTCAAAGCCATCCATCTCAACGAGGAGCTGGTTCAGGGTCTGCTCACGCTCATCGTGACCGCCGCCGAGGCCTGCACCTCTGTGTCTGCCGACTGCGTCTATCTCGTCGATAAATACGATAGCAGGAGCGTTTTTCTTTGCCTGATCGAACAGGTCTCTTACTCTTGAAGCGCCGACACCGACGAACATCTCAACGAAGTCAGAACCCGAGATTGAGAAGAACGGCACCTTAGCCTCACCAGCAACTGCTCTTGCAAGCAGGGTCTTACCTGTTCCGGGAGGGCCCTCAAGCAGTACACCCTTAGGAATTCTTGCGCCGATCTCAAGATATTTCTTGTTATCACGCAGGAAGTCAACGATTTCCTGAAGCTCTTCCTTTTCTTCCTCAGCACCTGCGACATCATCAAATGTAGCCTTCTTGCTGTCAGGCGATACCCTTGCATTTGCCTTTCCGAAGGAGGACATTTTTCCGCCGCCTGCACTTCTCATCATAAAAATGAAGAAGAAGATCATTACACCCAGCATAAGAAGCGTAGGTATCAGATTAAGCCAGAAGCTGTTATCCGATATCGGGATAAGATCATACACAAGCGGATCATCGGGGTACTTTGCATTATAGAGCTTTCTGTAGCTCTCTGCATCGTCACCGCCGAGCACCTCATTAACAAAGATAGACACATTTGGAACAGTATAGGAGTTTACCTTCTCGGTATCATCGGTATTAAGCTTATATTTAAGCTGTCCCGAGCCAAGATCGAGCTCAAACTCCGAAACTTCGAGATTATCAAAGCTGTTCATTACCTCAGAGTATTTCTTGCCTGAGTTGCCCGATGACATATTCGTGAGCATAAACACAAGCCCGAATATGATCGCTACAGAAACAAGCAGATATATGAACAGCGTCTTTCCGTTTCCGCCACTCTTCAATTGATCACAACCTTACTATTATATATTTTTATGCCCGCATTAAAGCAGGCTCTGCATTCTTTTTTGCCGACCGCTGTCAGCTTACCCATTATAATACGTTTTTGTGACAGTTTTATGATATTCTGAACACGAGTATTCTTTTTGTACTGCTGTCAATTTTTACACGCTCAGCCGAGCCGAAGTTCTCCACAAAAACGATGCCATCGCTGTCAGATAGAAGCACCGCACTGTTTCTTTCATTCTGTCTGAAAGCGCTGTTTATAAGCTTTCTGACGTCTGATGTAAACTCACGGCTGCAAAGCTGTATTTTATCACCCGAAATTCTCGGTCTGACAACAAGCTCACCTCTTATTTTATCATAATCCAAGCAACAGTTTGTGAATTTTTTGTGAATATTTTCAATTGTTTCGGGAGCATTTATTATTTCAAAGCAAATTTTTCGCCCGCAGTACTCTATTTCGCAGTTTCCGCTGACTGTAACACTCTGAAAATTTACATTTTCTGTTTCCATTTTATCAAAGGAGAGCGCTCCTTTAGAGACATTAGCACTTATACCCTTAGTGATATTGTATCTTCCGCCGTCTTGGATAATCCTGTCAAGCTCCTTAACAGCCTGAGCTGAAACTTTGAAGCCCTCGGCTGAAACTATGAGCATAAGAGCTCTTCGCCTGATACTGATATGTGCCTGTGACAAAAGCTTGGTATCATATCCGCCTGATTGCCTGCACTCTGCAAACAGGTCTGAGGCAAGCTTATCAAGGTATTCGCTGTCGGCTCTGAGATTATCAGCTGTATCTCTGTATGATGTAAACAAGCCCTCATTAAGCTCACGCATAACGGGTATTATGCGGTGGCGTATCTTATTTCGGGAGTAAATATCCTCAAGGTTTGTTGAGTCGGTCACAAAGTCCTGCCCCTGCTCTGAGAGATAGGCTTCTATTTCCTCTCTTGTACTGTTAATAAGAGGTCTTATTATCCTGCCCCTGACGGCAGGTATACCGCTTAGTCCTTTTAGGCCCGTACCCCTTGACAGATTGAAAAGTGCTGTCTCAAGATTGTCGCTCAGAGTATGCGCTGTACAGATCTTGTCAGCTTCTATACTCTCAAAATAGCGGTAACGAAGCTCCCTGGCGCCAAGCTCTGTGGACACTCCGTGCTCCTCACAGTAGGCATTGACATCTATCCGCACAGACTCAAACGGCACGGAAAGACGCTCGCAAAGCTCTCGGCAGAAGGCCTCGTCACGGTCACTTTCAGCACCCCTCAGACAATGATTTACATGACAAGCCTTTATCTTATAGCCCAGCTCATATAAACACAAAAGGAGCGCAGTGCTGTCTGCTCCGCCCGAAAGGCAGACCAGAAGGCACTCGCTCTTTGTACACATATTGTATTTTTCGATAGTCTTACTGACTGTTTGTGAAAGCTCAGCCATCATCTCTCCTGAAATCTAAGCCTCTGAACAGAGTATACTCACCCATCCAGCCAAGCTGAATGGTATTCGTCTGTCCGTGGCGGTTTTTAGCGACTATGCATTCCGCAGTTGATTGGTCTGCATTTGCATCATGGTATGCCTCTCTGTAGAGGAACATTATAATATCTGCGTCCTGCTCTATAGAGCCCGACTCACGAAGGTCGGACATAAGAGGCCTCTTATCCTCACGCTTTTCGGCACTTCTTGAAAGCTGCGACAAAGCTATAACAGGGACATTGAGCTCCTTTGCCATAAGCTTCAGACCTCGGGTTATCTCGCTGACAATTTCAACACGGCTTGCGTTCTTGTTTGAGCCCTGCATAAGCTGTATGTAGTCGATGACCACAAGCCCCAGGTTATTGAGCCTTCTGAGCTTAGCCTTCATCTGTGCAACGCTGGTATTTCCGCCGTCATCAAAATAGATAGGAAGTCTGGATAGCGTATCTGCCGCCTCAGCGATCTTGTCCCAGTCCTCAGGCTGAAGCTTACCTGTTCTCATAAGAGAGTTATCTACAAGAGCCTCAGTAGCAAGCATTCTCGAAACAAGCTGATCCTTGCCCATCTCAAGGGAGAAGAACACAACGTCTTTCTTCGTGTTTTTGCACATATTGACTGCAATATTCGCAGCAAATGCCGACTTTCCCATAGCAGGACGGGCTGCAATTATGATAAGGTCGCTCTTGTTAAGACCTGTGGTTATAGCATCAAGCTGGCCGAAGCCCGTTGTCGCTCCGAGGTAATCGGCGGCATCGGCGCCTGAAATCTCTTCGAGATGCTTGAAGGTATCGACGATAACATCGCCTATTCTTGTCAGACCGAGGACATTTCTGCCCTGACGGATATTGTATATGGTCTGCTCTGCTGAGTCAAGCTGTTCGTCGGCTGTTTCTGTGCCGTAATATGCCTTCTGGAGTATATCGTTTGCACAGGAAATAAGCTGTCTAACCTTATATTTCTCAATTATCAGATTGCAGTAGCTGTCTATGTTCGCAGTTGAGGGAACGTTCTCCATAAGACCTTTGAGATAGGTCTTAGCCATTGCAGAGGTCTCAAACACGCCGGCTGTAACAGCCTCGTCGATGACTGTAAGCACATCTTTATCCGAGGAGTTATGCATAGTCCTCACGATAATAGAGAAGAGCTGCTGATGCTGAGGTCTGTAGAAATACTCAGGCTTCATCATCTCAACTACCTGAGCCAGACAGTCAGGGTCAAGAAGCACTCCGCCTATAACGGCTTCCTCGGCCTCCTGCATATATGGGAGCTCTCGCCCCAGTAAAGCGGCTGTATCAAAGCCGCTGTTTTTTTCTGCCATAATTATTATTCCTCAATAACCTTGATTTTAATGTCACAGCCAACTCCGTGAGTAAGCTTGATAGCTGCATCAAAATCGCCGTATGCCTTGATCTCGGCTTTGAGATTTATCTTCTTTTTGTCGATATCAACACCGTACTGAGCCTTTATAGCATCGCTTACAGCGGCTGCCGTAACAGCGCCGAAGAGCTTTCCGCCCTGACCTGCCTTAGCCTTGATAACGACCTCCTTGCCCTCAAGAGCGCTTACCGACTTCTTGTTGTCGGCTATCTCAACATCGATCTTATGCTGAGCCGAAGCCTTCTTGCCTGCAAGGTCATTCATGTTCTTGGAGTTTGCTTCAAGAGCGAAGCCCTTAGCTATAAGATAGTTTCTTGCATAGCCGTCAGCGGCATTTATAACGTCGCCTGCCTTGCCCGAACCTTTAACATCTTTGATAAGTATAACCTTCATACTGTACACGTCCTTTCATTATTCTGAGAAGTTATTCCTGATATATTCGTCAATTGCGTTATTAAGCTTTTGTTTTGCGTCCTCAAGAGTAGTTTTCATCTGAGTTGCCGCCATAGTGAGGTGTCCGCCTCCGCCGAGGGATTCCATTACCACCTGAACGTTGAATGCGCCCATGCTTCTGGCGGAGATATTCACTGTATCGCCAAGCTGATAAAGCACAAACGATGCATTTACTCCCGTAATGCCCAAGAGCTCATCTGCTGCCTGAGATGCAGCTATTCTTATCTCGGGGAAGGTCTCCTCGGTAAAGGCAATAGCGCAGCCTCGGTAAATAGCCGCATTATTGATAAGAGAAGACTTCTGATGATAGGTCTCGATAGAGTTTGCGAAGAGCTTCTTTACTGCAACGGTATCTGCTCCGTACTTTTTAAGAAGAGCCGCAGCCTCAAAGGTCATAACACCTGTTTTCATTACGAAGTTCTTTGTATCAAGCATGATACCCGATAGCAGAGCCTCGGCAACAGGTGCGGATATCCTTACATCCTCACCGAAATACTGCACGAGCATTGATACAAGCTCGCAGGCAGATGATGCATTCGGCTCAAGATATGACATTACTGTCGGCTGTATGCCGTCTACCATTCTTCTGTGGTGGTCAATAACTATTATATCTCTTGCCTTTGAGAGCACCTCTGCGGACTCAACAAGGGCGGGATTGTGCGTATCGCAGACAACAAGCAGAGTGCTGTCATCAAACATTGAAAGGCCCTGCTTAGGTGTGATGAACAGGTCATCTGACTCGGTCTCTTCAAGGTAGTCAATAAGTGAGACTGCAAGGTTCTTTGTCCTGTCAACGATGACATAGGCAGGCTTGCCGAGCTGTCTTGCGGCACTGACTATACCGATAGATGAGCCTATACTGTCAAGGTCTCCGAAGCGATGACCCATAACCAGCACCTTATCATGAGAGTCAATATGCTCAAGAATGCTCTTAGCAACCATTCTGATCCTTGTTTTGTTGTTCGAGTCAGTACCCGAGGACAGACCGCCGAAGAAGTTGAACTCTCCGTTTTCCTTAACAGCCGCCTGATCTCCGCCTCTTCCGAGACACATTTCAAGAGCCTGTCTTGCAAACTTTTCGCTCTCGGCAGGATTCATACCGTCACGGCCGACACCGATAGAAATAGTGATGTTTGAACGGTCTGAAACCACGATCTTACGAGCCTGCTCCAGTATTTTGAAGCGTGACTCAATTATAGGAGCTAAGTGGCGCTCTTCCATGAAGATATAGAACTTATCGTTTGAGACCTTCTTTGAAACGGCAGTCGTGCCGTCGATAAAGTCCTCGATAAGGCGTTCTATCTCAACCTGAACGTGAGCCTTTTCACTCTCACGGACGCCTGACATCAGGTCATCATAGTTGTCTATCATAATGATGATAGTTGCTCTGTGCGACATTCTGTGCTCATAATCAAGCTCGATAAAGTCGGTTACATCGTCAAAGTAGATGAGCGTAAGGTTATTGTCCGCCTCGTTCTCGACCGCTTTTGCGTAATAGAACTTTGTATTCACGCAGACAAGATCACCCTTCGGATCGTGTATCTGACCGAGGTCTATGTTCATAACGTCCTGTATCTTCTGACCGTAGGGCTCTCCGTCAAGGAAAAGCTTATCGGTAAAGGCCTGATTCGACCAGATTATCGAGTTGTCTGCATCTATCACTATGACAGGTGCAGGGAAATTGTACATTGAGTCTCTTTCTTTCCTGGTTATCATAGTAGCCATGCGTGACACTTTTTTCTTTGTCTGTGTCATAAAGCCCCAGAGCTCTAAAAGCAGCATAAATACACACAGCACATCAACCACTATCAGAATATTTCCGAGAGTGCTTCTTGACGGCGTATTATGCAGTACTATTGCGCCTATAAAGGCACACAATGCAGTCAGAGCGACTGTTGCCCGCACCAGTATATGAAAACCGTTGTTGTTCTTCATATCAGCTAACATCCCTTTCTGCCCGAGGGTTTTCCCGACAGGCAAAATGCGTATCTATATTTCCATTATGATAGGAAGTATCATAGGGCTTCTCTGGGTTTTCTCAAAGATAAACTCTGAAAGCTTATCCTTCATTTTGCCCTTAATGGAGTTCCAGTCCTTCATATTGTGTTCCAGACAATCCTCCAGAGCTGCGGCAAGGATAGACTGAGCCTCGCTCATAAGCTCTTCGCTCTCCCTGACGTAGACAAAGCCTCGGGAAACAACATCAGGACCTGCTAAGACCTCACCCGACAGACGGTCTATAGTTGCAACTGCGATTATAAGTCCGTCTTCAGCAAGGCGCTTTCTGTCTCTGAGAACTATAGCTCCCACATCTCCGACACCCAGGCCGTCAACAAGAACTCTTCCCGCAGGCACCTGACCGACTATCTTCATATCAACTCCGTCAGTCTCGATAATATTTC
The DNA here is from genome assembly GCA_946528545.1 of uncultured Ruminococcus sp. Lineage (GTDB taxonomy): Bacteria > Bacillota > Clostridia > Oscillospirales > Ruminococcaceae > Hominimerdicola. The sequence goes on from CAMMYU010000124.1 coordinate 12,691, forward strand.
CGATAGAGGCAATTATTATATTTCTCTCAGGTATACCGACGGAGAGGGCTGTCTGCTTATGCTTCATCAGGTGCTTGAATTCGCCGTGAACGGGGATAAAAAACTTAGGCTTTGTGATTGAAAGCATAAGCTTCTGCTCTTCCTGACAAGCGTGACCCGAAACATGAACATCATACATACTCTCGTAGATGACCTCAGCACCAAGCTTCATAAGGTCGTTGACAACTGCCGTTACAAGCTTTTCGTTTCCGGGAATAGGGTTTGCGGAAATAATAATGAAGTCCTGCGGTGTGATAGTTACCTGCCTGTGGAAGTTCTCTGACATTCTCTTTAACGCCGACATAGGCTCGCCCTGACTTCCTGTGGTAACTATAACCATCTTCTCGGGCGGATACCTGCCTATGGAGTCAATATCCACAAGCACTCCCGCAGGCACTTTCAGGTAGCCGAGCTCCACACCCTTTGACATTACATTCACCATGCTTCTGCCCGAGCAGGCGACCTTTCTGCCGTGAGTAACAGCATTGTTGATGATCTGCTGAACTCTGTGAATATTTGAAGCAAAGGTAGCTATTATTATTCTCTTGCCCTCAGCCTGAACGAAAAGGCGCTCAAAGCTCTCTCCGACCTTGCGCTCACTCATTGTAAAGCCCGGGCGCTCGGAGTTGGTTGAGTCTGCCATAAGGGCGAGAACTCCCCTGTTTCCAAGCTCTGCAAATCTTGGAAGGTCGATAATACCGCCCTCAATAGGTGTATAGTCCACCTTGAAGTCACCCGTGTGTACAAGCACTCCCGCAGGGGTATGGATAGCAAAGCCCACAGCGTCGGGAATTGAATGGTTTACTCTTATAAACTCAACAGCCATACAGCCGAAGCGGACAGTCTGTCTCGGCTCAACTACATTGAGTTTGCAATCAGCAAGTATTCCGTGCTCCTTGAGCTTGCCCTCAACAAGTCCAATAGTCAGCCTTGTACCGTAAACAGGGACATTGAATTTCTTGAGAAAATACGGAAGTCCTCCGATATGGTCCTCATGTCCGTGAGTAAGGACAACACCTCTCAGCTTATCTATATTCTTCTCTATATATGTGAAATCAGGTATAACAATATCGACACCGGGCAGATCGCTGTCAGGGAATGCAAGTCCGCAGTCAAGCACGAACATATCATTTGAGCACTCAATAACATTGAAGTTCTTGCCTATCTCGTCAAGGCCTCCCAAAGGGATTATCCTTACAGGAGTTTTTCTTGCAGGCTCTCTGGTGCGGTGTGTGCTCTGGTTCTGGCTCTGCCTGTCCTTGCGGCTCAGATTTTTGAGTATGCTGTGCTCAGCGCCCTTTAATGATACCGCCTTCCCATTGCCTTTAGGGTTTGACACCTTCAGCGGAGCCGCCGCATCAGTTCTTCTGAACACACGCTTTCCGACCGTGTTTTTAACTTTATTTTTCTGTTCACTCATAAATAAAAATGTCTGCTCAGAGCTTTTTTATGCCATACCAAGCCCACGGCACAGGAATATCCTGCGTCGGGAATGCTCGGAGCAGACTGCTCCTCTCTTTCTGCGCACTGCGCTGTAATTATTATGTATCAGGCACGCATGGCAATTGCCCTGAAAGAATTACAGACGGGTTTTCCGCTGCTTAGTGTATCTATGCAGTACCTTATATAAAGCGGATTTCTCATCTCCGCTGAACGAACACAAATATACTCTTATATTGTACTCCATTTTTCTCTCATTGTCAAGATGCATAATCTACAAAGGGCAGCAGAAAAATGTCTGAAATTATCTTATTTTGTCTTATTATGTATAATAGGGTGTTTTTTTGTACAATTGCATTTTACCCCCTTTTCAAAATGAAAAAAGTATGTTATAATATTACGGACAATAGATTTTCAGGAGGTAAAAAATGACAAATGACTTTAATGAGCTTAAAAGGCTCGCACTGGAAAAATACTTTTCTCACCTTAACGATATGCAGAAAAAAGCCGTATTCCACATAAACGGACCACTTCTGATACTGGCAGGAGCAGGAAGCGGAAAAACTACTGTCCTTGTAAACAGGATCGCGAATATGATTTTCTTCGGTGATGCCTACAACAGCGACACGGGCTTCGGGACACCCTCGGCTGATGACTATGCATTCCTCAGAGCATACATAAACGGCGAAACCGATGACGCATTAAAGCTTGCCGATATAGTATCCTATAACTGTGTAAGACCATGGACCGTGCTTGCTATCACCTTCACGAACAAGGCGGCAGGCGAGCTGAAGGAAAGGCTTACAAATATGCTTGGTGATGCAGGCAGCGGTATCACAGCCGCAACCTTCCATTCTGCCTGTGCAAGGATCCTCAGAAGAGAGGGTGAAAAGCTGGGGTATCAGTCCTCGTACACTATCTATGATACCGATGACTCGCAGAGAGTGATTAAGAGCATTCTTCATGACATAAACGTGTCTGACAAGATGTTCCCGCCGAAGTTAATTATGGCGGAAATATCGCACTCAAAGGACAGTCTTATCTATCCTGATGAGTATATTGCCGAAGCAGGCGGAGATTACAGAAATCTTGTTATCGGCAAGGTGTACAAAATATATCAGGAGCGTTTATTGCAGGCAAATGCTATGGATTTTGACGATATTATCGTAAATACGGTAAGGCTGTTTGAGAACTTCCCCGATGTATTGGAGCACTATCAGAATCTGTATAAGTACATTCTGGTTGATGAGTATCAGGATACGAACAAAGCACAGTTCAGGCTTATTTCGCTTTTGTCGGACAAGTACAAGAATATCTGCGTTGTAGGTGATGATGACCAGAGCATTTATAAGTTCAGAGGGGCAACTATTGAGAACATTCTGAACTTTGAAGATCAGTTTGAGATCACTGACGGCTGTATGGTCATAAAGCTTGAACAGAACTATCGCTCCACTCAGAATATTCTTACCTGTGCCAATAAGCTTATCAGCAACAACAAGGGCAGAAAGGGCAAAAACCTCTGGACAGATGCAGGACGCGGCGATAAGATAACGGTATATCGCTCTCCGAATGAGAGGTCTGAGGCAGGCTTTGTGGCTGATACTATACTTGAAAGCGTCGAAAAGGGTGCTAAATACAACGATCATGCCGTTCTTTACAGAATGAATGCAATCTCCAACAGTCTGGAGCGTGCTCTCATTCAGAGGAATATTCCTTACAAGATATTCGGCGGACCTAAGTTTTATGACCGCAAGGAAATCCGTGATGTTCTGGCTTATTTGCAGGTTATCAATAACCCGAGCGATATGCTCAGGTTCAGACGCATTATCAATGTGCCGAAAAGGGGCATAGGCGAGGCTACTGTCAGGACTATTGAGCAGATAAGCTCCGACCTTGGTACTGACCCTATCTCGGTAATGGCTGATTCTGACGGGCTTGCTCCGCTGGTGAGGAAGTCGGCAGTTCTTAAAAAGACGGCTGAGATGTTTAATAACCTTATTGAGTTTGCCGATACACTTGAGCTGCCCAAGCTTCTTGACCTGATTATAGATAAAACAGGCTATGCAGAGGAGCTCAAAAAAGAGGGCGATGAGGGCGTGGGAAGGCTTGAAAACATAGCCGAGCTTAAATCCACAATGCAGAACTACATCGACGAAAACGAAGATCCCTCTCTTTCGGGATTTCTTGAGGAAATATCGCTCTACACCGATATTGACAGCCTTGACAACGAGGCTGACTACGTTGTGCTGATGACTATGCACGCTGCAAAGGGTCTGGAGTTCCCGACTGTGTTTGTTACGGCTATGGAGGAGAATATCTTCCCGTCTTCCAGAAGCCTTGAAGAGGGCGAACTTGAGGAAGAAAGAAGGCTTGCTTACGTTGCTGTCACCAGAGCAAAGAAAAAGCTTTTCCTTACTTACTCAATAGAAAGGCTTATCTACGGGCGCAGCGACAGTAACAGGGTTTCACGGTTTATAAAGGAGCTTCCTCAGGAGCTGCTTGAAACTAAAGACGAGGTGCTTCTGGCAGGTGAAAGGAACGGATTTGAACCTCCGAAGAGCATAAGCCTTCAGCAGCAGATGAGAAGCAGGACATCGGCCTCGGAGCCTGTCGAGATGAATTTCAGCGTAGGTGAGAGGGTAACACACAAGATCTTCGGAGAGGGCACAGTGCTTTCTGCAAAGCCTATGGGCAGTGATGTGCTCGTCGAAATAGCCTTCGACGGCAGAGGAACCAAGAAAGTCATGGCAAGGTATGCAAAGCTCAAAAAGGCTGATTTGTAAATTTTATAAAAATAATGCCTCAGGCACTTGACAAAGCTCTTACAATCTGATATAATATGTTAGTCGCTGTAAAGTGATGAGCTATTAGCTCAGTTGGCAGAGCATTTGACTTTTAATCAAAGGGTCTGGGGTTCGAATCCCCAATAGCTCACTTCCCCGTATTCCTTAACGGAGTATGGGGATTTTTTATAACCATTCCTAGCTTTTTACCGTCTAATATATAGAGGAAAAGAAAGGAGATCGCTATGACGACTAATGAGTTAAAAAAGGCTGTGTTGCAGGCTAAGCTCGGCGACAAAAGCAGCTGGGACTGCTTATATAATGAGTTTGAGAAAAAAATATATGAGCTTGCACTTAAATACGTACAGGACTCTCAGACAGCCGAGGATATACGCTCCGAGACATTTGTTACGGCTATGGAGAAGGTAAGTGAGCTCAATGATGATGCCTCTTTCGGGAGTTGGTTGTACACTATAGCATATCATAAAAGTATAGATCATCTGCGTGATGAGAAAGCTATAGTCCGTATCAATGAGATAGATGAGCTTGACGAGCCTGTTATGCTCCCCGAGGATATCACAGAAAACAAGGAAACTCAAGAAGAACTCAGGAGCATCATAAGCAGTCTGAAGCCCGATATGCGAACTGCTGTGATAATGTACTATTTCCAGCAGAAGAACATTTCTGACGTTGCGCAGGAACTCGGACTTACAAACAATGCCGCCAAACAAAAGCTTTTTCAAGCGAGGAAAAAGATAAGAAAGGGTGTTGAAAAGCTCGCAGGGGGCGGAGTGCTGCTTGCAGCAATACCTATGGAGGCTGTGCTTGAAAGTGTTCTGAGCAAAGAAGTCATCGGGGCGTCGGCTGCTAGGATAAGCTTCGGGACTGCCAAAATAGCTGCTGCCGCTGCCGCAGGCGTGATAGCCTTCACTGTGCCGACAGTATTGTTTCTTAACGATAATGATCGTCACCACAAGAATGACAGCAGCTCTTCTACAGACAGCATCTATATCAAAAAAAATGCAATAATTCCCGATGTTCGCTATATGGACTATGATCAAGCTGCCCAAAAGCTAAGTGATCTCGGATTCAAGGCGATCGAGCATAAGAATACTGTTGACCTCGCAGCTAAGAAAGGTGAAGCGGCAGGAACTTCGCCTCTCGGCGGAACAAGCTACGATATCAACAAGAGCGTTACCTTATATGAAGCTCTTGACAGCGGTATGAGCGACTCTTACATTGATGAAATGAGAGGAAATGTGAAACAGCAGGAATACTCAGAAGAGATTTTTGACGGCATTTTTTCATATCCTGCCGAGCAGATAAGCTTTATTCCCGAGTATAAACAAGACGAGAACGAAAAAGCAAAATATGACCGTATAATGATAGATTTTGAGATATTGCCGGAACTTATCTGCGATGAAAGCGACGTTAAACAATATGAACCTACGCTGGAATACAATGACGGAACTGTCACTTATCCGCTTGGGAGGGGTTCGATCTTGACTTTTACAGGAATTGAAGATACTACGTGGTATATCTTTTACGCAGACGGTACACCCGATTCGGCTAAGCTGTTTTTCACCGATATTCATACCAACGAGAAGCTGTTCTACGGAACATATTTCTTTAACTACGGCACTAAGCAGATATTATTTGTCAGTGCGATCGATAAGAACGAATAGAAAAAAGCAGGCAGTCAACGCTGTCTGCTTTTACTTTAATATCTCATCATAGAAGTACATTTCATCTGCGGTGTAGGGCTTATCCTTTGGCTTTTGCTTTTTGGCGGGGAAGAAGATAAGCCTTATTATCTGAAGCGGTAATGTGATAAGGTAAAATAATAGTTTAAGCATACGTTCCCCCCAGATACGCCCTTAATTCTTTCAGCCAGTCAGGGACATTCTCAGTCTTCACGATCAATGTGCCGTTTTTATATTCCGCGATCTCTGCAAAGCCGTTCTCATTATCATAAAAGCGCACCTCATTACAGTACGGCAAAACCTTGGAAAGGTCTTCAAACCGCTTGGCAAAGCGCCTTTCAACATCTGAGCTTGCTATATTATGACCGCCCTTGCGGACACGGTTTTCAATTCTGATAATGCTTTCATCAGAGGTATTGACACCAATATAATAAAGCCTAACAAAATAATCAAGTTCACGGGCTTTTTTGATCGTTTTAACTGTTCGTACACCTGACAGCGTGGTCTCCTGAGTGAAATTTATGCCCTTATCAAGACAATCATTTACAAGCTTAATAGCCTTCTTGCCGCCTGCTATCCTGTCTCCGCATAATTCGGCAGTTATTTTGTCTGTGTCTATAATCTGCCCAAGCTCAGTACTCTCGGCAGATAGCACACCCGACAAGCTGCTTTTTCCAACTCCGTTCACTCCGCCGATAATCGTGAATATTTTCAAGACAAGCCCTCCCCTCTGTTCTTATATAATAGCACATCTCGGCGGCAAAGTCAATAAAAGCAAAAGCACAAAAAATTCACGCAATTTCTTATTTCTGCGCTTGACAAATCATCGCAAATGTGCTAAACTATATGCATATATGTAAAGGCTATGACGAAGAGAGTAGGCATTTAGTGAAAGTCAAAGCGAGCCGCCGTTGGTGTGAGGGCGGTATGATTAGCTTTCTGCCGAAGATCACTTTATCAGCTGCGCACCGAATTACAGTAGGCTGCGACGTTTTTTCCTGCGTTATAGGGAACGCATATAAATGTATGCTGAATGGGTGGTTGCGATTGCTTCGGGCTTTCGTCCTTTTCGGGGCGAGGGCTTTTTTTATTGCCTCCCTGTAAGCAAAATAATGAAAGGATGAGTTTAGTGTACAAAAAAGTGGACACCAATCTGAACTTTGTTCAGAGGGAAAAGGAAGTCGAAAAGTTCTGGGACGAGAACGGCATCTTTGAGAAGAGCATCGACACCCGCAAAAAGGGCGAATCTTATGTTTTTTATGACGGCCCTCCGACTGCTAACGGAAAGCCGCACATCGGCCATGTGCTGACCCGTGCTATCAAGGATATGATCCCGAGATACCACACTATGAAGGGCGCTATGGTTCCGAGAAAGGCAGGCTGGGACACTCACGGACTGCCTGTTGAGCTTGAGGTCGAAAAAATGCTCGGTCTTGACGGCAAGGATCAGATCGAGGAATACGGTCTTGAGCCCTTCATCGAGAAGTGCAAGGAGAGCGTATGGAAATACAAGGGAATGTGGGAGGATTTCTCAGGAACTGTAGGCTTCTGGGCTGACATGGAGAACCCCTATGTTACCTATCACAATGATTTTATCGAGTCCGAGTGGTGGGCTCTCAAACAGATATATGACAAGGGTCTGCTTTACAAGGGCTTCAAGATAGTTCCTTACTGCCCGAGATGCGGAACTCCCCTTTCATCTCACGAGGTAGCTCAGGGATATAAGCTCGTTAAGGAGCGCTCAGCTATCGCAAGATTTAAGATAAAGGGCAAGGACGAGTACTTCCTCGCTTGGACCACAACTCCGTGGACTCTGCCCTCGAACGTGGCTCTCTGCGTAAACCCGAATGAGACCTATTGCAAGGTAAAGGCTGCTGACGGCTACACCTACACAATGGCTCAGGCTCTGCTGGATACAGTTCTCGGACCGCTTGCTAAGGACGGCTCTCCTGCTTATGAGGTTCTTGAAAGCTGCACAGGTAAAGACCTTGAATATACCGAGTATGAACCCCTGTTTGAGTGCTCGGGCATTGCTGCTCAGAAGCAGAACAAGAAGGCTCACTTTGTTACCTGCGACAACTACGTTACCATGTCAGACGGTACAGGTATAGTTCATATTGCTCCTGCCTTCGGTGAGGACGACTCCCGTATCGGCAAAAACTACGATCTGCCTTTCGTGCAGTTTGTTGACGGAAAGGGCAACATGACCGAGGAAACTCCTTTTGCAGGTCTCTTTGTAAAGGACGCTGACCCCGAGGTTCTTAAAGACCTTGACAAAAGCGGAAAGCTCTTCTCAGCGCCTAAGTTTGAGCATGACTATCCTCATTGCTGGAGATGTAATTCTCCTCTTATCTACTATGCAAGAGATACCTGGTTCATCAAGATGACTGATGTAAAGGACAGGCTGATTGCTAACAACAACACTATCAACTGGATACCCGAGAGCATAGGTACAGGCCGTTTCGGTGACTGGCTGAAAAATGTTCAGGACTGGGGCATTTCCAGAAACAGATACTGGGGCACACCTCTCAACATCTGGGAGTGTGAGTGCGGCTGCCGCCATTCTATCGGTTCTATCGAGGAGCTGAAGTCGATGTCTGACAACTGCCCCGAGGATATAGAGCTGCACCGCCCATTCATCGACGCTGTTACTATCAAGTGCCCTGAATGCGGCAAGCAGATGAAGCGTGTTCCCGAGGTAATTGACTGCTGGTTCGATTCGGGCTCTATGCCTTTTGCGCAGCATCACTATCCTTTTGAGAACAAGGAGCTGTTTGAGTCGCAGTTCCCTGCTGACTTCATTTCAGAAGCCGTTGACCAGACAAGAGGCTGGTTCTATTCACTGCTGGCTATCTCTACTCTGATATTCGACAAGGCTCCGTTCAAGAACGTTATAGTTCTCGGCCTTGTTCAGGACGAGAACGGCCAGAAGATGTCGAAGTCAAAGGGCAATGCTGTTGACCCGTTTGAAGCTCTGGAGAAGTTCGGCGCTGACGCTATAAGATGGTACTTCTATACCAATTCACAGCCGTGGCTGCCTAACAAGTTTCATGACAAGGGCGTTACCGAGGGTCAGAGAAAGTTCATGGGAACACTCTGGAACACCTATGCGTTCTATATCCTGTATGCTGAGATAGACCAGTTCGACCCGACTAAGCATGAGATCGAGTATGAGAAGCTCTCCGTAATGGACAAGTGGCTGCTCTCTAAGATGAACACCATGATAAAGGAGACCGACGACAACCTTGCAAACTACCGTATCCCCGAGGCTGCCAAAGCTATGCAGGAGTTCGTTGACGACCTCTCGAACTGGTATGTAAGGCGCGGCAGAGAGAGATACTGGGTACAGGGCATGAGCCAGGATAAGATCAATGCTTATATGACCCTCTGGACTGCACTGGTAACACTTGCTAAGTGCGCTGCTCCTATGGTGCCGTTCATCACCGAGGAGATCTATCAGAACCTTGTAAGAAGTGTTGATAAGAACGCTCCCGAGAGTATACACCTTTGCGACTACCCTGTATGCGATGAGAAGCTTATCGACAAGAAGCTCGAAAGCGATATGGACGAGGTACTGAAAATAGTTATCCTCGGAAGAAGTGCAAGAAACGGCGCTGCTCTCAAGAACAGACAGCCGCTGAGCAAGATGTATGTGTCCGCAGATCATGAGCTTGACAGCTTCTATGTTGACATAATCAGAGATGAGCTCAACCTTAAAGCAGTTGAGTTCAAGGACGATGTTTCATCGTTCATCGAGTACAAGTTCAAACCGCAGCTGAAAACTCTCGGACCGAGATACGGCAAGAACCTGAACGAGATCAGAACTGCTCTTACCGAGCTTGACGGAAACGCCGCTTATGCCGAGCTTGGCGCTAACGAGTGCCTGAAACTCAACATTTCTATCGGTGAGATAAGCCTTGACAGAGATGATCTGCTTATTGAAAGCGACCAGAAGGAAGGCTTCTACACCTTGACCGATAATGGCGTTACTGTTGCTATCTGCACAGTACTTACTCCCGAGCTGATCGAGGAGGGCTATGTGCGTGAGATCATCAGCAAGCTGCAGACCATGCGTAAGGATTCGGGCTTTGAGGTCATGGATCACATCGAGGTATCTATCAGCGGAAGTCAGGCTGTATGCGACGTAGTTGAGAAGTACAAGGACAGCATCTCGACAGACGTTCTTGCGAACTCTATCGCCTTCACCGATGCTCCCGACGCTAAGGAGTGGGATATAAACGGTGAAAAGGTAAAGATCGCAGTTAAGAAGGTTTAAGTCAAAAAGCTAAATTCTTATATAGGAACGCTCCCTCGTATTAAACGGGGGAGCGTTTTTGTGGTTAATACATTTCCTGTTCAAGTGACCTGAATACCTCAGTATCAAAGAACTCACTTATCGAAATATCAAGACCGTCACAAAGCTTTTTTATTGTGACGATTCCTACATTTTTAGATTTTAGATTAACGATGTCATTAACTGTGGACTGCGTTACACCTGAAATTGTTGCAAGCTTATTTATCGTTATACCATTTTGCTCACAAAGCTCAATAAAACGTTGTGCCGTAGCCTGCGAAATGTTCATGATAATACGTCCTTTCATCATTTTGACATATATATCATAACACTTTTTGTACAAAATTATTAACGGAATGCCGTTGACTTTCGTTTCTCTTTGTGGTAAAATATATTTAACGGTAAACCGTTAAATATATTTGGAGGTGTTTATATGCAAACAAGTAAACTTATTGGATACAGACTAGATAGGAAGTATTCATATGATACGCTTAAGAAAGAACTGGGTGAAGACCTGCAGGAAGCCATAAATAACGAATACTTTATCGAAATTAAAGGAAACGATGAACAACCAGTCTATTTGTTTACTGAAAAAGGAAAACAAGCAGCATGGGAGAAGAAATAATAAGTTTATTCAGATTCACCATAAGGAGGTATTTGCTATGAAAAGAATACTCTATATACTGCTAGTCGTCATTATGTGTTCCGGACTTGCTTCTTGTGGAAAAGCAGTTGATAATTTAAATGATGATGAGAAGAAAATACTTGATGCATTAACAGCTAATATAACTACCTTTCATGATCCTGCTTCGGTAAGGGTGATAAAATGCAGTGACCCATTTTCCAATCGATATGAAAACTTTGTTGATACAGACAATTATTTCTATTATTCAAGTTTTTTGGGATATCCAGATGGTAGTATGTTTGACGCAGATACTTGGGAATTCAAAGAGTCAGAAAACTATGATAATTTAGATTGTGTAATGATTCAACTAAACGGGACAAATACTTCTGGAGGTAAATCATCAGAAGTATACTGTCTTTGTATAGATGGTGCTGATGCGAATAAAATTCAAGTATTCACAGAAGAAATAAACTTCATAAAAAATGATAATGCTAGTGACGAAGAATCATCGAGTTCTTCTAAATTTGCCGATATGGTTGGTAAAGGGTGGCAGGAGAAACAAATGAAGATTATTGAAGCAAAAGCAGATAAACTCGGATATAATACAGCCTCATCAGGCTCATATCCAATTTCACAAGGCAATGACATCGATGTTTCAAAACTAAATGCAGCTCTTGAAGAATACTGCAAAGAGCAAGGATATAAATAATCATAGAATAGTACAAAAGGCATACAGTCCGAAAAAGCGGACTGTATGCCTTTCTTATTTCTTCATTCTTATAATGGAGTTCCACGGGTACGCCCTCGGGGCGTTCATTGAGAACTTCATAGCTGCGTGGTTGGCTGTGTCGATAGGGTTGCCCCACTCGTCATAAAGCTCTGTTACGGTGAAGGTCTCGGGGGCGCCCTCGGTGGTCAGCACCTCGACCTCGTCGCCGAGGTTGAACTTGTTCTTCTGCTGGCAGAGGAGCCTTCCGTCTGCAAAGCCCTCGACTACCGCAACTACGTCATATTCACGGACATAGCCGCTTGTGCCGTAATACTGGCTGTCCTCGGGTCTGCCGAAATAGAAACCCTCGCAGTATGCCCTGTGGCTGACCTTATAGACCTCGTCTTTCAGCCACTGAGGTAGCTCAAAGTGGTCTGGGTCGGCCTTGTAGATGTCCATAGCCTTGCGGTACGCATTCGTGATGACCGACACATAGTAGCTCGACTTTGCCCTGCCCTCTATCTTGAAGCTGTTTATTCCTGCCTCGGCAAGCTTGTCGATGTGCTCGATAAGGCACATATCCTTTGAGTTCAAGATGTATGTGCCCTTTTCGTCCTCTATCACGGGGAAATACTGTCCTGGTCTTGTCTCCTCCATAAGGTGATAGCCCCAGCGGCAGGGCTGAGCGCACTCGCCCCTGTTGGCGTCACGCCCTACAAGGTACTGCGAGATAAGACAGCGCCCCGAAAAGCTCATGCACATAGCCCCGTGAACAAAGCACTCGATCTCCAGCTCCTTCGGGGTCTTTGCTCTGAGCTCTGCTATCTCATCTAAGGTCATCTCTCTTGCAAGCACTACCCTCTTGGCGCCCATTTCATAGAACGCATTTGCACTTGCATAGTTGACTATTCCTGCCTGAGTGGAGATGTGTATATCTATATCAGGCGCATACTTTTTCACCAGCATGAATACGCCGATATCATTGACTATCAGAGCGTCAACGCCTGCTGAGACCGCATCTTTAACGAACGGTTCAAGCTTTGGTATCTCATCATTATGGGGGAGGGTATTGCAGGTAAGATACACCCGTTTTCCCCTTGAATGAGCTTCATCGCAGGCCTTTTTGAGAAGCTCGCTGTCAAAGTTCGCCGAAGCTGCCCTCATTCCGAAGCCTGTGCCGCCCAGATAAACGGCATCTGCCCCGAAGTCGAGCGCTGCATACAGCCTTTCCATATCTCCGACAGGAGAAAGCACCTCCAGAAGGCTCGTATTTACGTCACGCATTATGCAAGACCTGCCTTCTTGAGGTTCTCTTCATGCTCCTCAAGCGTCTTAGCATAGAAGGTCTGCTTTGTGGTGAGGTTATTACAGAAGTAATAGTAATTTGTCTTAGCAGGATTGAGAACTGCAAGTATAGCTTCAACACCGGGGTTGCAGATAGGTCCTGCGGGCAGTCCCTTGCAGGAATAAGTGTCATAGCTCTCGGCATAGTGGGTTCTTGCAGAGGCTGTATCTGCCTGTGCATTAATTACCTGCTTGATGTAGTTAGATGTTGTATCGGACTGCAGCATCGGGAAGGTATCGGGGTCATTCAGACGGTTGATAAATACTGACGCTACAGTCGGCATTTCCTCAACGGAAGCAGACTCAAGCTGAACGATAGATGCAAGCGTCATCACCTGCTGGAATGTAAGCTTAGTGGTTGACATCTTAGGCTCGATAGAGGTCGTATACTGCTTCTGGAACTGCTCCTTTACCTTCTTGGCTACGTTCTCCGCAGAGTCGTTTACATAGAACTCGTATGTATTCGGTGCGAAGTAGCCCTCTCTTGCATAGAAGGTATCTGCGTCCTTGTCAATAAGCTTTTCAAAGTCAAGTCCCTGATCTCTGTTGAACTCAAAGATGAAGTCATCAGCTTCGCAGACCTTAGCTTCTTCAAGCTTGTCGGCAATAGTTATAAGGTTTTCACCCTCGGCAAAGGTAACTGTTACAGACTCATACGATTCTCTCTGAACCGAGAGCTTCTCGATAATATCCTGATAGCCGTTTGAAGGCTGGAGAGTTATATCTCCCGGATAAAGGGTAGGATCGTGCTGAAGCTTCAGAGCAAGCTTGAACAGAGTTTTGTTCTGGATAACGCCGTTTTCAACAAGTATATCGGCTATCTTATCATTGTTTGAGCCCTCAGGGATATTAAATCTTATATCGCTCTCGCTCTTGCCGATACCGTAAAATTCCATTCCGAGCTTGATACCCGTAACAGCTATCAGCAGTGAAACAGTAAGTATTATCGCAACAATAATGATACCGCCGAAGATAGTTCCGTTAAAGCGGCTCTTCTTTTTCTTCTTTTTCTTTTTGCTTTTTCCTGTCGGCTTCTTTTTGGGCGGAGCCGTCCTTTCAGGCGCACGCACCGATTTTTCAGGCACTGCGGCATTCTCGGGCTCAGCCTCTTCGGGGGTCTGCTCGAAACTCTCGGAAGGCTTTTCTGTCTCCGAGGGCTCTGCGCTATCCGCAGGCTTATCAGTCTCAGTAATAACAGCCTCAACAGCTTCTACAGAGTGGTTTTCTGCCTCTTTTTCAAGCACTGCCACAGCGGAAGCCGCAGACAATGCCGCCGCAGATGCCGACAGCTCAGACCTTGCCGACCTGCTGAGCTCAGCAATATGGTCTGCTGTGCTCTTAGGCTCGGTTACGGCAGGAACTTCAGTTTCAGCAGGAGCTTCTGACGTCATAGTCTCAGGGGCTTTTGGGGGCTCCTTCGGAGCAGGATCATCAATAGGCTCAATTCCCTGAACGAAGTCAGGACCGGAAAAACCGTCCTCTTCAACAGGTGTTCCCTGATCTTTTTTAATATCGCTCATTGGTTTCTTCCTTTCTTTCAATAAACCTTATATCAGAATTGATAGATATGTTTATCAGTAAAAAGCATATCAGCTTTCATATCATACTCATTGCGGGCAAGCTCGTCGCAGACACAGCTTTCGTAGCAGATACCTGCTTTCACTCCGTTAAAGCCTGCTAAGAACCTGTCATAGTAGCCTCCGCCAAAGCCAAGTCTCCAGCCCTTTCTGTCAAAGCAAAGCCCGGGCAGAACACAAAGCGCATTCTCAAAAGCCGTGACCTCACGGCATTTATCCGAGGGCTCAAGGATACCCATAGTGCCCTCCTCAAGCTCAGAGAAGGAGCATACCTCATAAAAGCGCATTATGCCCTCAGAAGGACTGCCGATACATTTCGGACACAGTACTTTTTTCTCCGAAAAGGCACAAGCCAGTATCTCTCTTGTCGATACCTCAATGCCTGTTGACACAAAGCACAGAAGCATCTCACAGGAACGGTACACATCACTTTTAAGAAAATTCTCCGTGATAAGCCTGTCCGCCTGCTTGCGCTCAGATCTGCTCATTTCACGGCGAAGCCCTTTATAATAAGCACGAAGCTCGCTCTTCTCTACCATGCGCACTGAATGCTTGACTTTACGTGCTCGGCTTTTTCTTTTGAGACTGCAAGCTCGGCAAGCTTTAAGCCGAACTCTATACACACGCCTGCACCTCTTGCAGTAATTATCTTTCCGTCATGCTCAACAGGGGCGCCTGTGTGCTCTGCACCTGCAAGGTCTTTCTCAAAGCCCGGGAAGCAGGTTGCTTTTTTTCCGTTCAGCAGCCCCTTATGTCCGAGAATCGAGGGAGCTGCACAGATAGCACCGATATACCTGTCATTCTCAGCGCAGAAGTCAATCGCTGCCTGAACGGTGCTGTCAGCCTCTAAGTTGAGTGTTCCGGGCATTCCGCCGGGGAGAACTATCATATCTGTATCACTTCCGAGCTTAACCTCGGCAGTGGTAATGTCAGCCTTAACGGGTACTTTTCCCGAGCTTACAACAGTGTCTGAGCCGACACCTACTGTTTTTACCTCTGCACCTGCACGCCTGAGTACATCTACCGGTGCAAGTGCCTCGATCATTTCAAATCCGTTTGCAAGAAATACATATACCATAGTTATTCTCCTAACCAGCCGACAGTATCTAAAATGTCGGCAAAGATCTCATCTATAGTTCTGGGCTCATCGCCCTTACTGCACCTGATTATTTTCCAGCCGCATTTCTCTGCGGTGAAGAGTGCCGCCTTTCGGCAGGCATAAAGATATGACACATCTGCCTCGTGAATATCCTTTTTGGATTCATCACCGTTGTAGCGCTCACTCATAAGCCTCTGGGATATTTCTATAGGCATATCCAGAAAAATCACCTGATCGGGTCTCGGCAGGCCAAGCTTGTCATACTCATAATCCTCAAGCCATTCTATGTAGCTGTCCCATTCTTCCTCGGGGAGCTTTGTCATCTGATAAATGCAGTTTGATGTCACATAGCGTGCAGCACTTATAAATGCGCCTTTTTTATAGTCCTCCTCCCAGAGCTGTTTATAGCTGACATATCGGTCAACAGCGTAAAAGCTCGATGCCGCATAGGCATTTACATCGGCAGGTGACGAGCCTATCTCTCCGCCGAGATACATCTTCACAAGCTCAGATGACTTATTATCATAATCGGGAAAGCTTATCGACTTATGATAAACTCCCCTGTCGGTAAGATACTTATCAAACTTATCAAACTGAGTAGACTTTCCGCTTCCGTCAAGCCCCTCCAGAACTATTATTCTGCTCATACCTTCTCCTTAACGAACTGTGCCTTCATCTGCTTATACTGCTCCTTGACAGCAGGCATTTTTCCGCAGGACATTTTTCCCTCGGGACATACACCCGTCATCACGCAGGAGGGTCCTGCCTTCTTGAACAGATTCGGTGCAACCTCACAGCAAAGACGGAGCATTTCATCAGCGACTGCCTTTATCTCCCACTGTGCACGGTTACAGCACCTGTGCTTGAAGAAATTGAACAGCGTTCTCACGTTCATAGAAACTATTATCTTTGTCTCGCAGGCATTAGGAAGAACAAACCTTGCATCTTCATTAGCCTTCTTGCGAGCCTTGCTCTTGGCAGACTTCTCGTCCATGCCCTCAGCGAGCATTGCTTTTTCGTGCATTTCGGTCAGCAGTTCTGCTATTTTATCGTAGCTCTCAACTATCTGAGCCATCTGCTTTTCAAACTCTGCCTTAGCCTCGGGACATTCCTCAATTGCAGGCGGAGTTATAAACTCAAATCCGTTCTCATTCACATATCTCTGGCTCTTCTGCGAGTACGATGCAATTCTGTGCCTTACAAGCTGATGAGAGCAGGCTCTTGAGATACCCTCTATCGCAAAAGTAAATGAAGCGTGCTCCATCGGGCTTTCATGTCCGATAGAGGCGAGCATATCAACAAAGCTTTCCACCTTTTCATCGGTAAGACCGTCCATAAGTGAATCTACATCACTGCTCGAATAGCAGAGCTTTGCCGCTGTAGCCACCAGTTTTTCAGGCTCAGGAGTGTGAGCAAGAAGCTTTACCTGCATTTGAGAATACCTCCCCATTTTTCATATTTACATACATTAAGATTATAGCATTTTTTTCGTGATTAGTCAACAACAAACACGCAAATTCTTGAAATTACCGAAATTATCATACAATTACATATCTTTTTTTCACATTTATTATAACAAAAACTGCCGTCAGCCGAAAATACGGGCTGACAGCAGGTATGATCTGCGTTATTCAGAGCTTAGCCGCCTCTTTAAGATACTGGTCTGCGTTTCTGAGCATAAGCTCAGTTATGTTCTCTCCGCCCATGATACGGGCAAGCTCTCTCTTTCTGCCCTCGTGGTCAAGAGACCTTACCGAGGTCTTAGTGCGGCCGTCCTCGACACGCTTCTCTATAAGCAGATGCTCGTCTGCCATAACCGCGATCTGCGACAGGTGAGTAACGCAAAGCACCTGTCTGAGCTTTGATATCTGGCGAAGCTTTATGCCTATCTTTTCAGCGGCTCTTCCACTGACGCCAGTGTCTATCTCGTCGAAGATCAGGGTCTCGATATCGTCCTTCTCGGCAATTACGTTTTTGAGCGCAAGCATTATCCTTGAAAGCTCACCGCCCGAAGCTATCTTTGCAATAGGCTTCGGCTCCTCGCCTGCGTTTGCGGAGATAAGAAACTCAATATTATCCATGCCGTTTACCGTAAGCTTGCCCTTCTCATTTCTGACATCAAGCTTTACATCGGGCATATTCAGAAATTCAAGCTCCCCTGCAACCTGCTTAGTAAAGCGCTCTGCGGCTTTCATTCTGTGTTCTGAAAGAAGATTTGCCTTTATGGTAACGGTCTTCAAAAGCTCCGACATCTGAGCGTTAAGCTCTTCAAGGCTCTCATCTGCATTTTCAAGCATGGAAAGCTCATTCTCGGTATCCTCAAGCACTTTGAGAACGTCAGACAGGTCGGGGCCGTACTTTTTCTTCACACGGCGAAGCTCCTCGGATCGCCTGTTCAGATAGTCATACCTTGCAGGGTCAACCTCCAGCTTATCAAGCAGAGAGGACAGTTCCTCGGAAATATCCTCAAGCTCTATTGCGGCTGAATCAAGCCTCTCATAGAGTGCCGCAGACTGTGCGTACACATCGGTAATATCAGAGAGCCTGTCACGGGAACGCTGTGCAAAAACAACTGCTCCGTCAGTATCATCATCACCCGAAAGAAGAGTTACTGCACCGTAAAGTGCCTCGCTTATTGTGACTGAGTTTTTCATTACATTAAGCTCCGCATCTATCTCGTCGTCCTCGCCCTCTTTAATATTCAGGGCTGAAAGCTCATCAAAGCGCTCATGAAGAATATCTATACGGTCAGCCTTCTGAGCCCTTTCTGCTTTGAGCTTGTTTATCTCCTTCGCTTTTTGCTGAAGCTGTCTGAAGGCTGTTTTATAGTCCTCAATAAGGGCGGCAGACTCGGCATAGCTGTCGAGAATGTCGATATGGCGCTCAGGTGACATAAGTATCTGATTATCATGCTGACCGTGAATGTTTACCAGAAGCTCTCCGAGCTCCTTCAGGGCAGAAACGTTGACCGCCCTTGAATTTATCCTTGCCATACTTCCGCCGTCAGCGGCTATCTCACGGGTCAGGATAAGCTGTCCGTCTTCATCATCTATTCCAAGTTCTGAAAGCTTCTCCCGTACCTTTTCACTGATACCTGTAAACAGCGCTGAGATAACTGCCTTTTTTGCTCCGCTTCTTACAATATCCTTATTGGAGCGCTGACCCAGTATCGCATTAATGCCGTTAATAAGAATCGACTTTCCTGCTCCTGTCTCGCCCGTAAACACATTGAGCGAGTCACAGAAGCCGATAGTGGCTTTCTCGATAACGGCAAGGTTCTCTATATAAATTTCCTTGAGCATTTTTATCAGATCCTGTTTATTTAGTAATTATAGCCGAGAACTCTTTAGTAATGAGTCTTGCATCTGCCTCGGTACGCATAAGAATGAAGATAGTATCATCTCCGGCTATTGTGCCGACTATGTTTTCAAGCTCTATCACATCAAGCTTTGCGCAGACTGCCTGTGCCATTCCGCTCATACACTTGACAACCACAGTATTGAGTGCATAGTCTACATTCACGACTGCATCTGCAAGCAGACTGTAAAGAGCCGCACTCTCGCTGCCCTCGCTTTTTGTGACCGAAGGCACTCTGTAGCGGTACTTACCCGAGCTGTCCGCTGCCTTTATAAGGTCAAGCTCCCGTATATCTCTTGACAGCGTCGCCTGAGTGACCTCACAGCCCTCAGCAAGAAGAGCCTCTCTCAGCCCTTCCTGAGTATCAACAGGCTGCTCGCAAACAAGCTTTACAATAAGCTGCTGTCTGTTTTTTTTATTCATGAGAAACCTCCTCCGAGCCCTTCAAAGGCTGCATAAGCTTCTTATGAATTGATGTAAAGAAGCTGCCGCCCGATATATCAATGATATCGACAAAAAGCTTAGACCCTGTGACATATACCTTGTCGCCGTCTGTAAGCTTTGCTACATTATTTCCGTCAACATTTACCCACACATGAGCACCCTCATTAGTGCCTACTTTTACGGTGATACTGCTGTCCGCACAAAGTATCATGCTCCTTGCAAACAGAGAATGAGCACATATCTGAGTAACCTCTATGCAGTTCATCTCGGGCTCTATAATAGGGCCGCCTGCCGACATAGAATAGGCTGTTGCACCTGTTGCTGTCGAAAGAATAACTCCGTCAGCACGAAGTGATGAGATTACACGGCTTCCCTTTGAAACAGAATAATCTGCTATCTTGCAGTCATCACAACGTGAAACGGTAACGTCATTGAGCGCTGTAAAGCTTTGCTGTTCAGCGCCGCACTCAACCTTAACATCTAACATCATTCGGCGGCTCATAGTATATTCACCGCTTATAAGCCTGCTTAAAAGACCAAGCTGTGAATGCTCAAGCGATGCCATAAAGCCTAGCCTTCCGCAGTTTATTCCCAGAACAGGCTTATTGTGTACTGCCGCCTTTTTTGAGCACTTTAGGATAGTTCCGTCACCGCCGACTGCAATTATCATATCACACTTAGGTATAAAGCTGTCCTCGTGAACGAAGCTGACATAGTCAATGCCTGCAAATACAAGGCGGTAATCCTCGTTCAGATATATTTCTGCGCCCTCACCGGCAAGTATCCCTGCCGCCTCACAGGTGTACTCATAGCAGTTTGTCTTGTCAAGATTTGGATGCATATAGATCTTCATGCGTAAGCCTCCTTAGGCCTGCTTGTCTTTGAAATGTGCGAATGCCGACCTGACGGTCTCCTCGGGAGTAATGATAAAAGCCTTATCTGTATTCCCCTTTTTCATACGGATAAGATACTCAATATTGCCGTCAGAGCCCCTTATCCCCGAATATGTAAGTCCCATTACCGACAGTCCCGACTGTGTAAACAGCGCTGTAAGCTCCCTGAGCACCCGAATATGCTCCTTCGGGTCTTTTACTATGCCTTTTTTGCTGAGCGCCTGCTTTCCTGCCTCAAACTGCGGCTTTATCAGCAAAACCAGCTCACCGCCCTCGCAAAGGCACTGGGTCATCGGACCTATCACCAGCCTGAGCGAAATAAAAGACAAATCTCCGCATATAAACGAGGGCTTTTGCTCAAAGAGCTCAGGTGTCATATACCTTGCATTAATGCCCTCAAGATCGGCTACACGAGGGTCAGCGCATAAGCTCTCATCAAGCTGTCCGTGACCTACATCAACGGCATAGACCTTATCTGCTCCGTGCATTAAAAGGCACTGTGTAAAGCCGCCCGTTGATGCACCTATATCGGCACAGCAAAGCCCGTTCACATCAAAGTCAAACACCTTAAAAGCGTGCTCCAGCTTTTCACCGCCCCGACCTACAAAGCTGAGAGGGTCATCGGCACACTCAATTTTGTCCGACTCGCTGACAGTGTAGGAGGGCTTCGTAATTACCATTCCGCCGACCTTTACTCCGCCGCTTTTGATAAGAGCCTTCGCCCTCTCCCGACTTTTTATAAGCCCTGCTTCAACAAGGTACGCATCAAGTCTCTGTGACATCATTCTTACTCCCGAGAATAGTCTCAGCCATTTTCTCTGCCGAGAGGCCAAGCTCATCAAGCAGCGAGACAGGCTTTCCGTGATGTACAAAGTCCTCAACTGCGTGGCTTTCTATGTTTGTAAGCCTTGCCGAGTACTTTTCCGCAAGGCAGCCCGAGCTGTAGGCTTCTTCAAAGAACACCACTCTGTCATACTTTTTCATAAGACAGACTGTGTCCTCATTTATCGGCCAGAGCTTAACAAGATTGAGCGTATCAGGCTTTGCGCCCTTGCTTTCAAGAAGCTCGCAGGCTTTATAAAGGCTATTTGCAAGCCTTCCGTAGGTGACCGCCAGTGTCTTTGAGCCGTTTTCCTCATAGGTGTATAAGGTTTCGGGCTTTGACCTTGGAGAGCGGTCTGCACCCCTTGGATATCTGACTACAACAAGTCCCTTATCCTCATTTACTGCCTTTTCAAGACAGGCCTCAAGCTCGGAATAAATTGACGGTGAATATACTGTCACCCCCGGGATAGTGGTCAGGAAATTCACATCAAAAATGCCCTGATGTGTCTCTCCGTCATCACCGACTATGCCTGCTCTGTCAACACAGATAACTGCGTGAGTTCCCATTATGGATAGGTCATGGATAAGCTGGTCATAGGAGCGCTGTAAAAAGGTCGAATAAACCGCAAAAACAGGCACATAGCCCATTGATGCCAGCCCTCCGCAGAAGGTGACAGCGTGCTCCTCGGCTATGCCTACATCAAAAAAGCGTGACGGATACTTCTTTGCAAAGTACTGAAGTCCCGTTCCGTACTTCATTGCGGCAGTTACAGCACAGACTTTTTTGTTCTTTTCAGCTAATGCGCAGAGATGTCTGCCCATAACAGAGGAAAAGCTGTCGGAAAGGACAACATCGGGATTGCCCGTTGCTATTTCAAAGCTGCCTATTCCGTGATACTCACCGGGGTTTTGCTCCGCAGGCTTATAGCCCTTGCCCTTGACCGTGTTCACATGGACAAATACGGGCTTCCCGAGCTTTTTTGCCGCCCTAAGACCCCTTTCAAGGTCATTGAGGTCATGTCCGTTCAAAGGACCGATGAACTCAAAGCCCAGATCCTCGAACATGGTGCTGTGGATAAGGATATTCTTGAAAGCATCCTTTGAGCTTCTGATAGCGTTCTCTACAGGCTTACCGACCAGAGGTGTCGCATCAAGAACACGCTGAACACGACTTTTTGTTTTCCTGTATGTGTCCTTTGTTCTCATTGTGGAGAGATACTTTGCCATAGCACCAACATTCTTTGAGATAGACATTTCATTATAGTTAAGTATTACTATGATATTTGTCTCGCTCTTGCCTGCATTGTTAAGACCCTCATAGAGCTCTCCGCCTGTTGAGGCGCCGTCGCCGACAACTGCAATAGCATGGTGCTCGTTATCGCCGCTGAGCTTCATAGCTGTGGCGATACCCAGTGCCGCCGAGACAGAGGTCGAGCTGTGACCGCTTACAAAAGCATCATGAACAGACTCATCAGGGCGGCAGAAGCCCGAGATACCGTTTTCCTGCCTGAGAGTATTCATTCTGTCAAGCCTGCCTGTAAGTATCTTATGTGTATATGCCTGATGTCCGACGTCCCAGACGATCTTATCATCGGGTGAATCAAACACTCTGTGAATAGCCATAGTAAGCTCCACCGTTCCTAGGTTCGAGGCAAGATGTCCGCCTGTTTTTGAAACAGTGCTTATAAGTATTTTCCGTATATCGTCACAAAGCCCCTCGCACTCCTCTACAGTGAGCCTTTTAAGGTCCTGCGGAAGCCTGAGGCTTTTCAAGTCGATTTTTTTGTCTGACAATCAAATGATCTCCTATCATACTCAGCTTCTTCTGGTAAGAAGGTCTTCCGTAAGCTGAGACAGAAATTCGTGTTCTTCAAAATAACGCAGATGTCCGAGCGCTTCAACAGTGAGCTGTTTCGCTATCGACTGAGAACGCTCAAGACCAAGAAGTGTAACGTAGGTGTTTTTGTTCTGCTCTTCATCACTGCCTATAGGCTTGCCGAGCTCATCAAAGCTTCCTGTGACATCCAAGATATCATCAACTATCTGGAATGCTCTGCCTACTGCCTTTGCATAGTCTGCGGCAAAAGGTATCGCTTCAAACTTTCCTGCGAGTACTGCGCCCATAACGCAGGCAGCCTCAATAAGAGCACCTGTTTTGCAGGTCTGCAAAACGTTCAGGGTTTCAATATCTATGTCCTTGCCCTCGGTTTTAAGGTCTATCACCTGACCGCCTATCATGCCGTCAGAGCTTATAGCCTTTGAAAGCACCGACACAAGCATTATAGCCCTCTCTGGCGGAATATCTCCTGCCATTGCCGCATCTGAAATGACCTCAAATGCCATTGAATTAAGTGCATCTCCTGCAAGGAGCGCTATATCCTCGCCGAAGGCCTTATGGCACGAGGGCTTGCCTCTGCGGTAATCATCATTGTCCATACAGGGAAGGTCATCGTGTATGAGCGAATATGTATGGATAAGCTCAACACTGCAGGCAGCAGCAATGTACTTTTCAGGCTTTTTCTCACCGCACATTCTTGCAAACTCCATCATAAGGATAGGTCTGAGCCTTTTTCCGCCTGCAAGCAGAGAATACTCCATAGCCTTTACAACCTCGCCCTGAAGCTCGGGCTTGGAAGCTGTGAACTTTTTAAGCTGCTCCTCAACCAGCTCGATATAATAATCAAGCTTAGCCTTGTTCATATCATTCATCGTCTGCTTCACCGTCCATATTTCTGACAGTAAGCTTAGCCTCTTCAAGCTCCTTTTTGCAGTCAGCGCAAAGAGCCACTCCCTCCTTATAAAGGTCGAGGGATTCATTAAGGCTTGGGTTATCCTTTTCGAGCTTCTCGGTTATCTCGCCGAGCCTTGTCATTTTTTCTTCAAATGTCATATCATTCACCGCTGTTTTCATTTGTTTTTGTGATCTTAGCCTCTGCCGAGGAATGTGAGAACCTTATCTCAACCATGTCTCCCTCGGAAAGCTCTGAGGCCTCTGTTACTGCCCTGCCGTCAAGTGTCACCATTGAGTAGCCCCTTGAAAGCACTCCGAACGGACTTAATGCCGAGAGTGATGATACCGCCTTATCAAGCTTCATATCGAGCTTTGAAAGTATACTCTCCATATTCTTTGAGAGAGCTTTCTCATATCCTGAAAACTTCTCTTCTGCCTGCTCCAGCTTCTTTTCGGGAGACAGGAGCCTCAGCCTTGAGGAGTACTCCTCGACCTTTATCAGTCTGTCTGAGAGCGACTTTTCATAGGCTTTTTCAAGTCTGTCTCTCATAAGCTTCAGAGCGCCCTTCATTTCAGCCATATCGGGAACTGCCTGCTCTGCAGCAGCCGAGGGTGTCGGCACTCTGAGGTCTGCGGCATAGTCAACAAGGGTAGTATCGACCTCGTGACCCACTGCCGTAATAACAGGCGTTTCACAGTCAGCAACCGCAAGCACAACCGACTTATGATTAAACGGCATTAGATCCTCTGCCGAGCCGCCGCCCCTGGCGAGTATGAGAGTATCAGCTCCGCTTCGGTCGGCTCTTCTTATAGCCTCGCAGATATGTATATGCGCATCATCACCCTGTACGGGTGCTCCGAAAAGCAAAAGCTCGCAAAGCGGAAAGCGTCTTGACATTACTCTGATTATATCCTGCAGCGCCGCCCCTGTAGGCGAGGTCACTACCGCAATCTTTTTAGGGACAAGAGGTATCTGCTTTTTGCGTTCCTGCTTGAATATGCCAAGAGCCTCAAGCTCTTTTTTAGTCTGTTCTATACCTGTGTGAACTTCTCCGACACCGGCAGGAACTATCTCTGTAACCACGATCTGACAATAGCCGTTTTTTGCGTACACGCCTGCATTTCCGACTACCATTACTTTCATTCCGTCCTCCGGGGTAAACCTCAGATTTGAGGGCCTTGGAGCAAACAGCGTACAGGAGATCGAGGAATCCTTATCTTTAAGTGAGAAATATGCGTGCCCCGAGCGTGAATTAAGGCTGTAATTTGATATTTCGCCTTTAACTGTCACGCCCTTCATTCTAGGGTCTGCCTTTATTTTCAAGGACAGGTAATTGTTAAGCTGAGTAACCGTCAGTATTGACGCCACTATATCAGCCCCTTTCTGAGTGCCGCATAAACGGCTGTACCTACGGCATTGTCAGAGGACAGCTCAGGGCTTGCAAAGCTTCCGTACTGCGAGAGCTTAGCCTTGATACTGCGGTTTGACATTACACCGCCTGCGTAAATTATTTCTATATCCTTATATTTTTCAAGCAGCGCCTTTGTCAGCGCCTCGACAGATGCACAAACACTGTCTATACAGAATTTTGCAACATCGCACTTATCATATCCCGAAGTCATAAGCTTCATGCACTTGTTCTCTATCCCCGAGAGCGAGCAGTACAGCCCCTTGACTACAGGTCTTATATCAAACTGAGCATGGCTTTGTTCTGCAAGCCTTTCAAGCTCTGCACCGCATGGAAAGCTGAGCCCCAGTCTCACTCCGCAGCGGTCTATTGCCTGTCCTGCGTTAAGGTCGGAGCTTCCTCCTATTCGCTCTATCCTTGCATTGTGCTCCTTATCGGGAGTGCATAGCAGAAGATCGGTAGTTCCTCCGCTTACATGAAAGGCTGCAAAGGGCTTGTCTCCCTTTATAAGGTCAAGCCTGCCGCAGGAAAACAGTGCCGCCAGTATATGACCTATCTGATGCGAGGTCATAAAAAGCTCACAGCCTGCCCCGTGTGAAAAGGCGGCTGCGGCATTCATTCCGACCAGAAAGCATGGCATATAAGAGCCCTGCACCAGCCTTGGGGCGCACGAACACCCACAGGCATCAACACGGTTAATGCCCTCAAAGGCCTCTTCCATTATCTCGGGCAGTGCTTTTGTGTGCAGAAACACTGCATCAGACTGCCTGAGACCTCTCTCCCCGTCCTTGACGGGCAGCAGACGCTTTACATTCCTGACACTCATATCAGAGGTGTCAAGCAGTGCCGCAGAGGTTGTATAATTGCTTGTATCAAAGCCGACTGTAATACTCATTTTTCCTCAGTATTAAGGCTCTTTGAATATGAGCCCAGAACTCCGTTGATAAACGATACATCAGAACCGAAGGTGTACATTCCTGCTATCTTTACTGCCTCGCTGATCGCGACGTTTACGGGAACGCTCTCAACGTATGCAGCCTCATAAAGGGCAAGCCTCAGCACTGCGAGATTTACCTTCGGTATACGGGAGATAACACGCTTGTTGCTGTACTTTGATATGATCTCGTCGAGCTCCTCACGCTTTTCGTCAACTCCGCGAACGGTAGCCTCGACCTCCTCATTGAACGGAAACTCGTCTACCTCTTTGGCGCTTTCAAATATATCCTCAAGAGCCTCGTCCTCTCTGAAGCTTCTCTCATAAATGAGCAGAAAGGCTGCCTCTCTCATTCCTCTTCTGTTAAGTCCCACAAAAACACTCCTTATTCGCTGACCTTGTCAATGCCGCAGACATTAACGTTCACCTTTGCGACAGTAAGACCCAGCATATTCTGAACTGCACTCTTTACCTTATCCTGTACCTCCTCGGCAGTGGAAACGGCCTTTGCATTCTGCCTGAGTATTATGCCGATAGACACGGAAAGAACATCGTCAACAAGTCCGATCCTTAAATTGCCGAAGTTCTCCTGTCTGAGCCAGAGCTGTCTCGGGCTCTTCATAACAGGTGCTATCCTGCTGACACCCTCAATCTCAGCAACGGTATTGGTGATTATTCTTGCAATAACGTCCTGACTGATATGCAGGCTCTTTCCCGAATTTTTAACAACATCACTCATAAGTATACCTCCATAAGAAAAAATCCTTCAAAATCATACTTAAAGTCATTATAACATATTTTTCAATATGTTACAAGTATTTTTGAAGGATTTTTATATTTATTTTACTATTTGCCGGCTGAATATCAGCTGTCAATATCGTATATCCTGATATTCTCGTTAGGAACTGTCACCTGACTGAGAAGGATATCCTTTATCTGCGCCGCCTCACTGGTCTGAAGCCCCTTGCTGTCGGTCTTGACAACTATATCGGCATTGCTTCCGTCTAAGTACACTACGCAGTCCTGAAAGCCTGCCGCCTTGACCAAGCTCTCAACCTTTGTTTCGGACTCCATTAATGATGCCATAGCCTGAGCGTTTTCCTCGGCTACGGCTTTCTCCTCTGTTGTTGCATCTCCTCCGCCTATGATGCTTTTTAGCGTTTCCACAGCCTCATCACGGGAGTTCATTTTCTCGATCCGCACCTGAGAGAAATAATCCTCGGAAGCGCTGTCAGCACTCACAAGCTCAGCCTCGCCGTAGCTTACGGAGTTGCTCTTTACCACCTTAGTTTTCTTGACATCAGCCCCCGATGACGAATATGCGTAGTTCACATACACAGCTATTCCAAGCACCAGCGTCATGCCTGCTAAGAGCATCTGTCTTTTGCCTATAATAAGTGTCGGTTTTTTCATCATGCTTACCTCTTTCGTTTATTGATTTCTGCATTCAACGCAGATCTTATCGCTCGGCACATCAAGAAGCCTTGACACCGCTTTTATTACTCGCTCTTTTACTTTTACATCGCCTCCTCCGTCACAGACTATTATTACTCCGCTTATCTGCGGTCTTATTACCTTCTTTACCAGTGCCTCCTTTTCTCCGCCCTCTTCGGTGAAGACTATCTCGTTTTTGTAGGTCTCCTCGCTTCCGCCGTCTTTGAGGTCGGTGCTTCGGCTGATGTTCTCTGCATAGACATACTCTGTTGTTCCGCCGATTGTCAGCATAACCTCACAGTCGCCTACGCCGCTGACGCTTCCAAGTATCTTCGAGAGCTTCTTCTCCATCTTTCTTGCATACTCATCGGGGTCATTACTGACTGTGCTCTCCGAGGGTGAGGCCTGCTCCTTTTCCTTATCGGAAGAAAGCATATCCGACAGGAAGATAAGCCCTATCCCAAGTACACCGATAAAGAATATCAGCTTGTATCTCTGCTCCTTTTTTATGAGCGAACCTATCTTTTTAAGCTCAGGCATCATCGTTTTCAGCTCCGCTGCTTTTGTATTCTGTTTCACAGTCGGGAAGGTCTTCCCGTATCAGAGCTTCTATGCTCTTCTGCTCTGAGCTCTGCACTCCGTAAAGGCTTACCCTTTCTATCACGATATAATTATATTCATCAAGACCTGCCGTTATGACAGCCCGTACATTTCCATAGCCTGCCTGTCGTATTTTCCCATTAAGATACGAGCCCACCTCACGCTCGGCAGAACTAAGATAATACCTTGCCGAAAGCTCAGTCATTGAAGCAGGTGTGCCCTCAGTAAGAATGTCATCTTTATCGGGGATATCAAGCACGAAGCCGTCCTCACGGAAGGGCGATACAACAGCTAAGAGCATTACCGCCGCCATTACCGCCCCGAGAAGCTTCGCCGAGCCGTTCTTCGGTGCAGCAAGCCCTGTAAGAGAGCTCACTATCCCGACAGCACAGGCTATATAGATAACTGCTTTGAAAGTCTGCATAGCTTCTCCTTTCAGCCGCCCGAGGCACTCATCAGTATCAGCGAGGTGGCAGTAATAAAAAACAGTGAATAGGCTATCACTATGCTCATAGCGATAGAGAGCACAGAGTTTATCCCCGAGAGTATTCCTGCAGAGCTTTCAAGAGAAAACATAGAGTGGAGCGTTTCTGCGAGAGATACGGCTATCTTCATTGAGATAACGAGAAGAAGCGGCCGCAGCACTATGATAAAAACTACGATAACTCCTATAACTCCTACGCTTGTTCGTATCACCCCGAGGCTGCTCTTCACTGCCGAATAGGCCTCCGAAACCGAGCTTCCGATAACAGGGATAAAGCTTGATGCTGCAAATCGGATAGTCTTTGAGCCGAGAGTGTCGGCGGCATTTCCCGACAGCCCTGTGATAGTCATAAGAGCTGTGAAAATCAGCATTATAAAGCCCAGAGCCTTTGTCACAAAGCCCTTTACAGACTGTGCCGCCTTTCCTAAATTAAGGCTCGGATTTATAGCTGAGATAAATGACAGTGCCGTCACACAGGAGATAAGCGGCATTAAGAGCTTTGACGATGCATAAGCCATTATCTCACAGACAAAAAACATAACAGAATAGTATCCTGCCGCCGAGACTGCATTTCCCGAGGCGGTAGCAACACCTGTAAAAACAGGGATATAGCTTATCATAAACTCGTTTATGCTGTTTACAGAGCCGAGCAGTGCGTTTAAGCTTTCAGTCAGGCTGTCACTGACTATCAGAATACACACCAGTGCTGAGACAGCCCCGAACACCTGCTCCAGCTTGTCCGAGTAGGACAAGCCCTTTATCATTACACAGACAGCTGCCGCTGCTATAAGCCTGCCGAGCATTTTTGCAGGCCGAAAAAGCTCCTCCTTGAATGCACTCCATATTGACCCGAAAACATTCTTCGGGTCAATTGATGCGGCAGCTTCGGGAGAATCGGCTGTGATACCGTTATCCCGAAGATAGCTCTGAGCTTCATCTCCGCCGAGGCCTTCAAGGTCATGGTTTATCTCGGAAATCAGCTTATCATATTCATCACTCTGAGACTCCGCTGCAAAGGCTGTCATCGGAGCTCCGAAAAGCATTATCCAGAGAAGCATTATCATAAAACATCTTTTCATATTATCACGAAAGCATTGAGCTCACAAGGTCAGCCGCCGCCGAAAACAGCGGCAGTGACACGCTTATTATTCCCAGCCGCCCTATCAGATCTGCCTGAGCCGCTATTGCGCCCTCTCCGCACTGACGGCAGTATTCCTCGGCAAGTGAGGTCAGATACGCTATCCCAAGCGCTTTGAGCAGTATCTCGAAATACTCGCTGTCTATGCCTGCGTCATCTATCAGAGGGGCGAAAGTATCTATTATGTCAAGTGCATAGCCTGCTGCAAAATAGAGTACGGCACTCACTGCAAAAAGCACTCCGAGAAGCTTTATCTCCGAGCTGTCACGCTCTATCATTTTGAGTATTACCGCCGCCGCTATGCAGAAGGCTATTATTGCTGTTATCTTCATCAGTACAGTCCGAAAATGTCTTTTATTGTCTCAAACAGATCACCTATCTGCCGCACTATCATAAGCAGCACCACTATAAGCCCTGCGAGGGTCGTCATCATTGCCTGCTCATCACGCTCCGCCCTTTTCAGCAGCAGATTAAGCACCGCCACAATAATGCCTATTGCGGCTATTTTGAATATAAGGTCTATTTCCATGTTTTTCTCCTATATAAGCAGTACTGCCGCAAACGCTCCGGACAAAAGCCCCAGTGCTCTTGCAAGGCGCTTGTCCGAATGGTAACGCTCTCTGAGATCGTCCTTTACTTCAGCAAGATATGCGTGCAGGAGCTCTGCTTTAAGCTTTTCTCTCTGCATATCCGAAGAGCCCAGCTCATCAAAATAGCTTATCAGCCGAACCTTTATATCAGAGCTTATATCAAGGGCTTGTACCTGCGCTTCAAGCTCTGTCCTGCCCGAGGGCTTTGTTATATCACAGTTCAGAAAGGTAAGCTCCCTGTACTTGTCCCCTGAAGAGAGCGAAGAAAGCATTTCTGATGTGGTCATATAGCCCTCTATCATAACAGTAAGCTCACTTGACATCTCGGTCAGGGCACAAAGTGTTCTGCAGCGGTGCTCCAGTCTTTCACTGTAGAGCCTGCCTGCTCCTGCTCCTGTAAAAATCAGGAGCAGACAGCCTAATGCCCTCAGCACGGCTTTTCCCCTATAAGCGAATAGGAAATAAGCTTTCCGCAGAGAGGTCCTGTCCCGAGAACGGCGCAGACACTGAACGCTCCTGCCTTGATAAGCTTTGAGATATACTGCTTTTTCTTCACTTCTGCAAAGCTTGGTGCGTGGCAGGAAGCAACTATACACACTCCCGAGCCCAAGGCATAGCGGAGTGCTTCAAGGTCACTTTCACTTCCTATCTCATCACAGACAAGCACCTGTGGAGACATCACACGAACTGCTGTCATTATTCCGCTGTACTTATCATAGGAGCTGAACACATCAGTCTTTGAACCGACATCGTTCTGCGGTATGCCGTCAACGCTTGATGCAAGCTCGTTTCTTTCATCTATGAGAGAAACCCTGTAATTACTTCCGAGCTGTCTTGTAAGGTCACGGAGAATAGTGGTCTTTCCGCTGGCAGGCGGGCCTGCTATAAGAAGCCCCTTTAAGCCCTCTCCGAATGCCTTTGCATAAAGGTCTGAGGCACAGCCCTTTATCTCTCTTGCTATTCTTATGTTTACCGAGGATATGTCCTTCACATTATCGGTTATGTACCCCTTTTCGGGAGAGATAACTGCCGTTCCGCAAAAACCCACTCGGCACCCTCCCCTGACTGTAACATAGCCCTCGGTTATCTCTCTGCGAAAGCTGTGTACCGAGCCTTTCATAGCCCTGTGGAAAACAGTGTCTATATCCTCGGCTGTGACAGGCACTCCCGAGCTCTCATCGTTTACAAGCCTTCCGTCAGAGCTTACGAAATACTCCTTTGAAAATGCCGATATGCTGAGCCGTCTTCCACGCCTGAGTCTTATTTCGCAAATGCTCGGCTTTTCACTTTGTGAAACTGCTTCCAGCGCCCTGAATATCGGCTCGGGAAGAAGCTCATATACACTTTCAAGCCTGCTTGTCTCTTTCATATTTTACCTCCTGTATGATGTTTCTCTTTATGATAATTCTATGAGAGCATAGGGCCGAATATTACTTCTGTACAGAATGTAATGATAATTGTGAAAAGACAAGTGAAAATTTCATTTTGCCCTTGAATTATACAGCAGGATATGTTATAATGATTTTGTAGTGCTTTTTGCACTGTGTAATGATTTATAAAGATAAGGAGTCAAGAAAATGAACAGTCAGCTTTCACAGGAACAGGTAAAGGTACTGTCACTGACCAAAAGCGTTATTGGCGAGGTTAAAAAGGTCATCATCGGTAAAGACGAGATCATTATCAAGGTGCTGCTTTCTATCCTTGCCGGCGGACATGTCCTCATTGAGGATATACCCGGCGTGGGCAAGACTACCCTTGCGGTGGCACTTTCAAAGGCGCTGTCGCTGGAGTACAAGCGTTTGCAGTTTACACCCGATGTTCTGCCTACCGATGTAACAGGCTTTACCATTCTGAACAAAAACACAGGAAAGTTTGAGTACAAGCAGGGTGCTGCTCTTACTAACCTTTTTCTTGCGGATGAGATAAACAGAACGTCATCTAAGACGCAGTCCGCACTTCTGGAGGTTATGGAAGAGGGAAAGGTCACTGTTGACGGTGTTACCCACAAAGCCCCCGACCCGTACATCGTAATTGCAACACAGAATCCTATCGGCTCTATCGGAACGCAAATGCTCCCCGAGTCGCAGATGGACCGTTTTATTGTAAGGCTCACTATGGGCTATCCAAGCCTTGAGAACGAGATCTCGGTCCTCAAAGCAAAGCAGAACCTCGTACCTGTTGACAATGTACGCCCTGTGGTTTCGGCTCAGGACATTATTGCCGCAAGAAACGAGGTGGACAACGTATATGTTTCTGACCAGATTTTCCGCTATATTGCTATGATCTCCGAAGCCACCAGAAACAACGAGTTTATAAAGCTCGGTCTCTCTCCGAGAGGTACTATCGCTGTGCTTCGTATGACTAAGGCTACAGCACTTCTGAGAGGAAGGGACTATGTTATCCCCGATGACGTGCTCTACTGCCTTGATGATGTTGTGCTTCACAGAATAATTCTCAGCTCAAAGGCAAAGATCAACAGCATTACAGGCTCTCAGGTACTTAAGAGCATAACCTCAACAGTTCAGGTGCCGAGGATAAGCAAGTAAGGAGAAAATATGATCGTTATATATTTTATTCTCCTTGTGATAGGGTCGTTTTTCTACGTTCTCTATGATGAGCCGTTCTCCTTTTACCTGATAGGCTTTCTGGCAGTGCTTCCTGTGGCGCTTTTTATAATGCTCAGGATCATCTCCAGAAGTGTAAAGGTAAGCTTTGCGGGAACACAAAGGGTCTGCGTAAAGGGCTCAAGGATACCTGTTGTTATCAGATGCGAGAACAGAGGTATTCTTCCTGTTTCCGACCTTATTATTGAGATAGAGTATTTTAATGCCATAGACTCAAAACGTGACAAGGTGAAGATAAGCACTCCCCTTTTTCCTAAAGACGTGCAGTTTCTTACCCTGCATATGGGCTCTCTTCATTACGGAACGATACGCCTTGTTATAAAGCGCTGTCGGGTCTGCGATATGCTCAGACTGTTTAAGCTGAAGGTCAGACCCTTTATCAGAAAGGGCTTCTATGATGAGACATCGTTCACTGTCATTCCGAATGTAATACCGATAGAGAACCCTATCTCAAACTACTCGGAAATGGGTCTGGAGACTGATGAGTACTCAAAAGACCACAAGGGCGACGACCCCTCGGAGATATTTGACATTCATGAGTATCAGGAGGGCGATAAGATAAACCGTATCCACTGGAAGCTCTCCGCTAAACAGAATATTACAATGGTCAAGGATTATTCGCTTCCGATTGCGAACTCTATCATTATGATAGTGGATATGAATATAGATAAAAGCCGTAAGGACTATATGCTGCTCTACGATGCTGCGGTTGAGACTATTTCGTCAATGACACAGTATCTGTCGGAAAATAATGTTGCTCACAGAGTAATCTGGTATGATACAACTTCCGAGCAGAATATGTCTATGACGGTAAAGGACGAGGAAAACGCAAGGGTACTTATGAATATGCTCCTGAAGTCAGGTCTTCACAGCGATAAGCACCCCGCACTCCTTAACTATGTGAACACTCCCGACCGCTTCAGATGCGGTCATCTGCTTTATTTCTCGGCAAGCTATGACAGCTCTGTTACTGCTGCAATGAATGACGCAGAGCTTGCTTTCAGGTATTCGTATATGCTTGTAGGCGCTGATGAAAATGCAGAAAAGCTCTATGACGAGTTTGCGGATATAGTTCCGATAAGCGCAAACGGTGCTGTCGAGAGCATCAGGGAGCTTTGCTTATAAAATAAAGGTGACAAAATGAGTAAGAAAAATAAACAAAAGGATTTCGGACTGATATCGAACAGCGGTATCATGATCGACGGCGATATCCTGCTTGACTGTCAGAGGGAGCACTCATCTCAGTATTATTTTGTGTTTCAGATCATACTGAGCTTTCTCGGTGCGTTCTGTACACTGGCAGTCGGGGCTTCGTATCTGACGCTGGAAGTCTCCTATGAGACGCTTGCGTTCTATACTGCTTTGCTGTGCTGTTCGTTCGGTCTGTTAAAATCAAAGCATTTTATAGTCAAGCTGGCTTCTCTTATATATATAATATGCCACTGCGCTTATATTCTCAGCAAGCTTGACGAGATCGTCAAAGGCTATCAGATCATAGCCAATGACTACGTTATTCATGTAACACATAATAAAAGCGGTGCTTTTACATCAGTTGTATCGAAAATAAATTCATACGATAACAAGGTATATTATGTACTGCTCTGCTTTATTGCGATTGCAACACTTGAAGCGGTTATCTGCTCGCTTGCCTGTGTGTATAAGATAGACTTTCCTATCCTGTTTATCTTTACATTCCCGATAGTTGAGCTTGGTCTGTACTTTGATGCAGTTCCGAACACTGCTGCGATAATAGGGCTCTTCTGTGTATGGATAACTGTGCTTGCTATGCACATAATAAACCACACAACCAACAAGGCAGGCAGAAAAAACACCTTCGCTGTACATGAACGGCGAAAAACCTATTACTTCACATCTCAGAAGGCTAAGGCAGCATTCTATTCCGTTTATATGAGATTTACTGTTATTCTCGTTGCTGCTATTTTCACGCTGACTATTATCTTCTCGGCAATTACAGGCTTTACAAGACCGGACTCATTTGCCGAGTACAGAAGGAACCTTTCAAACTTCATTGATGAGGTCATTGAGCACGGCCCTGAGCAGGCTCTCTTTGACTGGAAGAACAAAAGCTTTTCTGTTATTCCTGTCGGACCTGCAAACGGAGGCCTTCTGGGCAGGACTGACGGGATAAAGTTCAATGACTCAGTATCACTGAAAATTGAAGTTCCTGCCTTTAAGCGCACCCTTTACCTGAGGGGCTATACAGCAGGTATCTATGATGATAACTCATGGAAGATCTCAAATACAGGAAACAATGATGTAAGCTTTGATGACCTTCTTGAGGAAAGCGGTGACTATTTCACTCAGGACCTGAACTACCTTTGCGTTCACGGAAGTGACACCGTTGACAGCGAGATGATAAAGATCAAGGCTGTAGGCGCAAGTAAAAGATTCGTATATGCACCGTATAATACGCTGTACTCATTCTCAAGCAAAAACAATGAGAAGGAGTTCAGCAATACGCTTGACTCATATGTGAGAACACCGTCAAGCACTTATAACCTGACATTCAACAGCTATGAGAGAGATTATGACATTTATGCAGGTAGTTATAATCCTGAGTATGTCGCAGATCTCGACAGCCGTAACCTTACAAGTACACAGCTTGAAGCTCTCCATGATTACGAGGAATTTGTATACAACGAGTACACTGATACTCTTGACGGTGAAGAGATAGACAAGGCCTTTCAGGAGATACTGAATAATTATCTGCCGTATTCGCTTGAATACTGCACTTATATCGACTGCTACGAGGCTATCAAAAACTATTTCAATGACGAGGTTCAGGGCTTCCGATATGATACTCAGCCGCAGAAAACACCTGATGGCGAGGACTTTGTTGAAGACTTCCTAAACAGGCGAGTGGGCTACTGCTCATACTTTGCGACTGCAGGCGCTCAGCTGCTCAGAAAGTTTGGCTATCCCACCAGATATGCCGAGGGCTATATGATACTTCCCTCTCAGCAGGGCAAAAAGCCTAACAGCAGTGACCTGTTTGAAATTTCAGTCAAGGACAGATGTGCTCACGCATGGGCTGAGGTATATATTGACGGTCTGGGCTGGTTCCCTGCCGAATTTACCCCGGGCTATGACAATGACAATCCAAATCTGTCTGACGCAGACAAAAATCCGGGCAATGTAAAGAAGCCTTCAAATAACTCTCAGGCTCAGAAGGACAGCTCATCAAGTGCGGAATCCGATGGAAGCTCCGATAGCAAGTCAGAGTCTTCAAGCTCATCAAGAGCTCCGAATTCATCATCAAGAGCTTCTTCATCAGGACTTAATTCTTCGTCAAGATCAGGAAGTGAAAACGGCTCTGGCAGCGCTGCTGACGGACACGGTACTGCATCTGAGGGGCAGGCAGCACCTAAAAAGCCGATGTCTCCGTTTATAAGCGGTATAATATATACTATCATAGCGCTGATACTGATATGTGCTTTGTTCTGGCTGAACAGGACATTCAAGCTAAAGGCTATGCAGAAAGCCACTACAGAAGGCACAGCTAATGAGCGTGCAATCGAGATTTACAGGTATCTGCTGAAATATCTCTCACTAATAATTGCTTACAAGCAAACTAATATTACCGATATGAAAACCGCAGATGATCTCTGCGAAAAGCTCAAGGAAGTTAATTGTGCAGGCATTGAGCCTCAGGTTAGATTTATAGTTGAGCTCGCTGTTATGGCTGGAATGAGTAACAATGAAATCTCAGAAGAAAATGCCGAAAAGGCACTCTCTATGCTAGACACAATCAGAAATGATGCTGTCTGCAGCAAGCTTTCGGGCTTTGGAAAGCTCTCCGCAAAATTCATAAACGGACTTTACTAAAACGAATCGCCCTGCAGAAAAAAAGCAGGGCGATTTTGTATATATCACTTCTCGCTGTCAATAATAAACTCAAGCGAGGTGATAAATTTGGTAAGCTTTTTTCTTGGAACAGTCATGGGCGGACTGTTCGGAGTTATAACAATGTGTCTTTGTCAGATATCATCTGAGGAAGACAGAAAAATGAACGAGGGACAGTAGTAAGCTGTCCCTCGCAGTCTGTCGATAAACTCAAAAATAGTGCAGAATCAGCCCTCGGCGTGTTCCTCGGCTTCGCTCGTCACCGCCTCGGGCGGTGGGAAGAGGGGGGCTTCGCCCCTTTGCCCCACTGGGGCTGTCGCCCCTGACCCCTTTTAAAAGAACTTTTGCAACAAGCTGCGAGGGACAGTAGTAAGCTGTCCCTCAGTTTTATTTCTCTTCAATATCAATTACACAGTACTCAGACTTTGTACCTGTCTTGAAAACAAGCTCCCAGTCGGCAATACCGGAGGTAACAAGGAAGTCTGTTCCGTTTCTGTTCTCGTAACCGTAGGTGCGGTCATTCACACTCATAAACAGACCGAAATGTGTCATCGGGAAAAGCTGTCCGCCGTGAGTATGACCCGAAACAACAAGATCGGCATTTGTTTTCGCCTCAGCGTCGTAATCGGCAGGCTGATGATCCATAACTATAATATACTTGCTGTCATCAAGGTCGTTTATAAGCTCAGAAGCATCTGCTCTGTCCTCAAAGGACTTATCTGCTCTGCCTACAAGATAGAAGCGGTCATCAATAAGCTCGGTTTCATCAACCAGGATGTGTACTCCGTTCTTTTTAAGCTCGGTTTCAAGCTCATCAGCACTGAAACCTCTGGAGTTGCCGTAATAGCCCCTATCATGATTTCCGTAGGCGAACCACACTCCGTATTTTGCGTTGATCTTTCCAAGAGCCTCACAGCACTTTATCATTTCATCTTTTGTAGTACCGTCATCAACGTAATCACCTGCAATGAGAACTATGTCAGGCTTTTCGGCATTGACGTTCTCCATGTGCTTTGCAAAGCCTTCGTCATCAAAGGTCGCACCTACATGAGAATCAGCAAACATTACAACTCGGAGCGTTCCGCCGAGGTCCTTCTCGGTAGTCAGAGTGTAGTTCGTAACCCAGACATTAACGCAGAGATAATAAGCAATCGACATATACACAGCTGTTGTAGCCAATGCAAGCCAGCCCTGAAGGTAAATCTTAAATTCCTTTCCTGCAAGCTTTCTTATTGCAAGGAAAATACCTCCATAGATAAGCTGAAAAATGCACAGGTGCAGAAAGATTATTATTGCATTGATCGGTGTCAATATGACAGAGAAAATTCCAAACCCGAGAACTATCAGTGCAAGAGAAATGATGCGTTTAAGCCAGTTTTTTTCTTTTGCAAGCTTCTTTATCAGACCAAATTTTCCTATCGAATGAATCATATAGAATATTCCTGCTCCGACAGCAGCAAGTACCAGAACAAGGATAGCGATCCACATACGCATAATATCACCTCAGTTTGATTATAACACAATTTTAATCTCAATATGTGAACTGCGTATAAAAAAAGACTGCCGCAAAAGCGACAGTCTTTGAAGCTTTGTATTAACCCTTTACGCTTCCGAGAGCAACACCACGAATGATGAACTTGGAAAGAATGAGGTATACAACTACAACAGGGAGGATAGCTATGAGAATGTACATATAGAACAGACCCATATCTGTCTCCTGAGGTCCTGCATTTCTCATTGCAGAGAGCACAAGCGGAACTGTGTAGTTAGACTTGCTGGTAATAACGAGTCTTGGCATGAAGTAGTTGTTCCACTGAGCAACGAATGTGAAGATAAGCTGTACAGCGTATGCAGGCTTAAGA
This sequence comes from uncultured Ruminococcus sp., assembly GCA_946528545.1. Taxonomy (GTDB): domain Bacteria; phylum Bacillota; class Clostridia; order Oscillospirales; family Ruminococcaceae; genus Hominimerdicola. Next base: position 51,493 of record CAMMYU010000124.1, read on the forward strand.
ATAGGAGTAACTATTCTGTTGAAGGTCATAAACTCTCCGCAGCCGTCAATTCTTGATGCCTCAACGATTTCAAGCGGCAGTGCTGATTTAAGATACTGCTTCATGAAGTAGTATGTTGCAGGAGCAGCTGCTGCAGGAATGATAAGAGGGATATAGTTGAAGAGCAGGCTCTTGGAGTCTGTCATGCCCCATGCCTTTACCATTCTGTAGAAACCGATAGCAGAGGACTGTGTCGGAACCATCATAACGATGAGTATGAACATATCTGCAACTTTTCTGAGCTTGAAATCAAATACATGGATCGCATAAGCTGTAAGAGCAGATACATATACGCTAAGGAATGAAGCGCAAGCAGAAATGAGAAGTGAGTTTCTGAGAGCCTTGAAAACACTACCGAATGAAACGGTTGTTGTGCTGTTAAAGAGCTTCTTGAAGTTTGTCCAGAGCAGTCCGCCCGGATAGAGCTGAAGACCTGTCTGCTTCTTCTCTCTGGTTGCATTCATAATCAGAAGATAGAACGGGAACAGTGAGAGTATTACAAGAATAACAAGCACTGTGTAAGCGATAATTCTTCTGACAAGTATGTTAGTCGAGCTGGCCTGAGAGCCAACAACATCAGTTTTAACTGCCATTCAAATTACCCCCTTGCCTTCTTCTTTTTCTTTTTCTTATCGTTGTCCTCAGATGTGAGCATCATAGCAAGGCCGACAACAAGAGTGAAGATAAAGATCAGAACTGACAAAGCCGAGGCTTTACCGATATTTCCGTCTTTATTTGTCTGAATGATCATAACTATAGTTTTCAGCATCGGTTTACCTTCAACTATAGGATTACCGAGGTCATTGGTGATCAGCGACGGAACGTCGTACATCTGCAATCCACCGATGAGGGAGGTAATAAGAACAAACGAGAGAATTGGTCTGATAAGCGGCATTGTGATCTTCCAGAATATATCTGTAGATGTAGCGCCGTCGATCTGAGCCGATTCATAAAGTGAGGGGTCAACACCCATAATAGCAGCCATCAAAAGGATGGTCGTATTTCCGTACCAGAGTATGAAGTTGATGAAACCAACAACTGCACGAGCTGACCATGCATTCTCAGCGAGCATATCGAATCCGAAGACATCATACAGCGCACCGCCCTTAGAACACAGGTTATAGAACAGGAACGCAATAGCCGAAGCCATGATAACGTTCGGAAGATAGATAACTGTTTTAAAGAAGCCCTGAGCCTTGAGCTTGAGGTTGAGGTCAGTAAACCATACTGCAAGTAAAAGTGAAACGAGGATCTGCGGAATAAATCCGATGAGCCACATTATAACGGTATTCCAGATAGTCTGGAAGAAATCGCTGCCCGATGCAAAAATATCGGAGTAGTTGTTCAGACCGCACCACTCGGGAACGACCTCAACTGCTTGTCTTGTCCAGCCGCCCTGCATTGAGCCCTTATCAAGCTGATAATCCATAAAGCTGTAGTAGAAGGTCTCAAGCAACGGATACAGGTGGAACACACAGTATACAGCGAAGAAAGGGATAAGAAAGATATAGCCCCATTTTGCGTAGCTAACGCTTTTTCTCTTCATATACAATACCTTAAATAATTGCGAGCAATCATATTCCTTTCTGTAGAATTACATTAAATAATAGGGGGGGGATTTCTCCGCCCCCTATATTTAATCTACTTTATTTGAGTTTTAATTAGAAATCGTACTCAAGTGTAGGATAGAGCTCAGACAGAGAGGTCTTGAATGCTGCAAGTGCATCCTCATAAGAAGATGTATTGCCAAGGAAGTAATCCTTCATAGCACCCTGGAACTTCTCGTTGCATCCCTGGTCATAAGCTGAGATCTTGTTGTCAAGAGAGATCTTATCAGCAGCAGATGTAAGGAGTGCGAGGTGGTTCTGTCCGCCGAGGAATGGGTTGGTGTAACCGCCGTCGATAAGCTCCTGGATAGCAGCCTTGTTGTTTGTGTAGTCCTGCTCGCCCTCAGTAATAGCCTTAGCTACTTCCTTGTCGCAAGTCATAACCTTCATGATGTTGCCTACGAGATCTGTGTTATCGGAGTCGATAGCGCCGCAGATCCAAGTACCGCCCCAGTAGTAAGCCTGAGGACCTTCGCAAGCTCTCCAGAGACCGTAACCACCGTTGCCAACTTCTTCCTTACCGCCGTCTTCAACGGAAGTATCAAGAGTGTTAGGCAGGAGGCAGAAAGGAATACCCCATGTAGAATAGAAGTAACCGAATACCTTACCGTCGATCTTCTGACCAGCAGCCCAAGCCTCGTCCCAAAGAGAAGTCTTGTTGTTGTAGCCCTTGTCTGTGTACTCCTTAGTCTGATCAACCCAAGCCTTGATCTGAGGATCAACTGTAACCTTGTTGTCGATTACCCAAGGATTGGAAACGTTGTTGGAATAGCATCTGTATGTATCATCGAAACCGGATACCATGAAGATGCCTTTTTCCTTCATCTTAGCTGCTGTTTCGGTGAATGCATCCCAGTCCTTAACTGCTTCCTGAACAGTAGCAGGATCATCAGAACCGAGAACCTCGTTAGCATAGTTTGCGTTGTACATGAACAGACCAGGAGTTGCCTGCCAGGAAACACCCTTCAGCTCGCCTGACTGTGTATCTGTTGCAACGTCGAGAGTGTACTGATACATCTGTGAGAGATCGTCAGCTGTGATGCCGAGGTCCTGAACAGAAAGTGCAACGTCGCCGTTAGCATACTTCAGAGCGTAGTCAGCTTCCATAAGGAACATATCTACCTTATCATCGCTGTCCTTCTGAGCTGCAAGAGCGTCATCAAGCTTTGTCTGATAAGCGTTACCCTCGTTCTCGATCTGTACCCACTCAATGTTTACGCCATTGATAGATGTGATAGAGCCGTCAGCATCCTTCTCAACAGGAAGGGCATCTGCGCCTTTCTCATAGTACTTGTCAAGTCTGGACTTGAACTCTGTGTTCCAGCAATAGAACTTCAGTGTCTGCTTGGAAGCGTCTGAAGACTCTGCACCGTGGAGATCAGTAGTTTTATCTCTGTTAGAATCTGTGCTGATTCCGTTTCCGTTAGCAGGCTTAGCACCGCCGCTCTTGCTATCTGATGAAGATGAAGAATCAGAATCGCCGCAAGCAGTCATCATAGAAGCTGCCATGCAGAGGCCGAGTGTTCCAGCCAGAACTTTCTTTAAGTTTGCCATAATAAATTTCCTCCTTAAATATCGCATTATATTTTTATTACGCAGCGTTTTTGCTGCTAATTAATGCCTTTGCCTATCCAACCTTTGAAACCGAGCCGCCCTTGATAAGACTGCCGTCTACCGTGATGACTTCCTTAAAGGTTGTCTGCGGGCTCTCTATAAGAGCCACTAATTCTTTTGCCGCCGTCGCACCGATCTTTGCAGTATCCTGCAGATAAGTCGTCAGCTTTGGTGACAGAAGCTGCGAATATGCTATGCCATCATAGCCTACCAAAGAAACATCCTTCGGAACTGACAAGCCAAGATCCTTCGCTGCATTAAGTCCACCCATTGCCGAATAATCGTCAGGCATAAATATGCAGGTCGGCCTGTCTGCCTTCTTGAGAAGTTCCTTTGTCAATTTGTACGTCAGCTCGGGATTGTGATAATCCCCGTTCAGGAGCCATTCAGGCTTTACCTCAACACCCCGATTCTTACAGGCTCTATAGAAACCTGTGAATCTTCTTTCGGCAACTGCTGATTTGTTTCCCTGAACATATGCGATCTTTTTGTGCCCAAGATCACAGACGTAGTTGATCAGTTCTTCCATACCCTTTTCGTTGTTAGACATGATCGCCGTTCTGCAGTCAAATATATGGTCGATTGTAACAACAGGTATGTCGCCGTTGATTACCTCATAAACATCAGGTGAAGTGAAATCCGTACACACAAGTATCACGCCGTCAACATTCCTGTACTTGCAATGCTCGTATGCTGT
>CAMMYU010000125.1:0-3921 GCA_946528545.1 uncultured Ruminococcus sp.
GGGGCAAAATTATATTAGAAGTTTTAGTGAGGGGGTCCGGGGGAGGACCCTTTTTCAAAAGGGTCTCCCCCGATAAGTCCTGCAGGCAGTACGGCAGATTATTATTTGCAGCAATACCTGCCCGAATTGTTTTTATTAAACGTAGAACTCTTTCATATCATCGAGGCGGAGGCAGCCCATATTTCCGCTGGTGGAAGTTCCGCAGTCAATTACTATGAAATTGTTTTTATGAAATATCCTTCCGGGGGTTTCACAGTCTTTGATAGTTGTGGTCGGGGTATGACCTGTTACGGTGATGACATCATCGAAATACGGTTTATTATAATCGGGTCTTGCCCATACGAGCTCATACAGGCTATACTCGGATATATCGGTTTCAGGGTCAAAGTTCATAAGCCCTGAGTGAACAAGCAGAAAATTCTGACCGTTTAACTCAAGCTGTTCATAGGCTAGGGAGTCTTTCAGGTACTCGGTTATTTCTTCCTGCTGTTCGCTGTCAAGCTGTCTGAACTCATTAACAGTGCTTGTACAGCCGTTCTGATACCAGTTCAGAAGCATATCCACAGTTTCCTTGTCAAGGTCGGCAAGGTCAGCGGAAACAACCTTGTTAAAGCCCTTTTTCATGACCTCCAGAGCCATATATTCATGGTTGCCGATGATGAAAACCGCATTCGGCATTTCCATTATTTTCAGAAGCGTCTTTATCGGGTGAGGCCCTCTGTCGAGGACATCTCCGAGAATGTACAGGGTATCATCATCTTTAAGGCTGATAAGGTCAAGCATTTTTATGAACTTGTCATATTCTCCGTGAATGTCGCTGATACAGTATATCATACAGTCTCCTTTGCCGGTCTGAAAAAATTGGTGTTGACTGTTATATATTATAACATATTCAGCATATTTTTTCAAGTAAAAAAGCCTGCACACTTTGTATTATGGGGATGTGCGATTGACAAGACAGTGCAATGGTGTTATAATTTTAAGTACAGTTATCTGAGGTAAAATACCGAAGCCAGTCTGAAAACAGGAGGCCTACGATGTCAAAGCGTGACAGAAGCAGACCCAGTCTGAAAAATATAAGAAATGTACAGATATTAATGATATTAGGGTATGCCGTTATTGTAATTGCTGCCCTTGTTATTGTCTCAAGGCTTGCTATTGACAAGAACGATGAGGTTATGAAGGATCAGGCGGTAAACCTTACGTCATCGCTCAATGTGCAGATGAAGCTGAATATGGACAGCTACCTGTCCCGAATGGAAACTATCGCTACGCTTGCCTTCGGAGAGGAGAGCTCATATACCTATGATGCAACCGACCCGAATAATGATGAGTTTGAAGCGATCAATACGGAGAAGGTCATCACGGACAGGCTTTACAGTCTGTGTATTATGGAGAACTTTGTCGATTACGGAATAGTTTACCGCAATAACAGAACAGTCGGCAAAATATCAAACGGCACAGCCACGCTTTTCGGAGACAAGATATTTACAGAGCTCAGCTCCATGATAACCCGTCCCCGTACCAATGACGGCTGGTCTACAGGCTATCAGAATGATTTTAAGCGTATCTATTATGTTAAGCAGGTTCACGATAATGCAGTGCTTGTAATATCGTTCTATGCAAGCGAGCTTGATGCGGTCTTTGACAATCCCGAATCTCTGAAGGATATGAAGATACGTCTTGTAAACAGCTCCTATGATATGATCTATTCCGAGGACAGCAATGAGATAGGAAGGGCTCTTCCCGATGAGATAAAGACCCGTGTTAAGGGGCGTTCCTCTGCGGCGGTAATGGACGATGAGTACCTTGTATCCGTCAACAGCTGCGGAGACTGGTTTGTTGTCTGTTCTATACCCTCGGAAAGTCTGCTGGGTGAAAAGGCTGAGATAACCAAGTTTATTTATATCACTGCATTTATTGCCGCAATCATAGCGGTACTGGGCGGATTTGCCTTCTCCTACAGGCTTATAAAGCCTATAAAGAGAATAGTTACAACTCTTGATGCCAAAGCAAGCGTTGACCTGCTTACAGGTGTGTTCAATAAGCTCTCTTTTGAGGAGTACGCAGGTAATGCGCTTTCAAATTCTCTTGAAAGCGAAATGCACGCACTTATTATCCTTGACATTGACAACTTCAAGGGTGTAAATGATACCCTCGGTCATGCCTACGGTGACAGCGTTCTCAAAAAGACAGGTGAGATACTCCGTGAGACATTCTCGGAGGACGACTATCTCGGACGAATCGGCGGAGATGAGTTCTGCGTGCTTGTAAATACCCGCTTTGATGACAGCGGAAAATTCAGGCAGTATGTCAGGGAAAAGTGCGAGGAGCTCTGTGAGAAGTATCACAATAACTACACAGGAAAAGACAACGGCTATAAGATATCTGCAAGCATCGGTGCGGCATTCTCGCCTGAAAGCGGCACAAGCTTTGCAGAGCTTTATTCGGCTGTTGATAAGGCACTCTACCGTTCAAAGAAAGCAGGAAGAGACACCTATACTTTCTATGAGCCTGCTAAGGAAAGCGAGGGAGAGCAATGATCCTGAAAACAATTGCAGCTGCTGTGACCTCGGCGGTTATGGTGCTTGCTGTTACCTCATGCTCTGCCAAGCCCGTAGTGCGTGACCAGACCGAACAGACTATCATAACACTCTCATGGTGGGGAAACGATTCAAGAAATGAGTATACCCTGAAAGCCGTCGAGCGCTTTGAGCAGCTTCACCCCGATATAAAGGTCAAGTGCAATTACTCGGAGTGGTCGGGCTATGAGGCAAGAAGTCAGGTGCAGATGATCTCAGGCACTGAGGCTGACGTTATGCAGATAAATGTCGGCTGGCTCAGCCAGTATTCGGCGGACGGAAACGGATACCTTGATCTTGAAACGGTCAGGGACACGGTGGACTTGTCAAACTTCACTGATGAAATGCTTCAGTACGGCCGACGAAACGGTGTCCTGAACGCTATTCCGATAGCTATGAATGCCGAAACTCTTTACATAAACAAAACGATCTATGACAAATACGGACTGGATATTCCGACCACATGGGAGGACCTGTTTGATGCGGCAAAGGTGCTCTCGAAAGACGGCATTTATCCTATATCGGGAGCTGATAAATCGCTGTGGCTTTATTGTATCACCTATGCGGAGCAGCAGTCGGGCAGGCAGATATTTGACGGCGAAAGCAAATTCTCCTTCACTGCCGATGACCTGAAAACTATGATAGATTTCTACTGCCGTCTTGTAAATGAGAAGGTAATGCCGAAGGTTGAGGACTTTCAGCGGTTCAATCTTGACAATGGCTCGTATGCGGGACTTGTGGCATGGGTAAGTGATGCGCTCAATTATTTCAAAGAGCCTATCGCCGCAGGGAATGAGATAGTTGCAGCGCCGTACACAGCGCTGTCCTCCGAGAGAAGCGGTGAGGGCTGGTATGCAAAGCCTGCAACGCTCTATGCTGTCAGCAAGAACACCGAGCACCCAAAGGAAGCCGCAGAGCTTCTGGACTTTATGCTCAACAGCCACGAGTGGGCGGAGCTTCAGGGTGTTGAAAAGGGTATCCCGATAAGTGCCAGTGCAAGGCAGTACTTAGATGACATCGGACAGTTAAACGGTCTGCAGTATGAGGCATCACTGGTTATGGAGACAAACACTCTCATAAAGCCGATGAACTCTCTTGTTGAGAATGCAGATATTTACAACGAGTTTATAGCCGCCTGCGACCTTGTCCTGTTTGATAAGACAACCTCAGACGAAGCTGCCGCACAGCTTTATGAGACATATTCCCGAAACTACGAAATGGCAGACTGATAAAAAAGACACTTCTGTTATGAAATGCTCCCCTTTTGTTAGACAATGTGGTATAATAGAGATATACCAATTTGAAATCTAACGAAAGGGGGCATTTTTATGCCTAAAGG
>CAMMYU010000126.1:0-13311 GCA_946528545.1 uncultured Ruminococcus sp.
TGAAAGAGATAATCGCAATAAACGGTTCATCACCTGCGTTTATCTATCTGTATGCCCAGAGCTTTGTCAAGTATGCAGAGTCAGTCGGTATTGACACTCAGGCAGCAACAGACCTTTTTGCAAAGTCTCTTATAGGCTCAGCAAAGATGATAACCGACAGCGGAAAAACAATTGATGAGCTTATCGAGATGGTGTCCTCGAAGGGCGGTACAACTATCGCAGGACTTGAAAAGCTCAGAGCAGGCGGCCTTGATGAAGCCGTTCAGGAGTGCTGCAAGGCCTGCACTAACAGAGCATACGAGCTCTCGAAATAGAATATTATTTCCCTCGCAGGCATATAATTGCTCTGAGGGGGAATGTTTATGAATAAGGATCCGACTAAGGCAAGAACAGGTCTGTTTGCGCTTTTTATGGGTGCGGCACTTCTGGGAGAGATTTTCGGAGTGCTTAGTATGAGCCTTTCAAAGACTGCTTCGGGCATTGTTTTCGGAGAGCCGCTGTGGCTGGCTATACGTTCTTTCGCAGGAACTGCGGCATATATGGCAGTGATCTTCTTTTCGGGCTTTTTTCCGATAGGTCAGCCTCTGACATTTATAGTGATGCTCATTCGGGGCATGGGTCAGGGAGCACAGCTTTCACAGCTTTATCTGTCCTACGGTACTGAGGGACTGAGCACTGTTATAGCGGTCTGCATACCGTTCACGGTACTGACTGCGGCGGCACTGTCCTTTGCCTGCATTGAGGCGGCAGGTCTGTCTGGAGTTTATCTCAGACATACCTTCACGGGCAATGCGGTCCTTGGAATGAAGGACACAGTAAAGCTCTATGCACAGAGGTTTCTGCTTTTGCTGGCAGTGTCGGTCACGGCTTCGGCGATACAGTTTATATTTGCAAAAATATATCAATAGGTTTAATAACAGGGAGTGTTTAAATTTCAGATGGGACTTTTTGATAACAACTATCAGCGCAGGGGAGTGCTGCGCACCCCTCATGAGAAAAAGGGCTTTTTCAAATTCTGGGAGGTATACGGCAGGCATATGTGGAAGCTTATAGAGGTAAATCTTCTCTATATTCTTTTCTGTCTTCCTGTAGTGACAATAGGTCCTGCTACAGCTGCAATGACCAAGGTGTGCAGAAACTTCTCTCAGGAAAGACCAGTGTTCCTGCTTCATGACTTCTGGGATTCGTTCAAGAAGAACCTTAAACAGGGCTTTGTGATGAGCTTTATTGACATTCTCTTCACAGCAGGCTTTATTGTAGGTGTTCCGACGTATTATATGTGGGCGCAGCAGAACTCGATGATCTATGTGCCGTTTATCATTTCTTTGATGTGTATGCTTACATTTTTTATGATGCATTTTTACATCTATATCATGATAAGCTCCACAAACCTGAAAATGTGGCAGATACTCAAAAACTCGTTCTATCTTGTTTCACTTGGATTGAAGCAGTCCATGTGGACGCTGCTGATATCATTCCTTGTTATAGTTCCGTGTTATCTGTTCCTGTGGCCGTCGCTGTTTGTAATAATCTTCTGGCCGTTCTCTTTCCTGTGCTTTGTAATATGCTTCAACTGCTACCCTGTAGTCAGAAAGCACGTTATCCAGCCCTACTACGATAAGAGGGGAGAGGTCAATCCCGAATTTGCATACCAGACAGGAGAGCAGATATTCGAGGATAAGTCCGCAGAGGAAACTCCCGTTAAAGAGCCCAAGAAAAAGAAGAAAAAGACCATCAGATAAAATAAAGCTTCGTGAGACTGAACTCACGAAGCTTTTTAATTATGGCTCTTGTTTGTAATATGAGAGGAAGTCCTTCAGCTCTTCCATTGATTTTTGCAGCACAGGCATCTGCGGCAGATAAACCACACGGAAATGGTCGGGCTGCTTCCAGTTGAAGCCGCCGCCGTGTATCATCAGTATCTTCTTTTCTTTCAGGAAGTCAAGCACGAACTTCTCGTCATCAAGAATGTTAAAACGCTTGGCATCAAGCTTCGGGAAGATGTAGAATGCTGCCTTCGGCTTTACAACGGACACTCCGGGAATATCGTTCAGTGCCTTGTAAACATACTCTCTCTGCTCATAGATACGTCCCCCCGGAACAACATAGCTTTTTACGCTCTGGTAGCCGCCGAGTGCAGTCTGTACTATCGACTGTGCAGGTACATTTGAGCAAAGCCTCATGTTCGAGAGCATATTAAGACCCTCAATATAATCCTTTCCGAGCCTCTTGTTACCACTCAGTACCATCCAGCCGATACGGTATCCTGCGATCATGTGAGACTTGGACAGTCCGCTGAATGTAACGCAGAACAGGTCAGGCGCCATTGAAGCGATAGAAATATGCTCCTCGCCGTCAAAAACGAGCCTGTCATAAATCTCGTCCGAGAAAATCATAAGCTGGTGCTCTCTTGCAACATCAACGATCTGCTGGAGCACCTCTCTCGGGTAGAGTGCACCTGTCGGGTTGTTCGGGTTGATAAGAACGATAGCTTTTGTGTTAGGGGTTATCTTCTTTTTGATGTCCTCGATATCAGGATACCACTCAGACTGTTCATCGCAGATATAATGAACTGCTGTACCGCCTGCAAGAGTTACGCAGGCTGTCCACAGCGGATAGTCGGGAGAGGGCACAAGCACCTCCTCGCCGCTGTCGAGCAGAGCAGACATACACATCTGTATAAGCTCACTGACGCCGTTTCCTGTGTAGATGTCATCTATTGAAACATTCGGTATATTCTTGTTCTGAGCGTACTGCATTATAGCCTTTCTTGCAGCAAACAGACCTTTTGAATCAGAATAGCCCTCGCAGTCGGTGAGCTGTCTGCTCATATCATAAACTACCTCGTCGGGTGTTCTGAATCCGAATGGCGCAGGGTTGCCGATGTTCAGCTTCAGTATATTCATTCCCTGTGCTTCCATTCTTGCAGCCTCTTCAACTACAGGTCCTCTCACATCGTATAAAACATTGTCAAGCTTTGATGATTTCTTAAATGTACGCATTGCTGCTCCTCCGTTTCTGTTGACGCTCTGTCTGCCTGCCTGCTCTCCTGTGAGCCAGCTTTTTGAAACACCGAGAGCTTCCGCCAGAAAGCTCAGGATATTATCTCTTGGCATTGTTTTTCCTGCCGCATACTGGCTTATATGGCTTTTCCCGAGCTTTATTCCTTTGTCCTGTGCAGCTCTTACGAGATCAACCTGTTTCAGACCGCTCTCCTTCATAGCCTCGACAAGCCTTTGTGAAAACAGGCTCTGTGACATCTGACCGCCTCCAAAGTTCAATTTTACTATTCAACTATACCACACAAAAAGAAAAAGTTCAATATCGTGCCCCGAAATTTAACTGTTTCTTTACATTTCAGAGAGTGAAATTGAACTTTTGGAATTATTTTGAACTTTATAAACCCTTTTGCGCAAGCTCGCTGACAAGTTGAACATAGGTCTCACGAACATCAAATCCGTCGATGTTCTCACGGTTGAGGTCTATCATATCCCCATGAGAGATGCCCCTGCTGCCTGTGGGCTTGTATTCGGTGAAGTTTTCGCCCCATACCATTGAGTCTACAGACACAAGCCCGTCATTCGGGCCGTCAAAGTGGTTTACAAGCAGATATGAGAGGTTCAGAGGAAAGCGTCCTGCCGATGCTGTGACCGAACGTGAACCTATGCTTTTGTAGATCACGCCCTCCATATCCGGACAGTCGGAGTTTATTTTCTCGCAGGCAGATGCCGTCAGGTCGGTTACCGCTGCGATAAAGTCGGGCTCTGTGTCACCCAGTCTGCGTGCCGCTGAGTTATATGCCCCCGAGACCTTTGCTCTTAGTCCTTCTCCTGCCTTTGACAGCAGATAATCTGCGAACTTGCAGCCCCTGTGCGGAGTGTTCACGGTGGTCAGCGAGGCAACATACTTATCGCAGCCAAGCTTTGAGATCGCCCAGCGGGAATCAAGTCCGCCCTTTGAATGTGCGATGATGTTTACTTTTCCGCAGCCTTTTTCGGAAACGAGCCGTTCTATCCTGTCAGCCAGCTCACGGGCGCTGTCAGCTACCGAAAGGGCAGACTGCTGATCTCCGTAGAAGATGACGGCTCCGTTTCGTTCAAGCTCCTTAGGTATCCTTCCCCAGTAGTTGAAGTGTTCAAAGTCACGGAAAAAGACACCGTGAACGAGCAGCAGGGGATACCTCGTCCTACAGATCATGCTGCCCTGTCTGCCTGAGTTGAGCAGCTCCTTTTTACTCTCGAACATATACTCACGTTTGGCTATGCTTATCATTTTCATCAGTACGATGATATTCAATATCGGTATCCAGCCGCAGATCACGCCTATGACTCTCCACTTTATCCCAAGCTGCGAGCAGGCATAATAAAGCCTCAGTATTCCGTTCCAGAAAACGCAGGACAGGAAAAGCATGGCAAAAATACTGTTTGTGATGCAAAATATAGCTTCTGCCGAGATACACAGACTGACTATCAGTATCACCAGCGAGCCTGTTACAGAGATGAGAAAAGCCTCAAGCAAAGCAGCAGCATTTTTTATTCTCTGATGCTTAGCCGCAGGGAGCTTTCCGAAAGCAGGCCTCAAATTGAAATATATGAACAGTGGTATGAGTACCGCATAGGCTGCCGACAGCACAACTGAGTTATAGCTAAGAAACTGCCGTATGATCATAATCGCATTTGCTGTCAGAAAAAACACTAAAGCAGATACTAACATAGTCATCACCTCGGGAATAATTATACATAAATATTAAAACCTTGTCAATAGAAAATTTTCGCTGTTTTCGGTTGACAAAACGGGCGGATTGTATTATAATAGTAGTATTATAGAATTAAGTGCTGTGAGGGAATTATCCGAAACACTTCCGCCTCAGAGAGAAAGCGGTCGGTGCGAGCTTTTGCGGGGGCTTCGGTGGCTAACCTGAGCATCGGTGTGAAAGCATCGGCGTATGCCTGCGTTAAGGGCTTATGAGTGGTCGGTGAGCTTCATCGGCAATTTGGGTGGTAACACGGAGTACGGCTTCGTCCCATGTGTTGGGGCGGAGCATTTTTTTAGGTAAATAGGTAAAAGGGAATAGGGAATAGGTAATAGGTAATAGGTAAGGTATCGCCTTCGGCGATGTTTTAAAATGGGGCTTTGCCCCATACCCCTAGGTGATAGGTTATAGATGATACTTTATTACAATCCCTTTTTGTACCTGAAAATTAATATTCTGAATAGTCCGCACTATTTTGCTCCGCGTTCAAGTCAGGAAAAGCCCAAGCAATAGTACGTCGCGTATTGGTGCAAGGTTTTCCCTGCGCCTGAATAGGCATAAGTCAGCGAAGCTGACACCTTACCTATTCCCTATTCCCTATTACCTATTACCTAATTATAAGAGGGTTGGTGTGCTTTATGAATAAATATGAGTGCCCTTGCTGCGGCTGTATGACGCTTGATGAGCGAGCAGCATGGGATATATGCCCCGTGTGCTTCTGGGAGGACGACGGAGCTCTCGACGGGATAGGCGCAAATAAGGGCATAAGCATTGAGCAGGCAAGACAAAACCTCAGAAAATACGGAGCCTTCTCTCCCGATATGGCAAGCCGTACAAGAAAGCCTTATGAGTCCGAAATAACGGACACTTATAGATCAATAGTCAATAATGATATGGAGGAAACCAAAATGAAATGGACATCACTTAACGAACTCAGAGAGTCCTACCTCAACTTTTTTGAGAGCAAGGGCTGTCTCAGACACAAGAGCTATCCGCTTGTACCGCAGGGAGATAACAGCCTTCTGCTGATAGTTGCGGGAATGGCACCCTTGAAGCCTTACTTTACAGGTCAGGAGGTCCCCCCGAGAACCAGAATGACAACCTGCCAGAAGTGCATCAGAACAGGCGATATCGAAAACGTCGGTAAGACAGCAAGACACGGCACATACTTCGAGATGCTTGGAAACTTCTCTTTCGGTGATTATTTCAAGCATGAAGCTATCGCTTGGGCATGGGAGTATGTAACTCAGGTGCTGGAGCTTCCTAAGGACAGGCTATATATCTCGGTTTATGAGGACGACGACGAGGCAGAGCAGATCTGGAACAAGGAAGCAGGCGTGCCTATGGATCACATCGTCAGAATGGGCAAGGAGGACAACTTCTGGGAGGCAGGAACAGACGGTCCCTGCGGCCCTTGCTCCGAAATCTACTTCGACAGAGGCGAAAAGTACGGCTGCGGCAAGCCCACCTGCAAGGTCGGCTGCGACTGCGACAGATATATGGAGTTCTGGAACCTCGTATTCACTCAGTTTGAAAGACATGAGGACGGCACATATACACCTCTGAAGCAGAAGAACATTGACACAGGTATGGGTCTTGAAAGACTTGCTGCTCTTATGCAGGACGTAAACTCTATCTTTGATGTTGATACAGTCAAGGCTATCCGTGACCATGTCTGCAGGATCGCAGGCTGCGAGTACGGCAAGGAGTATAAGAAAGACGTATCTATCCGTGTAATAACCGACCACATCAGAAGCGTTACCTTCCTTGCTTCCGATGGTGTTCTTCCTTCAAATGAGGGCAGAGGCTACGTTATGAGAAGACTTCTCAGACGTGCGGTCCGTCACGGAAAGCTTCTGGGCATTAACGGCCTGTTCCTCAAGGAGCTTGTTTCCACAGTTGTTGAGTGCAACAAGAGCGAGTATAACGAGCTTGAAGAAAAATATGACTATATCGTAAAGGTGCTCTCCACAGAGGAGCAGAACTTTAACCAGACTATTGACAGAGGAATGAAGATCCTCGATGACTATATTGCAGAGCTTGAAAACAGCGGCGAGAAGATACTTGACGGCGAGAGCTGCTTCAAGCTGTCGGATACCTATGGCTTCCCGATAGACCTTACCCGTGAGATCCTTGAGGAAAAGGGTCTCTCCTGTGATGAAGAGGGCTATGAGAAGTGCATGGAGCAGCAGAGAGAAACTGCAAGAAGCGCAAGAGGCGGCTCAAAGTACATGGGCGCTGACGAGACTGTGTTCCACAAGATACCCAAGGAAGTTACCACCGAGTTCACAGGTTATGACAAGCTGACAGATGAGTGCGAGATAGGCTACCTTGCAACCGATGACGAGCTTATCGAAAACGCAGGCATTGACGATGAGGTTTATATCGTTGCCGAGAGAACACCGTTCTACGCTGAAAGCGGCGGACAGGTAGGTGACAAGGGCTTTATCACAACCAAGACAGGCAAGGCTCAGGTGCTTGATGTTCAGAAGGCAGTCGGCGGAAAGTTTGCTCATAAGGTAAAGGTAGTAGAGGGCGGAATTTCAGTCGGCCAGACCGCAAAGTTTGAGGTAGACTCAAAGAACCGTCTTGCAATAATGAGAAACCACAGCTGCGCACATCTTCTTCAGGCTGCCCTCAGAAAGGTGCTTGGCGACCATGTTCATCAGGCAGGTCAGCTTGTTGACGCTGAGAGAGTAAGATTTGACTTCTCGCACTTCTCGGCAATGACCACAGAAGAGAAGCTCAAGGTCGAGGCACTTGTAAACACCTATATACTTCAGGGCATTGATGTGGATACTAAGGTAATGCCTATCAAGGAAGCTGAGAAGCTCGGTGCTATGGCACTGTTCGGAGAGAAGTACGGCGAGTTTGTCAGGGTTGTCACAATGGGCGATGATGATAACGTAGTTTCCCGTGAGTTCTGCGGAGGTACACACGTTGACAACACCTCACGCATAGGCCTGTTCAAGATCGTATCCGAGAGCTCTGTAGCTTCGGGTGTAAGAAGAATAGAGGGCGTAACCGGAAGAGGTGTTCTTAAACTCATCGAGGAGCATTTCGAGGAGATAAGAAAAGCAGCTCAGGTACTCAAAATTGCTAATCCTATGGAGCTTGCAAGCAGATGTACAGCTGTTATGCAGGAGGTCAAGGAGCTTGAAAAAGAGCGTGATTCCTTACAGTCTGAAATCAATGCTATCCGTGCAAAGACTATCCTCGGCAGCACAGTTGAGGTGAACGGTGTTAAGGTAGCATCTGCAATGCTTACAAACATCAAGCCCGACGCTCTCAAGAAAATGGCTGAGGACATAAAGGCTCAGTTTGATGATGTAGTTGTAGTTATCGCAGGAGTGAGCGATGATAAGGCAAACCTTGTTGCAGCAGCAGGAAAGGACGCTGTTGCAAAGGGTGTTCACGCAGGTAAGATAGTCGGCAAGGTCGCAGCCCTCACAGGCGGAAAGGGCGGCGGACGTCCCGACCAGGCAATGGCAGGTGTCGGCGATAAGTATAAGATAGACGAGGCTCTTGATAAGGTCAATGAGATCGTAGCAGAGTTTGTAAAGTAACGGAGGTATATGCAATGAACGATTGTCTGTTTTGTAAAATAATCAAGGGTGAGATACCCTCAAAGAAAATATATGAGGACGAGACGGTTTATGTCTTTGAGGATATAAACCCAACCGCCCCTGTGCATTATCTTGTTATCCCGAAGGAGCATATCTCAAAGCTTGACGAGATCAACGAGACAAACAGCGCAGTTATCTCTCACATCTATGAAGTAATAGCTAAACTGTCCAAAGAAATGGACATTAAAGACGGCTTCAGAGTTGTCTCCAACTGCGGTGAAAGCGCAGGCCAGAGTGTGTTCCACATTCATTTCCACCTGCTCGCAGGCCGTGATTTCGGCTGGCCCGCAGGCTAAACTGACATGAAAAGAAAGCTTGCCGCACCTGCATTCGGATATTTCTTCGGAATGTTCCTGCTCACAGTCGGGCTGAGTATAGGCTCGGCTGTGGGACTGGGCCTATGTGCGGGCGCAGTCTGTGCTCTTATCTTCCCGACGAAGCGCAGAGCTGTTCTTGCAGGGCTGTGCTTTTTCGCAGCGGCGCTTATAGTTTTGACGGTCTACAGGCTCGTTTATTATGAACGTGCTATAGCCCTTGACGGCAAAACAGTAACGCTTTCGGGCAAGATCACCGATATTGAATATGTCGGTTCAGACCGCCTGAGAGTAGACTTCAGGGGCGACTGCGGCGGAGTGTCGGCAAAGCTTTCATTTTACACAGATAATACCGATATCGACTATGGCGACCATATTCGTGCAAAAGTGAAAGTGTCCAAAATAACGGATACAATCAAAACGAGCTCATACAGCCTGATGACCAAGGGCATTTTTCTGAAGGGCTCTCAGGCGAAGAGCTTCACTGTCACAGATGATGCTCCCGACCTGATACTGCGCTCTTCAATGCATTTGCGTGATTATCTTATAACGCAGATCACAAATTCGATCGGCGGTGATGAGGGCGCATTCGCATCGGCAATGCTCAGCGGAGACAAAACCAAAGTCTCTGACAGCGCTATGCGCACAGTGTACCGAAGCGGTATAGGCCACATATTCAGCGTTTCGGGAACTCATGTAGTGCTTATCTGCACAATGCTTCTGAGCATTCTTGGCACTGTTGTCAGGATAAAGCGCCTGAGACTTACTCTTTCGGTGCTGATGATCTGGTTCTTTGCTTTTGCGGCAGGACTTTCTCCGTCAGTGGTGAGGGCATCTTTCTTTATGACCGTGATGATTTCAGGAGAGCTTGTTCACCGTCGGGCAGACGGTCTTAATACCCTGTGTCTTTGCACACTGCTCTCGCTGACAGTCTCGCCGTTCTCGGCAGGGTCGGTATCGTTTCTGCTGTCATTCTCGGCAGTGTTTGCACTTATCTATGCTGCCCCGAGGCTTCTCAAAGGCAGACATTTCGGCAGTGCTGCAGGAATAATAGTGCCGTCGTTTGTGCGCTCCTGCGTTGTGCTTTTTGTTACTTTGCCTGTACAGCTTATGTTTTTCGATGAGATTTCCGTTATCGCGCCGATATCGAATCTTATCCTGATACCGATATGTACCATAGCGCTGGCTCTGACAGCTGCTACCGTAGTATTCAGTCCTGTTGGCTTCCTGTCGGCACCGCTTATGAGCATTTCAAAGTACCTGCTTAGGACGGTTTTTGCAGGTGCTGAGCTTTTCAGTGCAAGTGAGCTTTCGTATCTTCCTGCAGGTGTGTCTGTTGTGAAGCTCGTTATAATTCTGAGCTTTATAGCCGTGCTGGCGGTAATGCTTTTAAGGAAAAGCTTTCGTGCAGTATCTGCCGCTTTTGCAGGTGCAGTTGCATTGTGGATAGTGACCTCTGCCTTGTGGCAGGTAAATTCAGTCGGCGATTATAAGCTGCTTGTCCTTCCGAAAGGCAAGTATATGGAGTGCCTTTTATACAAGGGCAGAGAGGGCATTATTTTTGACCTCGGCTGCAGGGGAGAGCTAAATTCCCGACTGTCCTCCTATGAGCAAGGCTTAGGCGTTCGGGATATTTCCTGTGCATTTATTTCAGAGAGCTCTGAGGGCTCAGAGCTTCGATTCAGCGAGGAGCTTGCCTTTGTACCTGATAAGCTATGTGTTTATAATGCAAAGGATAATGAGCTTTCGGTCAGCGATGAGCTCAGCGTGAAGGCTCTTCCTGAAAGCTTTGTTATAGTATACGACAGTAAGGAAATCCGCCTTAGTTCAGGCAGAATAAGTACCGATAATAATTCTCTTGATGTAACAGAGGTCAGCACTCCGTTTATCATTGACCTTGAAACATTCAGGATAGAAATCGTATAGAAAGGGCGTGAGCAGATGCCGTCAGCAAATGTTACCGAGATAGGAAAACAGATAAAAGCGGGAGAAATATCCTCTCTGTATTATTTCTACGGACATGATACAGCGGCTCTTGAAAGCTTTACAAAAAGGCTTATAAGAAAGCTCTGTCCCGATGATGCAGGTTTTATGAATTATCATAAAATTGACGGCAAAAAGCTCGATGTGATAGAGCTCGGAGATGCCTGCAGTGCTCTTCCGATGTTTGCAGAAAGGGTAGTTGTAAGCATTAATGACCTTAATATGGATAACGTTTCTGCCGCCGATGCCGAGGATATGAAAACTATCCTCTCCGATCTTGGCGAAACTACTACGGTCATCATCTATATCACAGGAGAGAACCTCTACAAGTCAAACAATAAATATCTCACAGACAAGAACAAGTCTTTTCTGACCTTTTGCGAAAAGCACGGTATTGCCTGTGACTTTGCATATAAAAGAGCCTCCGACCTGGGGCGTTCTATAGCCTCGGTGCTTGCAAAGGTGGGCTGCTCTATCACAAAGGTAAACGCTGAGTATCTCGCACAGCTGTGTCTGTGTGATACGGGTGCTGTAATGCGTGAACTTGAAAAGCTCTCCTCTTATGCCCCCGGCCGTGAGATAACCCGTGAGGACATAGATGCTCTCTGTATCCGCAGGATAGAGTCTGACGGCTACGCACTTGCGCTCAATGTACTGAAAGCAAATGCAGGCTTTGTGTTCAGGCGTGTAAGAGAGCTTGACCTCCAGAACTATAAGGCTCATGAGATACTGGGCATAATAAGCTTCTCTCTTACCGACCTTTACAGGGCAAAGCTGGCGAGGGCTTCAGGTCTTGGCTGGGAGAATGCCGCAAAGGATTTCGGCTACCCAAAGAACCGTGAGTTTGCAGTCAAGAATGCCTTCAGTGAGTGCGGCTCAGTCTCTGCAGAGCGTATAAGAAAAACTCTGAATATCCTCTGTGAGACCGACATTATGCTCAAGACACGCTCCTCGGGCAAAGACGGCGACCTTCTAACCCTTGAACAGGGGCTTGCAAGGTCAATGGCACTGAGATGCTGACGCCCCGTGATGATGGGCGGCTTCGCCTTACGCAGGCGGTAGTCGTCGAAGGAAAGTATGATAAAATAAAAGTTTCGGCAGTGATAGATGCAGTCATCATTGTTACGAACGGCTTCGGTATATATAAGAACAAGAAGACGCAGGAGCTTATCCGTCTGTACGCTAAAACCTGCGGAATAGTTATCCTCACCGATTCGGATACCGCAGGTGCAAGAATAAGGGGACACATCAAAAGCATTGTCCCTGAGGGCGAGGTCATAAGTCTGTATGTTCCCGAGATCTTCGGCAAGGAGCGCAGAAAGACCGCCCCCTCAAAGGAGGGCAAGCTCGGCGTTGAGGGTATGAGCGTTCAGGTCATTCGTGAGACCTTTGAGCGTGCAGGACTTCTCACCTCGGAGACTGCACAGCGAGAAAGGCTCACTAAGCAGGACTTTTACGAGCTTGGGCTAAGCGGTGCTCCCGATAGCCGTGAGAGAAGGAAAAACCTGTGTATTCTTCTCGGCCTCCCCGAGGGGCTTTCTGCACCTGCACTTCTTGACGCAGTCAATGCTCTCTATGACAGAGATAAGTTTTTTACGTTTTTAAGGGAAAGGGATAGCCTTGGTTAGTATCGGATTTCTGTATTTTTTCCTGCCTGTATTTATGGCGCTTTATGCTCTGGCAGGTCAGAAATATAGGCTCGCAGTGTTCATGCTTGCGGGTGCTTTTGTTGTGGGCTGGAGCAGTCTGTGGGGACTTATCCCGATAGGCGTGAGCATTCTGTCAGGCTGGCTGAGCGCTTATGTCTCAGCAAAGCGAAGCCGAAAGGCTGCCGTATCAATGCTTGCAGCTGCCATGATCCTGAATGTTGCTTCAGTTGCAGTTTTTTCGTATTCACGCTTTTTCGGAGCAGGCCTTGCAGGTCAGCTTTCAGGCCATGAATTCTCATTCACAGGGCTTGGCTTTATAGGAGCAGGTGTTTGTGCTCTGCACAGCATATCCTACAGCGTTGATGTTTTCAAAGGCAAATATGAGCGTGATGAAAGCTTTCTGCGCACCGCCTGCTATATAGGCTTTTTTCCGTGCTTTGTCTGCGGCCCGATACTCCGATATGACAAGATAAAAGAAGACCTTCTCCACCCGATAATCTCCTATGACCGCCTTGCCGAGGGCATCAGAACCCTCGTTTACGGCTTTGCCGAGAAGCTGGTTTTAGCAGCACCCCTTATGGGCATCTGGGAGAGACTCAGTGCAGAGAAAACCAATGAGCTTTCCTTTGTATCCTGCTGGATAGCAGTGTGGTCATTTGCAGGCTCCCTGTTTTTTGATTTCAAGGCATACTGCGATATAGCCAAAGGCTTAGGGCTTATGGCAGGCTTTTCCATGCCCGATAATTTCAATGCGCCGTTTTCGGCAGGCGGCTTCAATGAGCTTATAAAGCGCTTTTATACCACTCTGTATGACTGGTGCAGAGAATACGTCTATAAGCCCCTTTGTCCGCATGAGGACAGAGAGCTTATCCATCTGCCTGCAATGCTGTGCGCAGTAATGGCAGGCCTTCTGTGGCTCGGGCTTTGCGGAAGGTACTTTATCTGGGCGCTGTTTTTCTTGCTTATAATTACGGTAGAGTATATCT
>CAMMYU010000127.1:0-6499 GCA_946528545.1 uncultured Ruminococcus sp.
CTTAAAAAGCCTATATACCGCTTAAATGCAGTATATAGGCTTTTTAATGCCGACAGTCTGTTGACAAAAAGAACTATACATGATAAAATTATCATGAAACCGAGGTGCTCAGACTGTGAAAAATAAGAAACTATGGATAGCCGCTGCGCTGGCGGTCATAATTATAAGCGGTGCTTTGAGCGCCTATATGCTTCTGCATTCGCATGGAAAAACTGTTGAGATAATCTCCGACGGCAAAACGATATACACGCTTGACCTCAGCCGTGAAAGCGACCATGAAATCGTGGTTGAATATAAGGGCAGAAAAAATGTCATCAAGATAGAAGACGGCGACATTTATATGAGCGAAGCCGAATGTCCCGACCACACCTGCATAAAGACAGGGCGCCTGAGCAAAAGCGGAGTGCCTATAGTCTGCCTTCCGAACAAGCTGATGATAAGATACAAGGAAGGCGGTGAGCTTGATGCCGCAACTCAGTAAAACACAAAGGCTGGTGCGGCTGGGGCTGCTGACCTCACTTGCACTGATCATCTTTGTGGTTGAGATGCAGATACCGAACCCCGTACCGATACCGGGAGTAAAGCTCGGACTTGCAAACATCATCACTGTCTATGCGGTATACCGCTACAGGTGGCACGAGGTACTGGGAGTTCTTCTTATACGGGTACTGCTCGGAGCTGTATTCGGAGGTAACGTTATGGCGATACCGTTCAGCCTTACAGGAGGTCTGCTCTGTCTTCTCGGAATGCTCGTTATGAAGCGTTTTATTGATGAGGAGCACGTCTGGATAGCAAGCCTTTTCTCGGCAGTGCTTCACAACCTAGGACAGACAGCAGCAGCCATCGTTGTTATGCAGACAACAGCGGTCATCACCTATCTGCCCTTTCTTATCTTCACGGGCAGTATAGCCGGTGTTTTTACAGGGCTTGCGGCACAGCTTCTTATGAAAAAGCTGAAGCTCAACAAAGTAGAAAAATAACAGGCAGCTTAGCGCTGCCTGTTTTCATCTCGGCCACAAGCTCGGTAGGTGTCAGACCTCTTATCTCACCGCTTCTGGCAAGGTCTGTCTTAACTTCAGGCGTATCGGCTTTACTGCTTGAAGCACTGCTATCTGAGCCTGCCGACGATGAGCTATCACTGTCAGAGCTTCCTCAGGCGCTCAGCATACACGCTGACATAACATGCGCCGTGATAATTGATACCGCACGAAATTTCTCATATCAGCACCTCAGGCTTTCTTAAATCTCAGAACGTTCCACGAATGCTTTTCAAAAACTATGCTCTCCCCTGCTGCCTTATCTTCGGGCTTTACATTATCGGGCTTGTCAAGTGAATTTACTGCTTTCAGGTCATCGCAGTTGAGCACTGTATGCTGATACAGCTTATAGCCCTCGGGAAGACTTATCTCAAGCTCACTGTCCTCATCAAGCGAACGGTTTACTGCAAAGACAGTTATCTCCCCGTTCTCATTCTCAACAGCAGAAGCTGTAATAAAAGGCACATTTCTCTTATCGCCTGCATCGTAGGTCTCACAGCCGACCTCAGCTTTAAGTGCGGTTCCTCTTCCAAAGAGAGATGCGTGCATAAACGGATAGAAGATAGTCTGAAGCCAGCAGCCTTTATCATCAGTCATGATAGGTGCGATAACGTTCACAAGCTGTGCAAGGCAGGCTATCTTTACTCTGTCGGCATTGTTGATGAGGGTGATAAGCAGCGTTCCTACCACAAGAGCGTCCTCAAAGTTGTAGATGTCCTCCAGCAGTCTCGGCGCATAAGACCAGCGAGGCACATGCTTGTCCTGCTCATTGCTGTGAAACCACACGTTCCACTCATCAAAGGAGAGGTTTACTGTCTTGTCGCTGTTCTTCTCTGCCTTTAACTCATCGCAGATGCCTGCTACAGTCTTTATAAAGTCATCCATAGTCTCCGACTGCGCAAGATAGGCAGGCGTATCGTTATTGGGATTGCCGTAATAATTGTGAAGCGAGACATAATCAATATGCTCATAGCATTCCCTGAGAACTGTTCTTTCCCATTCACCGAAGGTAGGCATATACCTGTTGGAGCTTCCGCAGGCTACAAGCTCAATATCCGGGTCTGTCCACTTCATGACCTTTGCTGTCTCGCAGGCCTTTCTTGCGTACTCCTCAGCAGTAAGGTGGCATATCTGCCAGGGGCCGTCCATCTCGTTTCCGAGACACCAGAGCTTTATCCCGAAGGGCTTCTCAAAGCCGTTCTGACGTCTTTTGTTTGCATAGTAAGTGTCTGTCTCAAGGTTGCAGTATTCAACAAGCTGTCTTGCCTCGTCTGCTCCCCTTGTACCGAGGTTTACCGCCATCATGATGTCAGTGCCTGCTCTCTTAGCCCACTCCTGAAACTCGTCGATGCCCACCTCGTTGGTCTCAACACTCGCCCAGGCAAGGTCAAGCTTCCTCGGGCGCAGAGCCTTGTCGCCTGTGCCGTCTTCCCAGTTATAGCCCGAAACAAAATTTCCGCCCGGATAGCGAACTATAGGAACATTCAGCTTTTTCACAAGCTCCAGTACGTCGCCCCTGAAGCCCATATCGTCGGCAGTCTCATGGTCAGGCTGATATATACCGCCGTAAACTGCCCTGCCGAGATGCTCTATAAATGAGCCGTAGAGCCTGTCGTCTATTTTTGAAATAACATTATCCATGCTGACTGAAATTTTTGCTTTCATTTTATTTTCCTCCGTATCTCTTTTTTCATATTGTAGCGCATCTGCAGGAAAACTTCAATATACAATAGTGCAATAATACTAACATATTGTGCAAATTTATTTTAGTTCCCATTGACGAAACCCTTAAAATATGTTATTATACTTACAGAAAACTATTAACATATAAGGCGGTGAGCATTATGAGGATAAACAACGTAGGCTACAATCACTTTCACGATGCCGACTTCTCTATAAGCCGACCCGAGGGCTCAGGCGACTATCTGATGCTTCTTCTTAAAACCTCGGGAATATTTGAGCTCGGCGGGAAGGAGCTCCGTGTCGGGGAAGGCTCTGCTCTTTTGTACAGGCGTGGAACACCTCAGTTTTACAGGGCGGCAGGAGCGCAGTTCGGGAATGACTGGTTTCATTTTATGCCTGACAGCACCACTGATGAGCAGTTTCTTTCAGAGCTTGATATACCCTTTGATACACCTGTCAGATTGGAAAGTCTGTCGGAACTCTCGGTTCTTATCAGCATGATGTGCCACGAGAACTATTCGGACAACCTTTATAAGACCGACTCCGCAGATCTTCTTATGAAGCTGTTTTTTATAAAGCTGAGCGAAAAGATAAATATGTCCTCGGAGAGCCGTACAGGCAGCTGGTACGAAAAAATGTCTATACTGCGCACCAGGATATACAATGACCCTTCGCACAGCTGGAATGTTGACGGCCTTGCTCATGAGCTTTCCATGAGCCGTTCGTCGTTTCAGCATATTTACAAAAAGACCTTCGGTGTGACACCTATGAACGATGTTATAACCTCACGGACCGAGTATGCCAAGTACCTTCTGGGCTCTACCGATTACACCGTTACACATATAGCAGGAATGTGCGGCTACTCTTCGGATATACATTTTATGAGACAGTTCAGACAGCGCACCGATCTGACACCCTCTGAATACAGAAAAATTTTCCGCAAAACGTCAATGATATATTAAGGCAACACCGCACGACCCACGGCTAACGCATCTGATGCACATGGGTCGTGCGGTGTTGCCTTATCTCTTTATCCATTCAGTCTTTTTGGAGACTGCCTTTTTGCATTTCTCAACAGTTGAATGCTCCGAAAGAGTGATATATCTTTTTGCATTATCATAACCTATAAGCTTATACCTTCCGCCGTTATCAGCTATAAGGTAGCGCACTATAGTATGCGTGGTGTATGAGTTCGGATAGTCCTTTATCGGCCGCCTGATCTCATCGTAGTGCTTGTTGTAGGTGCTGTACTCCACTATCCTTGCGCCGTCATACTCCTCAGGCGGAAGTTCGTTTTTTAGCTCTCTCTGATACAGTATCAAATCAGGTATGCCCCTGAACAGCAGAAACGAGAGCCCGGGGTCTGCCAGCCCCAGAAGTGCAAGCCACTTAACCGAAGAGGTCAGAAAGCCCAGCGCTATCAGTATTCCGCCGACAGCAGGTATTCCCGATACATAGTGCCCTTCCTTCTGGCTTGCCCTCGGAGCAAGCACATAGGTCATAAGTATCGCCCCGAGACCCATAAGCACCAGAATGTCACAAGCGATATTCTCTTTTATAAATCCTGTGACAGCACTCATAGGCATCCGACTCCTTACTGTTTTTTCATTCTCTGCTCGTACTCATTACCGGGCATAGGCTTAGCAAAATAGTAGCCCTGTATCATATCGCAGTCCTGACCTGCAAGAAAGTCAACCTGCTCCCTGACCTCTACACCCTCGGCAACGGTCTTCATGTTAAGGCTCTTCGCAAGCTTTATAGCCTCAGAGACTACTATCTCTCCCCTTTCGGTGTCGGCAGCCTCGCCTCGGAAGAACTCAGCATCAAGCTTCAGCACATCAAGCGGCATATCCTTGAGCGAATTAAGCGACGAGTATCCCGAACCGAAATCGTCCATAGATACTGAGAAGCCGTACTCCTTGAGCTTCATGATAGTGTTTATCATAGCCTTTTTATCATCAAAGAATGCACTCTCGGTAAGCTCTATTTCAATACAGTTTCTTGGTGCGCCCTCTCTGTCTACAAGGTCTCTGATCTGCTCGGCAAGGTCGCTCTCAATAAAGTGAGCACGGGACACATTTACCGACACAGGCACACACTTATAGCCCTGATCGAGCCAGCGGCGCTGATCTCTTGCAACGTGGGAAATCATATAGTGGTCGATCTCTGTAATAAAGCCGTTTTTCTCAAATATCGGGATAAACTTATAAGGTGTCACAAAGCCGAACTCAGGCGACTGCCAGCGGATAAGCGCCTCAGCACCTCTGAGCTCCTCAGTGCGGGGATCATACTTAGGCTGATAGTATACAACGAACTCCTCATTATCCAGTGCTTTTTGCTGCTGCTCCTGAACGGTATCTCTCCAGCGCCGGTCTTCCATAAACTTGCTGTCAAAGAGTGACACTCCGGAGTCCTCTCTTCCGTCAAGCGCCGACCTTGCATTCGAGGCGTTATTATGATACTCCTCAAGGTCAACATATTTTCTCCTCGGAAACAGCCCCGATGCGTTCTCCACAGGCTCAACTATGTAAATACCTGCATGAAACGCAAAGCGGTGAGCTTCATCTGTATGCTCAAGCTCAGAGATCAGATCTTTTACTCTCAGCTCAGTCAGCTCCGCCTGATCTGCAAACAGAAGCATATCGAAAGTACCCTCGGTATTTCTTGCACAAATCTCCTTTTTACCGAGTGTCCGTTCTATCTTTTTGTAAATTGCAGTCAGCACCCTGTCGCCCTCTTCTATAGAGTGGCAGAGACAGAAGCTTCTGTAGTTTATAAAGGTCAGATCAACTACCGCAAACTGAGTTTTTGCCCACTTGCGCTTTCTCAGCATATGTTCTCCGTTAAAGAGAAACCACATCCAGTTATGCCCCTCAGTTGAGATGTCACGGAAGAAAAGCTTTTTGACCTTGCGCTGATAGAGTGCATTTGAAACAGCATGGATAAATATTATTATCATCACTATTGCCATTACAATTATCATAGCGAGTATTGCAACAAGCATAGCGGCGATATCCGTCATCTGCGCCATAACGTTTACCTTAACTATGAGCGTTGAATCTCCGCCGCCCATTGGCACACTCAGCCAGATAGGTATCTTTATTGTTTCAATTGCCTGACCCAGCGACTTTTCATTGTCTTTATCAGAAGACAATGCTTTTTTCAGCTCATCATTTTCAGCCATATTACGAAGAAGCTTCATATATTCAATCTCAATATCCCCGTCGCTGTCAGCACTGAGGAAGCCATTCTCCGTATCGGTATAGGTCGGAACCTTTACGACCTTGACCGTGTCATCGTCATCGTCGGGAGCATTGTATTCCATATAGAGAAGGCTTTCCTCTTCACCGCAGGTATTTGCTCCCTTTGATGATATAACATTGCCGTTCTTATCCCTGAGAATGTATGACCAGTTCTCCTTTTCTATAAGGTCAAGTGCCGACTGCTGACCGTTATCCGTATCGTAAACTGAGGTCACAGCCATTATGTGGCTGTACTCGGAGGTAAGCTTCGACTGCACCGATGCCTCTACAAACACAGTCATCAATAGCAGCATTATAAAAAACATCATTACAGATATCACAAGGAACATAACGATAGGCAGCCATAATCTGCTTTTGCGAAGCTTAAAATATTTTTTCTTTTTCTTATCTCTTTTTGCGGTAGCCATTTCTATAAGCTCCTTTTTCTTAGGCAATACCGCACGACCCCTGTGCATCAGATGCGCCGTCCAGATTTTCGTCAGATTGCCTAAATTCGACGCAGGCTTGCTGACGCAA
>CAMMYU010000128.1:0-8969 GCA_946528545.1 uncultured Ruminococcus sp.
TCAAGGCAAAAAAAGTATCAAGCAAAAATGCGACGCGATGATGGTGCAGGGTTTTCCCTGCCCTCTATCGCAGGCTTGGCGAGCTCTTTTCTTAACTCCTTGGCAGATCTTATTACTTAGCTTGCACTCTCTTTCTTTGCGGTCAAGGCAAGAACAGCTTCAAGCAAAACTACGACGCGTATTAGCCGTGCGGCGAGCACTTTTCCCTGCCTATTACTCGTCCAGCTTCAGCACCGACATGAACGCTTCCTGCGGTACCGATACCGAGCCCAATTGCCTCATTCGCTTCTTGCCCTCTTTCTGCTTCTCAAGCAGCTTCTTCTTTCTCGTTATGTCTCCGCCGTAACACTTCGCAAGTACGTCTTTTCTGAGTGCCTTTATCGTCTCCCTTGCGATTATCTTTCCACCGATCGCCGCCTGTACAGGTACTTCAAAAAGCTGCCTCGGTATGTTCTCTTTTAGTCTCTCTACTATCTTTCTTGCCCTCGGATATGCCTTGTCAACATGAACAATAAAGGAAAGTGCATCAACTGTTTCACCGTTGAGAAGTACATCAAGCTTAACAAGCTTGGACGGCTCATAGCCCTTCAGCTCGTAGTCAAATGACGCATATCCCTTTGTCCTTGATTTGAGCGCATCGAAGAAGTCGTAAACTATTTCGTTCAAGGGCAGAATGTAATGCAGGTCAACCCTGTTTTCGTCAAGGTATTTCATATCCTTGAAGGTGCCTCGCCTGTCCTGACAAAGCTCCATTATATTGCCGACATAATCGGGCGGAGTGTAAATATGTGCGTTCACTACAGGCTCCTCCGCACTTGCGATAAGGGCAGGCTCGGGATAGTTTGTCGGGTTGTCGATAAAAACGGTAGTGCCGTCAGTCAGGTTAACTTTGTAGATAACCGAGGGTGCCGTAGTTATAAGGTCGAGGTTGTATTCACGCTCTAAACGCTCCTGAATTATCTCCATGTGCAGAAGCCCCAGAAAGCCGCAGCGGAAGCCAAAGCCCAGCGCTACCGAGGTCTCGGGCTCAAAGGAAAGGCTCGCATCGTTGAGAAGAAGCTTTTCAAGCGCATCTCTGAGATCGGGGTATTTTGCGCCGTCAGCAGGATAGATACCGCTGTAAACCATAGGGTTTACCTTCTTGTAGCCGGGGAGCGCCTCTGCACAGGGGCTTTCGGCGTTGGTGACTGTGTCTCCCACACGGGTATCACCGATATCCTTAATTGATGCCGCAATATAGCCTACCTCTCCTGCGTGAAGCTCACCTACAGGGATAAGCTCTGTCGCACCCATAAAGCCGACCTCAACGGTCTGGAACTCTGCTCCTGTCGCCATAAGACGGATAGTGTCGCCTGCTTTGAGGTGACCCTCCTTAACACGGCAATAGATGATAACACCCTTGTAGGAATCATAGTAGCTGTCGAAGATAAGCGCTTTCAGAGGCTTTTCCTCCTCACCCTTGGGGGCAGGTATATCGGTGATGATGCGCTCAAGCACCTCTTTTATGTTAGTGCCGAGCTTTGCAGATATACGGGGAGCGTCCATAGCAGGTATGCCTATTACGTTTTCTATCTCGTTGCAGGCTCTCTCGGGGTCAGCACCCGGAAGGTCGATCTTGTTTACAACAGGGAGCACTTCAAGGTCATGCTCAATTGCAAGGTAGGTGTTTGCAAGTGTCTGCGCCTCAATTCCCTGCGAAGCGTCAACTATCAGTATAGCGCCCTCGCAGGCAGCGAGCGAACGTGAGACCTCATAGTTGAAGTCAACGTGGCCCGGGGTGTCAATAAGGTTGAAGATATAGTCCTCGCCGTCATCGGCATGATAGGTCATGCGCACAGCTCTTGCCTTGATTGTGATACCTCTCTCACGCTCAATGTCCATATTGTCAAGGAGCTGGTTTTCCATATCTCTGAGAGCCACAGTGTCGGTCAGCTCAAGTATTCTGTCCGCAAGCGTTGACTTGCCGTGGTCGATATGGGCTATTATACAAAAGTTTCTTATCTTTGATTTATCCATATTAGTTCTCCGAATCCAAGATTTCTGTCTGTGCAGACATATATAGTTATTATAACATAGTTCGCAGGATTTTTCAAGACTTTACAAACAAAAATGCTCCCGACGCAATATCGGGAGCAAGTATTTATGAATATATCTTCTCACGCAGCAAAGCCTGACATTTATCGAAATCAACAGTCAGCACAGACTGTCCGTCATCGGTTGTGCCGTAGGAGTAGGATTCATCATCGGGCAGTCTCAGAGACACTGTCTTGTACTTTATCGAGAAAAGCGCCTTATAGAACAGCTTGTAAAGCTCCCACCTGCTCATATCGGAGCGCAGGCTCTTGGCGGCTGTGCTTGCAAAGTTCATCATTGTTATCGGGCCGCTTGACTTTACCTTCTCAATTATCTTTGAGATGACCTCTCTCTGGCGTGAGGTTCTTTCAAAGTCGGCATTTCCGACATAACGAAGCCTTGCATAGGCAAGCGCCTGATTGCCGTTAAGCTTCAGCTTTCCGCCGTGGTCCAGATAGTCTGTTCCCTTAGGAAGCTCCATTATCTTGTTCTGCTCTGCCATAGGGGGTATCATTCCCTCAGCCTCTTCGTCGGTGATCTCCATTTCAATTCCGTCGATAGCATCAACTATATCAACAAACGAATAGAAATCTATATACACATAGTCATCTACCTGCACATCGAAGTTATATTCTATCGTATCCATCAGAAGCTCCGCACCGCCGTAAACGTAAGCGGCATTCATTTTGCCCCATGTATCAATGCTTTCGCCGTCGGCATTGAAGCCCTTGATGTTCACATACATATCCCTCATGAATGAGGTCATAACTATCTGCTTTTTCTTGCTGTTGATAGAAATCAGTATCATCGAGTCTGTCCTTCCCCTCTCCTCGACAGTTCTCGTGTCGGAGCCGATAAGAAGGATATTTCTGACATCACTGCTGGTCATTGAAGCGTCGGTTTTTGCACGCTCTCCACGCTCAAGATGCTGCACCAGTCCGCAGTAGTGCCATATCATCAGATTGACAACCAGCGCCAGCACCACCACTATCAGAAGAGCTATCCTTATCGCATTTTTTACAGGGTGAGTTTTCTTTCTGCTGTAGGATCTACTGCTCTTTTTGCTTTTTGTATTTACATCGTATGGGCTCTGATAATCGTCATAGCGTGAGTTCTGCTTTTTCTGTTTCGGAGCAGGTCTTCTGCTGTCAGATGTCCTCCTCTGCTGATGTGAGCCGCCCGAGGGTCTTCTCCCGGGCCGTGCGCCCTGCCTTTGCCTCTGAGGGTTCTGAGGTCTCTGCCCCTGACCTCCCTGCCGAGGCTCATAGGGTGCTTCGCCGTAGGGGGAGTCAGAATAGCTTGCGCCGTTTGCATAGTCCGACTCATAGCCCTCATCGTAGTAGTCATCAAAGTCATACACTCCGCCGAGGTTTTCATAGTCTTTGTTTTTGTTATCAGGCATTTTGTTTCTCCTTAATTTTTATATCTTTAATTTTTATATCTTTCCCATAGCCGACAGCACTGTTACCGTCAGCGAGCCTATTATCGCTATCACTGCTATCGGGGCTGTAAAATACAGACCTACCTTTTTCTTTACAGATATTTCAGTGTGCCTTTCGGGAAGAGCAAAGGTTTCGGTGTGATGTCTTATCTCTTTTACGAAAATAACTATTCCGCAGATCATCAGTATAAACACTATTACGGCAGGAATTATAAGCCCCATAAAAGCACCCTTGTGAGCCGAGATATATGAAAAGTCATTTTCCGAAAGAGTTTTCTGAAGCTCATCAAAGTCGAGAAAGCCTAAGAATATCGACTGCACAGCGCCTATCGAATTTATACAGATATGAAGCAGAAGAGACGAAAACAGCGAGCCCGTTTTCTCAACAAGGAATGCCGCACAGGTGCCCATTACCGCCGCATAAAGTATCTGCGAATATGAGCCGTGCCACAGCCCGAAGCTTATTCCCACTGCAAAAACTGCCGACCAGCTTCCTATCCTGCGTGCATTTGAAAGAAGCGCACCCCTGAACAGAAACTCCTCATAAAATGGCGCTAAAATCGTCATTGCGATAATATTTGAAAGCACCCCGAGAAAGGTCGGGTTTGCCGAAAAGTCAACCGCCTGAAGCTCCACTCCCGAAACCGACTGCACAAGCAGGAAGAAAAACGAATTCAGATAGCTTGACGCATATATCAGCCCGAAGCACATCACTATCCACCGAAGGAGCTGTTTTGTGCTTACGTTAGGCTTTACCAGGCGCTCCTTTATCCTGATCTCGTGGTCGGGGTCGAATATTTTGAACACCAGCAAGCACAGCGGCACAACCACAAGATACTGCACCGCATAAGCTGAAATGCTCAGTATATCAGCGTATGACTTTGAGTCCTTGAAAAGGGCTGTCACTATATATTTATCAAGCCTTATGAGCAGCACATCAAGCAAATAAAACAGTATAAGCGCTGCCGCATTAATATCCGAAACTCTTCGTATAAGCCTTTTCGTGTCAGACATTTTATCACTCCTCGCCTTAACAGAGACATTATAGCACAGTTCTTTCAGGATTTCAAGTGCCTTTTGAGAGATAAAAAGCGCCTACGGTTTTATCCGTAAGCGCCTGAATATCAATCCATAGCTGCCTTTATAGCTGCGAGGAACTCATCATACTCATCAAAAGCCTGAAGCTCGGGGTGCTCAGCCTTGATAGCGTCGGTGCTCCTGAACAGGAAGCCAGCCTTGCTTGCCTCGATCATGCCGAGGTCATTGTGGCTGTCGCCTGCGGCTATAGTTGTGAAGCCTGCTGACTGCAGTGCCTTAACCGTTGTAAGCTTCGACTTCTCACATCTCATTTTATAACCTGTGATCTCGCCGTTCTCGCCAACCTCAAGAGTGTTGCAGAAAAGTGTCGGATAACCGAGCTTCTTCATAAGCGGTCCTGCAAACTGATAGAAGGTATCGCTGATAATAATGACCTGTGTAAAGCTTCTGAGCTCATCAAGAAACTCCTTTGCGCCGGGCATAGGGTCAACCTTGGCAATTGTCTCCTGTATCTCCTTGAGACCTAAACCGTGCTCTTTAAGAATAGCAAGCCTGTACTTCATAAGCTTATCATAATCAGGCTCGTCTCTTGTTGTTCTGCGAAGCTCGGGAATTCCGCTTGCCTCTGCAAAAGCGATCCAGATCTCAGGCACTAAAACTCCCTCAAGATCGAGGCAGGTTACATACATACTCATTTAAATTCCTCCAGACTAAAAAATATTACAAAAACAGTATAGCACACCGCTAACCGCATTTCAAGAAAATTTTGTTAAAATTTTCGCAATTATGTGATAGGAACAATAGGGAGCTCAATTCCGCCGTCATCATTAATAACGATCCCGGGCTCTTCTGCCGCAGATGTTTTCTTGGTCTGCCCGGGTGTCTGTTTTGTCGTCTGCTTAGTCTCGGTGCCTGTATTATCATCGGGCTCTATCGGCATTATCGGAAGCTCGCCCTTTTCAGTGACCGTATTTTTTACCGTGCCGTTATCCGAGGTATTATTATCAACCTTATCGGATCCATTCTCCCGAGAGCTTTGCTCCGTCTGAGTTTCGTTCCTCTGAGCGCCCGAGGTCTTAGTCTCCTTTTGTGTGCCGCCCGAAGCTTCCGAGGTTTCCTTTCCTCCCTTTTCGGCAGTGCCTGATGTTACCTTTACAGTCTCCTTGTCAGAGAAGCCGTTTTCCTCTCCCCTGTCAGCCGACTTTCCCTTTTCGGAGCTTCCGTCGGAAGAGCTCTGTGAGGCACTCACCGTAACCGTAGTCTGTTTTGCCTTGCCCTCAGACGATGAGCTGTCATCTTTACAGCCTGCAAGAGAAAGCGCTGTTATTACCGCAAGAATATATATTATCTTTTTCATTTTTTCTCCTATTCCATATTGCCTGTCAGGTGCATGATAATGCTTATCGCCGAAACGGGAGCTGTCTCACACCTGAGTATCCTCTTTCCGAGCCCTATCAGCCGCACCCCTGCCGAGACTGCCTTTTCAGTCTCCTGCGGAGAAAAGCCGCCCTCGCTGCCTATCAGAAGCCCAACGCTCTGACCTGCCTTCAGTCCGACTGCCGAGAGTGACTCTCCTCCCCTTTCATAGCACATAAGGGGCACATCAAGGGCTTTCATTTCATCAAGGCATTCATCAAAGCTCATTATCGGGCTGATCTCAACCATTGACGCTCTTTCCGACTGCTTGCAGGCTTCAAGAGAGATCCGTCTGAGGCGCTCCAGCTTTTTATCAAAGCTCTTTTTATCAGGACGTGAAACGCACCTTTCCGTCAGCACCGGACATATCCTTGAGGCTCCAAGCTCAGTTGCCTTCTGAACTATAGTATCAAGCTTGTCCGACTTCGGCATTGCCTGAAAAAGCGTAAGCCTTATATTCGCTTCGTTCTCCGAGGGCTTTTCTTCAAGCACCTCGCAGGAGACAAGCTCGTCTGATATTGTCAGTATTTTTGAAATGTACTCCACACCGCCCGAGCAGACCGTTATCTCATCGCCCAGCCTCATTCTCAGGCTCCTTCCGATATGTCTGGCATCGCTGCCCGTAATGCTTACCTTACCGTCAGAAATATCATCGCAGAAAAACCTCGGCATATCACCACTCCCTCCGAAGCCGCTTTCTCCGACTCACAAGCATTCCCTGTGAGCCTGCAGCTATGCGCTTTCAGTATTATAGCACAGCTGTTTCAAAATTTCAATAAAATTCATAAATGATACAATAACTTTTCACACGGATAACACATTGAACAGATATAATATGGAAAGTAAAAATCACTTTCACACTTTTAAGTTTGATATGTTGGCTTTTACCCCAAGCCTTCATATATATGCTGGTAGAATTTTAATTCTACTTGCTTCTCCCCTATAATTTTATTTTGGCTCCCATAGCTCACCCCGCTATGGGAGTTCGTCTTTTTATTCGTCTTTTTAATGGTATAATTTTGATATTTATACTTTACTTTTTGGGTGTTATATGCTATAATAGTAAGATAATATACCGAAAGGACGGCTTTCTATGATAAAGGATATACAGCAGAAGATACTTGACCTTAAATCAGAAAAGGACATTTGCATACTTGCACACAGCTATCAGGCTAAGGAGATAGTCGAGATAGCCGATATTACGGGGGATTCCTACAAGCTCTCCGTTGAGGCGGCAAAGGTGCAGAATAAGAATATCCTTATGTGCGGAGTTCACTTCATGGCAGAGACCGCAAAGATGCTCTCGCCCGAAAAGAGAGTGTATCTCTCTCACCCCGATGCAGGCTGTCCTATGGCCGAGCAGATGGAGCCCGAGATGATCCTTGAGCTTAAAAAGCGTGAGCCCGACAGAAAGGTAGTCTGCTATGTAAACACCACTGCGGCGCTTAAAGCTGTCTGTGATGTGTGCGTTACAAGCTCGTCGGCGGTGAAGATAGTCAAGGCTATGGACGCTGAAAAAATACTCTTCATTCCCGACTGCAACTTAGGTGCTTTCGTTCAGAAGGCCTGCCCCGAGAAGGACATAATGCTTTTGCAGGGCGGCTGTCCTGTTCATGCGGCAATAACTAAAGATGAGCTTCTTGAAGCTAAGGCTGCTCACCCGAATGCGCTTGTGCTCGTTCACCCCGAATGCCGCCCCGAAGTAACAGCGCTTTGCGACTACGCAGGCTCAACCTCGGATATAATGAACTATGCGGCAAAGAGCGATGCTAAGGAGTTTATCATCGGAACCGAGAACTCCATTGCCGAGCATTTGCAGTACAGGTTCCCCGACAAGGAATTTTATGTGATGTCTAAGCGCCTTATCTGCCCGAACATGAAGCTGACCACTCTTATGGACGTTTACAAGAGCTGCCTTGAGGTCGGAACCGACACCAAGCGTGAAATTATCATGGAGCAGGAGCTTATTGAAAAGGCTAAGATCTGCATAAATGAAATGATAAGACTGGGCGGTTAAGCACAGAATAAAATATAAACGAAAGGTGTAATACTTTTTGGCTAAACAGGTTTATGACAACAGAGAGCTTTCATGGCTCAAATTTGATGAAAGGGTGCTCGAAGAGGCTCAGGACAATAATACTCCGCTTCTGGAAAGAATGCTCTTTCAGTCTATTTTTGCAAGCAATCTGGATGAGTTTTTCCGTGTGCGTGTGGGCTCGATATATGACCAGTCCCTGGTTGATGATGAGGATAAGGACAACAAGTCAAAAATGCGGCCCTCGGAACAGCTCTCGGCTATTTTTGCAAGAGTAAAGGAACTTATGCCCGTAAAGGATAAGTCCTACTCGGTGATCTGCAAGGAGCTGGAGCTCAACGGCATTTTCCATAAGAGCATGAAAAGCCTCTCAAAGACTGAGCTTGAATTTATCGAGGCTTATTTTGCATACGAGATAAAGCCTTTTCTGAATGCTTTTATCATTGATAAGAGACACCCGTTCCCGTTTCTTGTGAACGAAAGCATATACGCTGTGACTAAGCTCAGCTCAAAGTCGGGGCTGGTGATAGGTATTGTCGGGTGCAGCGAGAAGTTCCAGAGGGCAGTTTTCCTGCCGAGCGAGGACGGAGAGATAAGCTTCGTGCTTGCAGAAGACATTATCCTGCACTTTTTAGACCGTGCCTTCACGGGCTATAAGATAGAGGAAAAGGCGCTTGTGAGAGTTACAAGGAATGCCGACATAGATGTTGACGAGGGCTTCGACTCGGAGCTTGATTTCCGTGAGAATATGTCGGAGCTTATAAAGAAAAGAAAAAGGCTCTGCCCTGTGAGACTGCAAATATCCAAGCAGCTCTCCGAGGCTGTGCTGACGGAGCTTCTTTCAAGGCTTGAGCTCTCCCCTAAACAGGTTTTTACAGAGAAGTCTCCGCTTGACTTTTCATTTGTGTTCTCCGTGTTTGACAAGGCACAGGATAAAAAGGCTCTCTTTTTTGTAAAGCAGGAGCC
>CAMMYU010000129.1:0-3208 GCA_946528545.1 uncultured Ruminococcus sp.
TGCGGTTCTTTACATTTTCAAATTGCAGAAAGAAAAGATCAAGTTAAAGCTCTACAGTAAAGTAAATGTAGGAGTCAGCTTTAAATAGCAGATTAAAGGACACCAAATACGGTGTCCTTTTTAATATTATATAACATACAAAAAAACGACCTGTTCGTAAAGCAGTACGAACAGGTCTGAACTTTTTATTTTCTTTTTCTGAAAAGGAAATTAGCTCTTGCGACTTTCTTACGCTTCTTGGCTTGTTTAAGCAGCTCCTCCTTAGAAAGCTGGGGTGCCTCCTCGGGCTCCTCTTCTTCCTCCTCTGCTGTTGTACCGTCATCAGAGACCATAGCAATGACCTGCTCCGGCGGCTTAACTTCAGTAGGAGCAGCATAAAACGGATTGCTTTCGTCTATCTCCACTCCGCTGATAAAATTAGAGGCGTTTTTCTTTTCTGGCTCAATTGTTTTTTGAGGCGCTTGACCCTCTTCCGAATTATCATTATCAGTGCTTTCCTCTTCATTTGTTTCGGAACTCTCTTCGGTCTCGCTTTCTTCCTCCTCATCAGCTATATCATCAAAGGAGTCATCATCAAGCTCGTCGGTATTATCCTCTTCAAAATCAAAACCGTTAAGGAAATCAGTACCGTCGCCGGTAAGGCGAAGCTCCGAAAGAGGCTTCTGTTCAGAGGATGACAGCACAACTACGCATTCATCATTCTTTGAATTAGTCTTGAACATAAGATCAAGACATTCTTCAGAGGGCGGAACGATCCTTCTGTCAGCAACAGAAAGCACGATCATATACTCGGCTACCACTGTTCCGGTATTTTTCATATACAGAAATGCAGCAGTATCAGCGGGGATCCTTGCAACTGCATTATCCTTTACGGTAATATTAGTCATTGCTGAAAAAAGATTTCCCTCTGCATCAGCAATAACGCAGTACTCCATTCCCTCCTCGGCGGAATAGGACGGAACAGCTGCTTTGATCTTAACAACAGATTCCTTGGCGTTTTCGTAAATAGTTTTAGCATCCATATAAGTCACCCGCTTAATAATTTCAGTTTCTTATGGCAGCTCTGCGTTCAGCCGCAAGTCGCTTGTTTTCTGCTATTTTTGCTTTGATAACATCAAGGTTTTCTTCCAAGACTTCGGAATTGAAAACACATGACATAGAAATATCGTCTTCAGTGCCAAAATGCGATCTTTTAACAAGATTGTTCTTTAATGACGGCAGCAGGCTGTCGATATTGATAAGCTGGCCCGTGATTATCGTATGATAATCAAGAAAATCGTTATCACTTCCGAAAGAAGTATAAAGACCGTCAGTAGAAACAAAAATAGCTATCAGCTTCTTTGAATCCACAAAGAAGGAATCAAACATTGTAAAAGCATTTGCATTACACATTGAGGATGTGATATTAGCAGGATTAGACTCCTCATAATCCATGATCATGGAGGTCTCACCGTCTTCAAAAACAGCTACAAGACTTCCGTCGCCGATCTGAAAGCCGAAAGTATAATTCCGGCAGGCTACGGCTACTACAAGAGTAGTTCCGTAATAAGACTCAAAGGGGATTTCATCAAACTCATCATATTCAAACTTGCTTTTTTCTTTCATTGTGACAGGATTCTCATTCAGATGTGTCCTGATCTTATTATTCCAGCTATAGATTATCTGCTTTTCTATTCCCTTGATGATACGGTCATGATCCTCGAGAAAGATCTTATCGAACTCATCCGGATCTTGAATATACTGTCTGATCGTTTCAACAGCAGCTTCAGTAACAAACTTTGAACCGAGGTTGCTTCTGAAATGCTTTTTGCTTCCGTGGCCGTCTGCTACTACAGCAACTGCGTAGCCGTTTCCGACCTCAAAAGCAGAACTGTCTTGACATACTATCCCTTTTTTTTCGTGGCTTGCACCCATTACAGAGTGACTAAAACCCTTGAACATATAATACTCCTTCCGATATATTACTTTATCTTTAGTTTACCAGCCGGTATCAAAGGAAACATCATCGGAATCGTTATTAACAAGCTCCTGGATCTGCTGTCCGAGCATTTTCTGCTTGGAAGCATAAACGTCCTCTGCCTTAAGCTCTGACTCATTGGCGTCAGAAAGGGTCATACTCTTGCTTCCGATCTGGGAAGCAGTAACTGCAACGATCTTGATCATCTGTGCAAGCTGATTGCCGGAATAAGCATGAACAACTGTATCAGCCGAACCGGTAAACTCGGCGAGCATTTCGTCATTAGCCTCATTACCGATACCGAGTGCTGCCTTAAGGCCGAACTTATACCAGCTGTTTGTAGAAAGCTCCTGCAGTCCTTCCTTATAATCATCCGAGGGATAACCGTCTGTCATAAGGAACATTACAGGTGCAAAGGAAAGCGAGGGTGAATTAAGGAAGCTGTTTCTGGACATTCTTGCGTTAAGCTCCTTAAAGGCTTCGCCCATGCTTGTAACACCGGAAGCGGACAGTCTTGTCCAATTGAACTCCTCAATATTGATAGGCTCTGCATACATCCACTTTACATGGGTGTTAAAGGTAAGAACAGCTACCTTGACTTCAGTATCAGCCTCGCCAACACGGCGGATCTCGGGTATAAGCTCCTCCATAACGGTGTTCAGCTCACCTATCTTAGTACCCTTCATAGAGCCGGAGGTATCAATAAGGAAGAAGATAACAAGGCTCTTTTTAGAAACGCCTGTTGCACCCAGCGGATCATCATCAAAATCGTCAAACATATCAAGATCGGCGGCTGCGGTATTTTCTGCAGCGGCATTGGCCTGTGCATTCTCAGGTGTACCGTTTGCTTTATTTTTCTTGCTCATAATCTTATGCTCCTTTTTAAATATGATTTAGACTTACTATACGTTATCTTAGTCTTGCCTGGACTGCGCCGAAGTTGATCTCAAGCCCCTGCCAGATCGGGCATCCCTTTCCGGGGCTGACTTCATGGTACTTGCCGTCAGGCATTCTGACCTGCCAGGTCTGCTCCGAGCAATTCTTTATGCCAAGCACACCGGGCTTGAGTTTATTTTCAACAAGCTCACCGGCAACTGAAAGGTAATCATCCGAATTGGGATCGACCTCACACTGATAGAACTTGCTTCCTATATAAAGCGGCATCAGATTATCACGATTGCTGAACTTCATAGTTGCAAAGGTCATACCGCATTTAGGACATCTGAAGGTAGTAGCATCCTGCTTTTCAAA
>CAMMYU010000130.1:0-28346 GCA_946528545.1 uncultured Ruminococcus sp.
TGGAGTGAGGGGAGATGGGGCTTCGCCCCATTTGCCCCACTGGGGCTATCGCCCCAGACCCCTTTTAAAAGAACTTTTGCAACAAGCTGACTTCCGCAGCGATTAAACTGCGGAAGTTCTTTTATTATGCGTTTTCAAGAGCCGTTATCTTGTCTATTCTTCTCTGGTGGCGCTCATCGCCCGAGAACGGAGTATCCACAAAAATGTCCACAAGGTCAAGCGCTGTGCCCTCGCCGACTACTCTCGCCCCGAAGCAAAGCACATTCGCATTATTGTGCTCCCTTGAAAGCCTTGCCGAGAAGTAATCCGAACAGCAGGCTGCCCTTATCCCCTTTATCTTATTCGCAGCGTAGGACATTCCAAGCCCTGTTCCGCAGATAAGTATGCCAAGCTCGCAGTCTCCCTCGGTTATCTCACGGCAGACAGCAGCAGCCGCATCGGGATAATCGCATTTCTCTCCGACTGCACAGCCCTTGTCTATTACCTCGAAGCCCTTTTCCTCAAGGTGAGCCTTTACCGCAAGCTTGAGCTCGGGTGCGGCATGATCGTTTCCTATTGCTATTTTCATGACTTACTTTCCTTTCTGTCCTTTTGTGCTTTGGTTATCTGAAGATACTCCACCGTCAGCTTGTCGGAGCTGTCCCATTCAGCCCTGTGCGCCTCAGCCGCCAGACAAAGTGACGATGCCCTTTGCAGTCTCTGGCTTACAGGTGCAAGGATAACGCTGTCATTATCGGCAAAGTACTTCTCCTTTATCGCTGCCGCATGATCTCCTGTGAGAAGCAGTCCGCCCTCTGTGTCTAGCGAGGGAAAAAGCTCGTCCTCCCTTATGACCTCGTCAGCCCTCAGGTTTCTGACCACCATGCCGTCAGACTCGTACACACCTGCGTAGCAGATGTTCGGTCTTGCATACATTACAGAGACTATCCTTCCCCTGTATGTCACCGAGCCGTAAGCAAGCGCTTCAAGCGTGGATATGCCTACGCATTTTAAGCTTTCGCAGCCCATGCTCATGCCCTTTACAGCCGCACAGCCTATCCGAAGCCCCGTATATGAGCCGGGTCCCTTTGCGGCAGCCACACAGTCAATGTCGGGATAGTCAAGCTCCAGCTCTCTTAAAGCCTCGCTCACCATAGGCAGTATCACCTGCGAGTGCGTAAGCTTTGTGTACACAGTTTTCTCCCAGAGAAGCTTCTCTCCGTCAGTAACGGCTACCGATGCGGTCTTACCGCTGGTATCAATCGCTAAGATGTGCAAACCTTTCATCTCCGTCTATAGTTATCTTTCTTGTGTCATCGTCAACTCTTTCGAGCGTTACTATGATACGCTCATCGGGAAGCTCCTCCTCGATATTTTCAGACCACTCAACCGCAAGCACGCTCTCATCATCGAGGTAGTCAAAAAAGCCCGTAGTTTCAAGGTCAAGTGCCGAGCCTATCCTGTACATATCAAAGTGGTAAAGCGTAAGACCCTCTCCCCTGTACTCGTTCACAAGCGCAAAGGTCGGTGAAAATGCCGCATCTCCGAGCCCCAGCCCCTGTGTGAGCCCACGGGTCATAGTGGTCTTGCCTGCCCCCATAGAGCCCTTGTAGGCTATTATATCTCCGCCCCTCAGCTGTTCTCCTATAAGCCTTCCGAGCTCTATAGTTTCCTCAGCCGAACGGGTAATATATTCATAAGTCAATATCTGCACCTCAATCTGTCGGTGTGTACGCAACTATGAAAAGTGCGTCCTTTTTGATTATATCATAGAGCGTATCAAAGGGATAGCGCTCCTTGCTCTCGTTGTAGCGGTTGAACACATAGTGCTGTGCGTTCTCCGTCATGATAAAGACGGTATGCACCTCACTGAAAATAGAGTTCCCCGTATGGAACGACAATATTAACGGCTTGCCTGCCTCAAGAGCCTTAATGCAGTCGGCCGGGTCAAGATAGCGCTCATAGCTGATACCGAGAGCATTAAAAAGCCCCCTTATCTTCCTCGGGTTTGAGCCCAGCCTTCCGCTAGGTGCGTAAAGACCGTTCTTCTCAAAATCAAAGGTAAGCTTTGCTATGTCACGCTCATTGCCTGTATAGCGGAGGTAATTATATGCCGCAACCACCTCGCAGCCCACTCCCGAGAATGACACATCTCCGAGGATAAGATCGCAGACAGGCTCATTTGCCTGCCCGTATTCGATATAGCCGTCTATCTCCACCTGACTGTTATGTGCGTAATTGCGAAAGCTCCTGTCCTTGTCATCGAGCTTCGGGTAAAGCTCCTCAAAAAGAGTCCAGCTCATTTGTTCCTCCTGCTCATCAGTAGTGCTCTCATCGGGTATGCTCTCGGGCGGAGCTGTTGTAACAGCCGTAGTTGTTACCGCCGATGTTCCTGTCTGCGTGAGCGTCTTTTCGGAGCTTTCCTCAGCCCTTTGTCCGCAGGCAGTCAGCAGCACCGCCAGCAAAAGTACTGTAAGCCTTTTCATCAGATATCACCCTTATCGGCATAGTACCCGAGCATAAGGTCCACCATTCTGCCGTAAGACTCTGTACCGTCCTCTATGCCGTTCATCTGCAGGTTCGTTTCCAGCGCCTTCTGAGATATCTCCCCCACCGTCTCGCTGTCAAAGACTGTGTCCTCGGCTTCATCAACGCTCTGCCAGTATGCTCTGTTGCCGTCAATGTCCGCCCAGACGAGGTCATTTATAGCGCTGTCAAAGGCTATCTTTGTGTCCTCATCTGCATAATCGAATATCTTCCCTCTCACCTGTGTGAGTGCAGCAAGATAGCCCGAGTATCTGTACTCCGCATTCTCAGACCTGCTGCAAGCCATAAAGGCTATAAAGTTCGCTTCGTCCTCACGGATAAAGCCCTTTGTGTGTGCAAGCTCATGACAGACAGTGTTCAGAAGCTTTGCCTTGTACATATCGTTGTTGTAGTTAGCCTCCATTGAGAACGGAAAGTATATCCCCATCAGATCCATCTGGCTCATAAAGAACGAGAAGTATATTGGCTTCGGTCTGACAGTAAAGCCGTCAAAGTTCTTAAATTCTTTTCCAAGCGCCTCAACCGACTTCCTTGCAGTCTCATTAGTATCGGCAGTCAAAACGAAATGCCCCTCTTCGTCACGCTGCACCTGAGTGCTCAGTGCGTTTATTTTTGCGGTCAGTACAGCCCCGAGCTCTTCAAGCTCTGCGTGGGTGTGCTCACCCGAGCTTATACCGTTTAAATGTGCAAAGTCAGTGCAGTGATAGAGAACAAAGCAGTTGAGCGTTTCGGTCACAAGTACGAAATCAAGTATCCATATGTAAACATAGCCGAACACTTTAAGAAGCTTCCTGCGCCTTTTCTTCATCACTATCACAAGCACGATAAGCACTATGAATGACAGCGGAAGTCCGAAAACCGCCAGAAAGATAAGCACCTCTCCGAACGAGAACGGCACAAGCGATGTAAGCCGCCCGTACGCCTCTCCCCATATCGGGAAGATGTGCGCCGCATAGAAGTCGCAGAAGGCAGTGCTCCTCCACGAAATGAAGTTGAGCACTCCCATAAGCGCAGCCACGATAAGCGCCGCCGCAAGAAGCTTCGGAAAGCGAAAGCGCTTTTTCGGCTCTTCGGGCTTATTTTCTGTCTGTTCCCCCGATGCTGTCTTTTCCTTGGTGGTCTCCGTGACCATAACATCTGCCATTTTTATACCTCTGATATACAGCGATCAGAACAATCCGTAGATATTGCCCTCGTTATCGCAGTCAATGCTGTTAGCCGCAGGCTTCTTCGGAAGGCCGGGCATAGTAAGAATATCTCCCGTGTAGACTACCACAAAGCCTGCTCCTGCTGATACCTTCATATCTCTTACCGTGATGTTGAAGCCCTCGGGCTTGCCGAGCTTTGCAGGGTCATCGGACAGCGAGTACTGTGTTTTTGCAACGCAGACAGGTATCTTGTCGAAGCCAAGCTTTTCGATCTCCGCAAGGGCCTTTTCAGCCTGCGAGGTGTATGTAACGCCGTCTGCTCTGTAGATCTCCTTTGCGATGATGTCAAGCTTCTCCTTGATAGGAAGCTTCTCGTCATAAAGCGGAGCGTAATTGCTCTCGCAGTTATCTATTGTAGCTACTACCTTGTTTGCAAGGTCTATACCGCCCTCAGAGCCCTTTGCGAATATCTCGGCAAGAGATACCTCGGCGCCCATCTCAGCGCAGACCCTCTTGATGACCTCGATCTCGGCCTCGGTATCGGAGGCAAAGCGGTTGATAGCTACTACTACGGGCACGCCGTACTTTCTCATGTTCTCGATGTGAGTTCTGAGGTTTACAATGCCCTTTTCAAGCGCAGGAACGTTCTCGGCAGTGAGCTCTGCTCTCGGCACGCCGCCGTTGTATTTAAGCGCTCTTATAGTTGCAACAAGCACAACGCAGGAGGGCTTTAAGCCTGCAAAACGGCACTTGATATCCATAAACTTCTCTGCTCCGAGGTCAGAGCCGAAGCCTGCCTCTGTAACTGTGTAGTCGGAAACTTTAAGCGCAAGCTTTGTAGCCCTTACAGAGTTGCAGCCATGAGCGATATTTGCAAAAGGACCGCCGTGAATGAAGGCCGGGTTATTTTCAAGTGTCTGAACAAGGTTAGGCTTCAAAGCGTCTTTAAGAAGTGCTGTCATAGCACCGCAGCCGCCAAGCTGACCTGCATAAACAGGCTTGCCGTCAAGGTCATAACCTACAAGGATTCTCTCAAGTCTCTTCTTGAGGTCTGCAAGGTCGCTCGCAAGACAGAGTATAGCCATTATCTCGGAAGCAACCGTTATCTGGAAGCCGTCCTCACGGGGAACTCCGTTTGCCTTTGAGCCAAGACCGATAACCACCTGTCTGAGAGCTCTGTCATTCATGTCCATGCATCTTTTGAAGAGGATACGCCTCTGGTCTATCCTGAGCTCATTTCCCTGCTGGAGATGATTGTCTATCAGTGCGCAGAGGAGATTGTTGGCAGCAGTAATAGCGTGCATATCACC
Source organism: uncultured Ruminococcus sp. (assembly GCA_946528545.1). Classification (GTDB taxonomy): domain Bacteria; phylum Bacillota; class Clostridia; order Oscillospirales; family Ruminococcaceae; genus Hominimerdicola. Next base: position 4,985 of record CAMMYU010000130.1, read on the forward strand.
TGTGAAGTGCAGGTTTATGTCCTCCATAGGCACTACCTGAGCATATCCGCCGCCTGCTGCTCCGCCCTTGATGCCGAACACAGGTCCGAGAGAAGGCTCTCTCAGTGCAAGTGCAGTCTTTTTGCCTATCTTGTTAAGGCTCTCCGCAAGGCCTACGGAAACAGTGGTTTTGCCCTCGCCTGCGGGGGTCGGGTTTATTGCAGTAACAAGGATAAGTTTTCCGTCGGGGTTATCCTTCACTCTCTCGAAAACACTCTCCGACAGCTTTGCCTTGTAGTGTCCGTAGGGCTCAAGCTCGTCCTCGGAAATGCCGAGCTTTGCGGCGATCTCCGTGATCTTCTTCATTTTTGCCTGTTTTGCGATTTCAATATCCGATAGCATGGTAAAAAACTCCTTTTCATAATGCTTCGCCTCTCACGGGCGAGTGTCTGTCTTATAGTATAGCATACCTTATAAGAAATTGCAAGAAGGACGCACAGGAAAGTTTTGAGCATTTTGATGAAGAAGAGAACTTCGATTTGTGCAAATTTACAAAAAATTAAGAAATTACAATTTGTAACCAAAAATCCCCTCAATACCGCGTTTAGAGCCCTCTGAGAGCCCCGAAAATGCGGATATTAATAAAATGTTCACACACTGGAGGTCAAAATGTGTTACAATTTGTTATATCTAAAGGCCGAGCAGGAGTTCGCAGAAAATTGGAAAAAGTTTTTTGCGTATTTTTGCTATAAAACACTTGCAAAAATTATGATTTTTTGTTATAATGACTCTATACGGACTTCTGGCTGCGAAGCAGTCAGAGAGCAGGGTCAAAACGGTGTCGGCTTTAGCGGCATCGGACAGAAAATCTATTGCAGGTAAGAGGGGAAAAATCATGTCAAACAGATTATTTCAGAGCGTAGTTCATCAGATGCGTGATACTATTGATTGCGTGATCGGAGTTATTGACGAGAATGCTACCATAATTGCGTGCTCAGAGCTTTCGCAGGTAGGCATCACCAATGAGTTTGTATCTCTTGATCTCAGCGACACACACGACATTTTTGTCCGTGACGGCTACACCTATAAGCCGTTCGGCGCACACATGAAGCCCGACTATGCTGTTTTCGTTGAGGGAACAGATGAGGTCGCAGCTAAGTATGCAAGCATTCTCGCTATAACCCTTTCGAGCATAAAACAGTATTATGACGAAAAATATGACAGGAACAACTTTATCAAGAATGTTATCCTTGATAACGTTCTGCCGGGTGATATTCATGTTAAGGCAAGGGAGCTTCATTTCAGCTCCGATATTTCGAGAGTTGTTCTGCTTATCAGGATAGTTTCCACTAATGACGTTTCAGCTTATGACGTTATTCAGAACCTCTTCCCCGACAAGAACAAGGACTTCGTTTTCAATATCACCGAAAGCGACATTGTGCTTGTCAAGGAGGTTTCAAGCGGTATTGAGTCGAAGGATCTTGAAAAGCTTGCAAGGTCTATTTCCGATACGCTGTCGAGCGAGTTCTATACCAGAGTAAATGTGGGTATCGGAACTGTTGTTGAGGGCGTTAAGGACCTGGCAAGAAGCTTCAAGGAGGCTCAGATCTCCCTTGAGGTAGGAAAGGTATTTGATACCGATAAGAACATCGTGTCCTATGATGACCTCGGTATCGCAAGGCTTATTTATCATCTGCCGACAACACTTTGCGAGACCTTCCTTAAAGAAGTGTTCAAGAAGGGCTCTATCGAGTCTCTCGACCATGAGACCCTCTTCACAATACAGAAGTTCTTTGAAAACAACCTGAACGTTTCCGAGACTTCAAGAAAGCTCTTCGTACACAGAAACACTCTTGTGTACAGACTTGAAAAAATCAAGAAGCTCACAGGCCTCGACCTGAGAGAATTTGACCATGCGATCATCTTCAAGATCGCACTGATGGTTAAGAAGTATCTGTCAGCTAATCCGGTCAAGTTCTGATCTTGTACCGTGAGCACGGTGTCGGCTGGCTGACACCCTAAATCACTAAGGCGGTGTAAATTTTGGTAGAGTTTAAGGACGTATCCGTTACCTATTCAAGCGGTGTGGATGCTCTGAACAAAGTCAATCTGAAGATCAATGACGGCGATTTTGCATTCGTTGTCGGTGCCTCGGGTGCCGGCAAGAGCACGCTTATCAAGCTTGTGCTTAAAGAGATAGACGCTACGAGCGGTACTGTATTGGTCAACGGATTCAATTTAAGAAAACTGAGAAGAAGAAAGATCCCGAAGCTTCGCCGTACTATCGGCGTGGTTTTTCAGGACTTCAGACTTATCCCGACAATGACTGTTTATGAGAACGTAGCTTTCGTTCTGAGAGTTATTGATGCTCCCTCTAAGTATATCAGGAGCAGAGTTCCTTATGTTATCAGTCTGGTCGGTCTTTCGGATAAGGCAAAGGCTTATCCTACTGAGCTTTCAGGCGGTGAGCAGCAGCGTGTCGCACTGGCGAGAGCACTCGTCAATGACCCGAAGCTCATCATTGCCGATGAGCCTACGGGTAATATCGACCCCGCCCTTTCCTATGAGATAGTTGAGCTCCTTAAAGGTATCAACGAATGCGGCACTACGATACTTATGGTAACTCATGAGCATGATCTGGTGCGCTATTTCGGCGGAAGAATCATTAACATCAACAAGGGCTCTATCGCCTTTGATGAGGTGGTGGAGGGCTCAAATGAAAGTAAGTAGCTTCAGATACCTCGTTAATCAGGGCTTTAAGGGCATTTGGAGAAACAGAATGATGACCTTTGCATCGTTCTGTATCCTGCTGGTTTCTCTGCTTATGGTCGGTGTGGCCGTACTGCTGGAGCTTAACCTTACCCGTATTATCGGAGGAATAGAGGATAAGAGTGAGGTCGTTGTCGTTATAAAGGACGGCACAAGTCAGGCTGATATAGATCAGCTGGAGCAGGACCTCAAAGCAGCCGTGAATATAAATACTGTTTCGTTCTATTCAAAAGAGGCTGCATGGAAAAACATGATGGAAGGCATGACCGATGAGGAAAGAGACCTCTTCGACTATGCTGACGATAACCCCCTGCCCGATACCTTTAAGGTAACTGTCAGGGATATTCAGAGAATGGGCGAGACAACTACCCAGATCGAGACCTTCGCTAATGTTGAGTCCACTCAGTCACCGACTGAGTTTGCCGACTTCCTCATCAGCATGAGAAGAGTGCTCACGATCGTTGGATTTGCTGTTATAGCTGCGCTCGTTATAGTTTCTCTTGTCATTATTTCAAATACGACAAGAGCAAGCGTTTTCTCCAGACGTAAAGAGATAAATATTATGAAGTACGTCGGAGCTACAAACTCCTTCATAAGAATACCTTTCTTCGTTGAGGGTATGATCGTCGGAATTTTCGCCGCCGTGGCTGCGCTGTTCCTGACAAAGTTCGCTTATGAGGGCGTTTACAATGTATTTAACAACGATTTCGGCCTCTGGCAGGTGCTCGGTGTGCAGAACCTTTATAAGTTCAGTGACCTATACCTCGCAGTTGCTCTCTCCTATGTGGGCGCAGGAGCTGTTATCGGTGCGATAGGTACATCTATCAGTACAGGCAAGCACCTGAAGGTATAAGCCGTATCAATCATCAATAAAACAGGCAGTTGGGGGAAGAGGGGTAACATTTTTTCTTTTGGCTGCCTTTTTATATTAGTGTAAAAATGATCTGTCGGATAAGAAAGATAAATACCGCAGATGACATCGGAGGATCATCATGACCATAGAGACTTTCAAAATGAAGCGCCTGCTCGCAGCGGCTGCCGCTGTTGTTATGGCATTCTGTGCTGCCGCTAATACAGGCAGTGTAAATGTCATTAAAAACAGTACTACAGCTATGGCAGAGAGCGACGCTATCAAGGAAAACAAGAAGAAGATCTCCTCAGCACAGGACAAGCTTGATGAGCTCGAGAGCAGACAGGCTGAACTTGATGAGCAGATCAACGCAACAAAAGACGACATCTCAAAGGAACAGGAAAACCAGGACGCCATCAATGAGCAGATCGAAACTGTCGAGGAAACTATTATTACGCTTGAAGACTCTATTGCTGAGATCAGCGCAAAGATAGATGACCTCACAGAACAGATCGGCATCAGCGAGATCATGATCCGAAACAAAAAGGACGAGATCGACACCGGCATAGGTGAGTTCAAGCAGAGGCTCAGAGCACTCTATATCGCAGGAAACGACTCCTACTCCGATATTCTTATCGGTGCGGAGGACTTCTACGATATGCTCATGAAGCTGGAGCTGGTAAAGCGTGTTGCCGACCATGACAATTCCATGATCGACAACCTCAGCGAAATGAAGGCTCAGTACGAGGCCGACCAGAAAAAGCTTGAAGAGGACAAGGCTGAGCTTGAGGATCATAAGGCTGAACTAAAGGAGCAGATGGATTACCACGCTGCACAGAAGGTTAAGCTCAATGAGCTCTATTCCCAGAGTCAGGCTGTTATTGAACAGCTTGAGATAGACCGTCAGGCCTACGAGAACAATAAGGCGCAGATCGACAAGGAGCACGAGGAATTCGAGGCTCAGATCCAGGCGCTTCTCGAGGAGCAGGAGGCTATCAAGAAGAAGGAAGAGGAAGAGCGCAAGAAGGCCGAGGAGGAAGAACGCAAGCGTCAGGAGGCAGCCCGTCTCGCTGCGCAGCAGGCTCAGCAGTCTCAGCAGAGCAGCAATTCTTCGTCGAACAGTAACGGAAACTCACAGAGTTCGAGTGCAAGCACAGGCACCACCGATACCAGCCAAAGTTCTACCGATAATTCTTCCTACGGCTATAAGGATAAGTCGATGTTCACCTGGCCGTGCCCGGGCTTCTACTACATCTCTTACGGCGTAGGCTGGAGATGGGGAGCTTACCATCAGGGTATCGACATCTGGTCGCCGGGTATCAGAGGCGCTAAGATCTGTGCGGCTGCGGCAGGAACTGTAATACTTGTCAGCAACACCTGTACCCACGACTACGGAAAGAACTACTCATGCGGCTGCGGCGGCGGATACGGCAACTACTGTATCATTGACCACGGCGGCGGATACTGGACTCTGTACGGTCATTCTCAGTATATGTCCGTAACTCAGGGACAGCACGTTGAACAAGGCGATGTTCTCGGAATAGTCGGCTCTACAGGCCATTCCACAGGCGACCACCTGCACTTTGAGGTAAGAATAAACGGAGTACCGCAGAACCCTGAGAATTATGTTTAATTCGTAGGGCACTGTATGCCTTCGCAAATACCCAAAGGAGTAAGTGCTTTATATGAACAGGCTTACAAGCTTTAAGAAATTTCTATCTTTTCTGTGCGCCTCAGCGCTTTCGCTGGGGATAGCATCGGGCTCGGCATCGTTTGAAAATGCAGGTGCCGAGGAAGTGTATGACGCTCAGACTGACTATGAGCAGAACCCCGATAACTATACCCTCTATGACGAGGGCACAACTGCCGACGGCACTCAGCAGACAGGTGAAAGCGGCGAGCAGACCTCTGATAATGAGCAGAGTGATGACAGCATCGCCGAGGACGATGAGAGCGCCGCTTACGGTGCTGACCTTACTATATATGCAGAGCAGCTTCAGAAGATTTCCGAAAAGCAGAAGGAGATAAACGAAAAGCTCGACGCTGCAAACGAGGACATCAAAAAAGAGGAAGAAAAGCAGAAGCTTATAATGGATAAAATCGACGCAGTCAATGCTGAGCTTGATGTGCTCAACACCTATATGACTATGCTCGAAATGAAAATAGCTACAAATGAGCGTGACCTCGAAAACAAGAAGGAGGAGATCACAAGCTCTATCTCCGACTTCAAGAAAAGGCTCAGAGCTATGTATATAGCAGGCTCGGACAGCTACACCGATATGGTGCTGCAGGCTGATGACTTCTATGATGTGCTTATGAGACTTGAGCTTATAAAACGTGTCGCCAAGCACGATGACAGCATGATAGATAAGCTCGTGAAAATGAAGGAGGAGTACGAGGCTCTTGAAAAGAAGCTTGACTCTCAGAAGAAGGAGTACGAAACTCAGGAGGAGCAGTACAACAAGCAGAGACAGGAGCTGACTGACCTTTACGCTTCAAGCAAGAAGGCTCAGGCTCAGCTTGAAGCCGAGACAAAACAGCTTCAGAAGCAGAACGATGCCTACGATAACGAAAGGCTCTCGTTTGAGGGCTCTCTCGGAGATGTGCTAAAATCAACAGGCACAGGCGGAACTGCAAGAGATAACGAGATACTTGCCTCAATGCTGCTTGCTAACGATGTGCTCGATCAGCTTCACAAGGAGTACCGTGAGAAAATCAAGAACAAGGAAAGCATTGATGAGTACGAGCCCGATTACTACTTTGAGTGGCCGCTGCCCGGCAACTACAATATCACCTACGGCGTAGGTCCGAGGTGGGGCTCATACCATAACGGACTTGACATCATGGGCAATCACGGAGACCCTGTCCATGCCTGCGAAAGCGGTGTGGTAATCAGGACAAACACAACCTGCACCCATGACTACGGAAAGACCGAATCCTGCGGCTGCGGCGGCGGCTACGGAAACTTCATTATAGTAGACCACGGAAACGGCTTCATAACCCTGTACGGACACCTCTCAGCGCTTGATGTAACAGTCGGCGACAGAGTAAAGTCGGGAGATGTGATAGGCAGAATGGGCTCGACAGGATATTCCACGGGAGATCACCTGCACCTTGAGATACGCTACAACGGCTATGTGCTTAATCCTGCTTACTATGTAAATGTACACTGAATAAACAAGGCTCTGACGAACGAACGTCAGAGCCTTTTTCATATACTGAAAATGTTCCGTACTATCCCGAAACCAAGCAGCAGCACTACCACTCCGATAATGACGGCTTTATATACCTTGCTTTCGGGCATCATTATCCTCGGCACAAAGACCAGCTTAACTGCGGCACATACCGCCATAAGCGGAAAGAGAAAGAACAGCACAGGGTTGCTTGCAAAAGCAGAATTCAGCTCCCCTCTTGCAAAGTGGAGACACATTGCAGAAGCTCCGCAGCCGGGACACTTGTGACCCGTTATCAGCCGAAACGGACACTTGAATGCAAATATCCCTTTCGTAACAAGCACATAGTAAAGCCCCAGCACCAGAAGCACTGCCGCATAGCGTATTAGCAGCCGTTTTCTGATCTGCGCCTTGTCCATAGCTTACTGTCCGTCGGCAGCCTTGTTAAGCTCAGACTGGAGAAGAACATAAACAACTATCGACAGACCAACTATCGAAAGAACAAGGTAGAGCACCGCATTGTTCGAGCCCTGCATACCCTTTGATGCCATATATCTGTCAATGATCTCGCCCTTCTTGTATGACCAGTAGATACCGTAGATACCGCAGGTAACAAGCGTCAGCAGGAAGGCTGTAATTCCGGGTGTCTGGTTGGGGTCTCCCGACAGAGTATTGCTGTCATCTGTCAGCTTTACAAACCAGTAAATACCGTAAATTCCAAGTGTGATAATTGTAAAAATAACCGCCTTTACAATATCTCTCTTTTCAATATTCGCATTTGGCATACCATTGCCAAAGCCGCCCTGCACAGGCTGACCGTAAGGCTGCTGTCCGTAAGGTTGCTGACCATAGGGCTGCTGACCGTTCGGCATACCGTTAAACTGCTGCTGATTGGTAAATGACTGTCCGCAGGTTGAGCAGACAACAGCATTATCATCATTCTGAGCACCGCATACATTACAAATCATATAAAACACACTCCTTATTTAATAATATAGCCTCAGGATCTTTCCTGTGGTTATAATTATTTTACAATATATTAGTATTATTGTCAAGAGCTTTTCATCTGAAAACTATAAAAGCCCGATAAACTTATCAGGCTGTCTTTCTGCAAAGCTGTTCATGTGTGAAGGCCATAAGCGCCAGCAATATCAGCAGAAATATCGGGAGCACCCTGAGCCCAGTCAGCGAGCTCACCACTCCGAACACAGGCGGCATGACCGAGGTTCCCACATAGGCACTTGCCATCTGTACTCCGATGATCGCCTGCGACCTCTCTGCCCCGAAGTGTGCAGGTGTCGAATGGATTATGCAGGGGTACACGGGCGCACAGCCAACTCCGACCGTTACAAAGCCTGCTAAAGCAACAGTATTTCCAAGCGGCAGAAGCATCATAAGTATGCCGAGCCCTATTACCGACTGCCCGAAGCGTATAAGAAATTTGTCCGAGAATTTAAGCGTTGCAAAGCCGTTCACTGCCCTGCCGACTGTTATCCCTATGAAGAAAAGCCCTGCAAACCTTGCCGCAGTAACATTGTCTATCCCCTTTACCTTGACCAGAAAGCTGCTCGCCCAGAGACTTACCGTCTGCTCCACTGCACAGTAGCAGAAAAAGCAGAGCATTACCTCCTTAGCACCCGGGAGCGCTATTATCTCACGCAGCTTCATCGGTCTGTCCGAGGTGCCGCCTTCTCCGTTTTGCGGCTCTTCCCTTTTCTTCCAGAGGGGCAGGCTCAGCATAAGAATAAGGGTAAGCCCCAGCTGTAAATAGCAGATATGCCTGTAGCCGTCATTCCAGCTTCCGCCCGAGGAAAGTGCGTTACTGAGGATAAACGGTCCTATAGTTGTGCCCACTCCCCACATACAGTGAAGCCAGCTCATGTGGCGGCTCGCATAGTGAAGTGCAACATAGTTGTTGAGCGCCGCATCAACGCTGCCTGCTCCGAGACCGTAAGGAACCGCCCACAGGCAGAGCATAACAAACGAATGGCTTATCGAAAAGCCGAAAAGTGCCGCAGCTGTCATCATAACACTTATCATGGTGACAAGGCCTGCTCCGAGCTTTCTTGTAAGGCGGTCGCTCTGCAGGCTTGATACTACGGTGCCTGCGGAAATTATCATAAAGATTATTCCCGACCACCCAAGCGGAACACCAAGCTCCTTATATATAGTCGGCCATGCCGCACCCAGCAGAGGGTCGGGCAGACCGAGACTTATAAATGCCAGATATATTACAGCCAGCAGTAAAGATACCATAAAAGCACTCCTCATAAACTCAGATAAGATAGTATAACACACCAAAACCTGTTTGTAAAGGCGATTAATCTTGCTATTCATCAAATTTTTGTAAAAAAATTAAAGTAGTATTGAAATTAGCGTATAAACGTGATATAATGGGTAGGTTAAAGTATTATTTCAACTGAAAGGACGTATCATTATGAAGAAATTAGCAGCAATTGCAATGAGCACACTTATGTGCGTAACAATGTTCACTGCCTGCGGAACACCCGCAAACACAGTTCACAGCATTAAGGATCTTGACGGAAAGACCATAGGTGTTCAGCTCGGAACTACAGGTGACATCTACGCCGAAGATGTTAAAGATGCTAAGGTAGAGCGTTTCAACAAGGGTGCAGATGCAGTTCAGGCTCTGAAACAGGGCAAGGTTGACGCTGTCATCATTGATAACGAGCCTGCAAAGGTGTTCGTTTCAAAGAATGACGATATTGAGATACTTGATGAGCCCTTCGCTGACGAGGAGTACGCTATCGCTATGAATCTTGATAACACTGCGCTCCAGGCAGATATCAATGCCGCTCTGAAGAAGCTGAAGGAAGACGGCACACTTGATGCTATCAAGAAAAACTGGATAGATGATTCTAACGACAAGAGCGCTTATACCTCACCCGAGAATGCTGACAGAAGCAAGGGTAAGCTTATTATGGCTACAAATGCGGAGTTCCCTCCATACGAGAAGAAGGACGGCGACAAGATCGTAGGTCTTGACTGCGATATGATGCAGGCTGTCTGCGATGAGCTTGGCTATGAGCTCCAGATAGACGATATGCAGTTTGACTCTATCATCTCGGCTGTACAGTCGGGCAAGGCAGATGTAGGTGTTGCAGGTATGACAGTTACAGAAGACAGAAAGAAGAACGTTCTCTTCTCCGACTCTTACACCACTGCTAAGCAGGTAATCATCGTAAGAAAGGATTGATCTCTCCGCTGAGGGGAATCGGTAAAAGCAATGCATTACAGCTTTATAACTGAATTCAAACAGAATTTTATAGAGGGCGCACGCTGGGAATACCTTGTAAACGGCTTGAAGACCACGCTGATAGTTACTGTCGGAGCAGTTCTTCTGGGCTTTCTGATAGGCTTCATGGTAGCGATCGTTCGCTCAACCCACGATAAGACAGGACGCTTCAAGGTGCTTAATGTTTTCTGCAAGATATACCTCACTGTCATCAGAGGAACACCTATGGTAGTTCAGCTTATGATAATGTACTTTGTTATCTTCGGCTCGGTAGTGTTTTTCGGGTCGGTGGAGCTTAGCAAGTACATAGTGGCGATACTTGCCTTCGGAATTAACTCGGGGGCTTATGTCGCTGAGATAGTGCGTTCGGGAATAATGTCGGTTGACGGCGGTCAGCTTGAAGCAGGCAGAAGCCTTGGCTTCAGCTACAGGCAGACTATGATGTTCATTATTCTTCCGCAGGCATTCAAGGCTATACTGCCCGCACTTGCGAATGAGTTCATAGTGCTGCTGAAGGAGACCTCTGTTGCAGGCTATATCGGCATAGTTGACCTTACTAAGGGCGGAGATATTATCAGAAGCCAGACCTACAGTGCTTTTATGCCTCTGATAGCTGTGGCGATGATTTATCTTATTATGGTCATGATCCTGTCCCATCTGGTAATGAGGCTTGAAAGGAGACTGGCAAAAAGTGATAGAAATTAAAAATCTTGTCAAGACCTTCGGCGAAGTTACTGTACTCAACGGCATCAACGAGAAGATCGAAAAGGGCGAGAAGATCGTTATAGTCGGTCCTTCGGGCTCGGGAAAATCAACCTTTCTGCGCTGTATGAATATGCTGGAGACCCCGACCTCGGGAGAAATAATCTTTGAGGGAAAGGACCTTACAAAGGCAAGCGAGCACGAGCTGAATAAGCTTCGTATGAAAATGGGAATGGTGTTTCAGCACTTTAACCTCTTCCCTCACCTGACAGTAAGGCAGAACATCTCTATAGCGCCTGTAAAGCTCGGGCTGATGACCAAGCCCCAGGCTGATTCAATGGCCGAGGAGCTTCTTGAGGTAGTTGGGCTGCCCGATAAGGCTGAGGCTTACCCCTCGACTCTTTCAGGAGGACAGAAACAGAGGATAGCTATTGCAAGGGCTCTCGCTATGAACCCCGAGATGATACTCTTTGACGAGCCTACCTCGGCGCTTGACCCCGAAATGGTCGGCGAGGTATTACAGCTTATGAAGCGCCTTGCAGACGAGGGCATGACTATGGCAGTGGTAACTCATGAGATGAGCTTTGCAAAAGAGGTTGCCTCCCGTGTGCTTTTTATGGCAGACGGAAACGTTCTTGAGCAGGCGCCGCCGAAGGAGTTTTTCTCCAACCCGAAGAACCCGAGGCTCGTTGAGTTTCTTTCCAAAATAATATAAGATCACAGAGAGCACGTCATTTTTCGACGTGCTCCTTTAATATTTCTATAAAAATGAAAAAATTAAACCTTTTCTGTTAATATTTTTTGTGCAAACCCTCTTGCAATTATATACAAGATGTTGTATAATAGAAGTGTATAGGTACTTGTTTTTGATTTCAAGGAGGTTTTGGTATGCAGAAGAAGGTTTACGTTTCAAAGTCGCAGAGCACTGAATATCCTTTTGCTCCCGACCTTGACAGGTTCTCTCAGATCGAAAAGCTCAACGATCTTGTTACCCTCGGCTGGAGGATCGTAAAGCTCGTTGAGGAGGATAAGGATACCTACTTTGTACTGGAAAAAGAGGGCTAGTGCGCCCTTTCGCAAATAAATCAGATCGGAGTGTTGAAAATGGCTTATATTTTAGGTGTTGACTGCGGTACAAGCGGTACTAAGACTGTTCTCTTCAAGGAGGACGGCACGGTGGTTTCATCGGTAACTGTTGAGTACCCCATGTATCAGCCCAAGAACGGCTACGCTGAGCAGGACCCTAAGGACTGGTCAGACGCTATGCTGACTACTATAAAGGCTGTGCTTGATGAAAGCGGTGTCAAGGGCGACGAGGTCGCAGGCATCGGTATCTCGGGACAGATGCACGGACTTGTTATGCTTGACAAGGACAATAATGTACTTAGAAAATCTATCATCTGGTGCGACCAGAGAACTGCTAATGAGGTCGAGGAGATGAATCAGAAGCTTGGAAGAGACAAGCTTATCTCTATCACCGCTAACCCTGCCCTCACAGGCTGGACGGCTGCTAAGATCCTCTGGGTGAGAAACAACGAGCCTGACATCTACGAAAAGTGCAGACATATACTGCTGCCGAAGGACTACCTGAGATTTATCCTGACAGGCGAATATGCGACCGAGGTTTCTGACGCATCGGGTATGCAGCTTCTTGATATTGCTAACCGCTGCTGGTCTGAGGAGGTCTGCAAGGGGCTTGACATTGATATGTCAATGCTTGCTAAGGTTTACGAATCCTGCGAGGTGACAGGAAGAGTCACAAAGCAGATAGCTGAGCTTACAGGTCTTAAAGAGGGCACTATAGTTGTCGGCGGCGGCGGAGACAATGCTGCGGCTGCAATCGGCACAGGTGTCTGCGAGGACGGAAAGGCTTTCACAACTATCGGCACATCGGGAGTTGTGTTTGCACATACATCTCAGATGTCAACAGATACTCTCGGAAGAGTACATACCTGCTGTGCGGCAGTTCCGAACTCATGGCACGTTATGGGTGTTACTCAGGGTGCAGGACTGTCTCTGAAGTGGTTCAGGGATAACTTCTGTCACAGCGAGATGGAGACCGCAAAGTACATGGGTGTTGATGAGTACTACCTCATGGATAAGCAGGCAGAGACTGTTCCTGTGGGCGCTAACAGACTGCTTTACCTGCCCTATCTTATGGGAGAAAGAACTCCGCACCTTGACCCGGACGCAAGAGGAGTTTTCTTCGGTCTTTCCGCTATGCATACAAAGAAGGATATGCTCAGAGCCGTTATGGAGGGTGTTTCCTATTCTCTGCGTGACTGCGTAGAAGTGTTCAGACAAATGAATATCAACGTTTCCGATATGATGGCCTGCGGCGGCGGCGGAAGCTCTCCGCTGTGGAGATCAATGCTTGCTGACCTTTACGGCTGCCAGGTGAAGACAGCTTCATCTAAGGAGGGTCCTGCCCTCGGAGTTGCACTGCTTGCTGCAGTCGGTGCGGGTATCTATTCCAGCGTTCCCGAGGCCTGCCATGCAGTAGTAAAGACAGACAAGATACAGCAGCCTGACGCTCAGAGAAGCAAGGAGTATGAGAAGTTCTATCAGCTTTATGTTGAGATCTATCCTGCACTCAAGGCACAGTTTGCAAAGCTTGCAGCACTCTGATACAGATATACACATTCGGGGGGAGCTCTTTCAGGGCTCTCCCCATTTCCCCATTATATAAGAAAGGAAGATAACAATGCCACAGATAAAATGCCCGAACTGCGGACAGTTCATAGACCTTGACGAGACTAATTATGCAAAGGTGGCCGAGCAGGTACGAACTGCCGAATTCAGCAGCGAGGTTTCGCAGAGAGTTTCCGAGATAAGAAGCGATGACAAGGAAAAGTACAAGGCTGCTCTTCAGCTGAAGGTTCAGCAGATAAAGAACGAATCCGACAAGGAGATAGCTGAGCTTCAGAACACGGTGAAGGCACTTCAGACACAGCTTGACAGCCTTTCTCACGAGCACAAGCTGGAGCTTGACAAGGCTATAACCGAGGAGCGCTCCGAGGGTGAAAAGCGCCTTGATGAGTTCAAGGAGACTGTATCGAAAAAAGATACGGAGATTGCAAGCCTGAAAGAGAAGCTCGAAGCGACAAGCCGTGAACATGAGCTGATTATAGACAAGGTCAAGAGCGATGAGCGCACTGCGGCTCAGGAGGAGCTCTCCAAGGTAAGAGATGAGCTGACTGCAAAGAACAACAAGATAAAGCTCATGGAACTGGAGATCAAGAACAAGGATCAGGAAAAGAAGTACGAGATAAGCGAGGCTGTCAAGGCGGTCGAGGTTGAGCGTGACACTCAGAAAGCTGACTATGAGGCAAAGCTCAGAATGGCTAACGAGCAGGTTGAGTACTACAAGGACATGAAGGCAAAAATGTCCACAAAAATGATAGGAGAGAGCCTTGAACAGCACTGTTCAAATGAGTTCAACTCTATCAGAATGACAGCATTTCCGAGAGCATATTTTGAGAAGGACAACAAGGTCTCGGAAGATTCAGGCAGTAAGGGAGATTTCATTTTCCGTGACTATGACGAAGACGGCACAGAGATAGTCTCCATAATGTTTGAGATGAAAAACGAAGCCGATACCACCAAAACCAAGCACAAGAACGAGGACTTCTTCAAGGAGCTTGACAAGGACAGACGTGAAAAGGGCTGTGAGTATGCGGTACTGGTAAGCCTGCTTGAGGCTGACAACGAGCTTTACAATCAGGGCATTGTTGACGTGTCCTATCATTACGAGAAAATGTATGTTATCAGACCTCAGTTTTTCATACCGATGATTTCAATTCTCAGAAATTCGGCTATGAACGCAGTCGGCTATAAGAGACAGCTCAGTCAGTATAAGGCACAGAACATAGACATAGAAAACTTTGAGGGCAACCTTGACAATTTCAAGAAGCTGTTTGAGAAGCACTACCACAATGCAACGGAGCGTTTCAACGATGCAATCAAGGCGATTGACGATTCTATCCGCCACTTGCAGGAGGTCAAGGACAATCTTCTGCTTTCGAGCGATCACCTCAGAAAGGCAAACAACAAGATCGACGAAATCACCATAAAGAGGCTAACTGCGAACAGCCCATCAATAGCGCAGAAGTTCGATGAACTGAAAAAAGACTGATAAAAAGCCTTGCCTGATTTGTCAGGCAAGGCTTTTGGCTTTTTATAGGGGGGAGAGTCACTCCCATTCTATAGTAGCACTAGGCTTAGGTGTCAGATCATAAAGCACGCGGTTTACGTTCTCGACCTCGGCTGTGATACGGGCTGTGATGTGCTCAAGCAGCTCAAAGGGGACGTTCTCTACGGTCGCTGTCATGGCGTCCTTGGTGTTTACCGCACGGATAATTACAGGATATGCAAATGTCCTCTTTCCGTCCTTAACACCCACTGACCTGAAATCCGGCACTGCTGTGAAGTACTGCCATACCTTGCCCTCAAGTCCGTTCTTTGCAAACTCCTCACGCAGGATAGCGTCACTCTCACGAACTGCCTCAAGCCTGTCTCTCGTGATAGCTCCGAGACACCTTACTCCAAGCCCCGGTCCCGGGAACGGCTGACGGTATACCATTCCGTCAGGCAGACCAAGCGCCTTGCCTACCACTCTTACCTCGTCCTTGAACAGAAGCTTGATAGGCTCTACCAGCTCAAACTGCATATCCTCAGGCAGACCGCCGACATTGTGATGCGCCTTTACGCCGTCGCTCTCCAGAATGTCAGGGTAAATTGTGCCCTGTGCAAGGAACTCGATTCCGTCCTGCTTCCTTGCCTCTTCCTCGAACACTCGGATAAACTCTGCACCGATGATCTTTCTCTTCTTCTCAGGCTCTGCAACACCTGCAAGCTTGTCTAAGAAGCGGTCAACAGCGTCAACGTAAACAAGGTTTGCGTTCATCTGATTTCTGAACACATCTACAACCTGCTCAGGCTCGCCCTTTCTGAGAAGTCCGTGATTAACATGAACGCACACAAGCTGCTGTCCGACTGCCTTGATAAGCAGTGCCGCAACAACAGAGCTGTCAACTCCGCCCGACAGCGCAAGCAGTACCTTCTTGTCGCCTATCTGCGCTCTGAGCTCTTTGACCTGCTCGTCAATAAAAGCCTGAGCCAGTGCCTCAGTTGTGATACGCTCCATGCTCTCGGGTCTGACATTTGAACTCATAAAAATTCCTCCGTTCTTTTTTATATGTTACCAGTATAACACATCTTCCGACTATTTACAAGGGGGGGCCGCCGTAGTTTAAGCCGGTCTTTTACTTCATAAGCTCGTTGCCTGCATTCCATGCCTGTCCTGCTTTTTCGCCTACCTTGTAGTAGCCCGAACGGAACTGGTCAAAGATAAGTGCATCCACTTTCTCGGGGTCAACCTTGCCGTCAGCGCCGACTACCTTCTCATCGGCACTTGCATTTACTATCTTTCCGACTACGCAGTGCATATTCTCGGTCTTGACGATCTCTGCAAGCTCGCACTCGATAGCCACAGGGAAATCAGTAATAACAGGCGCATTAACAAACTCGCTCTTTACAGCTGTACAGCCCGAACGCTCGAACTTGTCAGGCATTTTGTTTCCTGTTGCAATTCCGAAGAAATCCGCAGGCACGATATTTGCCGAATCAGCAATGCTGACTGTGAATGCCTTGGTCTCCTTGATAGCGGCTGTGGTCTTGTGGCCCTCACTGATGAAGAGTGCTACCTTGTCCATTCCGCAAATCTGAGCCCATGCGGCATTCATTGCACAAACCTTGCCCTCAGCATCGTAAGCGGCAATTATAGCCACAGGCATCGGAAACAGTGCAGGCTGTGCTCCTAAATTTTTTCTCATAATAATCTACCTCCATTTTTAAGATTCATATTTCTATATCGGCTGCCAAAGCGGCTCAACCTTAATAAGATGCCTTTTCAGAGCCAGTATATCAAGAGTGTTTACAATGTCATCATTATTGACATCAGCACATATTGCCTTGTATTCATCAAGTCGTTCAACCTTGATAAGATGCCTCTTGATAGCAGTGATGTCAAGCATATTGACTGCTTTATCGTTGTTTACATCGCCAATTGCATAAAGCTTAACCTCGGGGTCGGCAGTGAACGCTCCGTTCTTTACGGTAACGCTGTACTCTCTCTGAGCAAAGTTATCGGCGCTTACAGTCATAACATAGTCACCGTCGGCAAGCTCCTCAGGCAGAACAAATCTGCCGTCAACAGCATCGAACCAAGTCTGCTCATCATCATTGAAGCTTATCGTTATTTCGCTGTCATTTTCAAGGAGTGCAGACTCATCAGTCTCCAGAGATACGCTGTAAAGCGCATCATCAAGGGGCACGAACTTAAAGCCGTTTTTCATTGCATAGGTATGCGAGGCTGTTCCCCAATAGCCGTAAATCGTGAAGTCCTCGACCTTTGCACGAGAATTTATGGTATCGCTGTCATAGTAATAACCGAATGCCATTGCGCCTATCTGAGTAACGCTCTTTGGTATTGTTACCTCTTTGAGTGTTCTGCTGTCATAAACTGCGCACTTTCCGATAGTGGTCAGACCCTCGGGCAGAGTGAGCGATGTAAGATTTCCAAAGCCCTTGAGCATATCAGAGGGAAGCTCTGTCACACCCTCGGGAATGGTAACGCTCTCGGCACTTGCAGGCACAGCCAGAAGCTCTGTACCGTCCTTGCTCATAAGCATACCGTCAACGCTCTTGTAAGTGCCGTTTCCTTCTGCTACGTTTACAGCTTTAAGGCTGCTGCAGCCATTGAAAACGCCGCTGCCGATACCGTAGGCAGTTACAGGCAGGCTTACCGTTTCAAGCGATGTGCAGCCGTCAAACACATGGTCGCCAAGATAGACCCAGCTGCTCTGCTTTACAGTTACTTCCTTCAGGCTCATACACCTGAAAAATGCCCATTCGTTTATCCTGTTGAGCGTATTCGGAAGAGTAATGCTTGTCATCGCAGTACAGCCCTCAAAGGCAGAATTGCCTATACTTGTGATACCGTCCTGAATAACAACGGTCTTGATACCCGTGCAGTTGACGAAGGCATTGTTCTTTATAGTAACTACCTTCTTGCCGTTATACGAAGCAGGCACAACAACATTCACCGCAGCTGCGGAGCAGCCGGCAATATCGTAATTTCCGTCAGAACGTGTCTCAAATGTCAGATAGCTGTAGTCTGCAGCACTCGCCTGAATACCAAACAGCGAGGGCAGCCCCTCCTGTCCCGCAGGCGAAGCTATTACGCCCACAGCCAGCGACAACGCCAACACTGAACTTATAATTCTTTTAGCTTTCATTATGTACCTCCTGAACAACCGATCTATACCTTATATTATACCAAATCGCTCCTCTTTCTGCAAGGCTTATCAGGTAGAATTTTGTCCCTCTCAATTGGTAATTCTAAACAAAACAGCCCCGCATAAAGCGAGGCTGATAAAAACTATTTCTTTGCTTTCTTTTCTTTTCTTCTCTTTCTCTTGTTCTGCTTGATGATCTCCAGCGGGTCGCCGAAACGCTCCTTATCGCTCTGCTTTGGCTCTTCCTTGACCTCGCTTGCCTTCATGATGTCAGTCATCTGCTGCATAAGCAGGCTCTGCTCAAACATTCCGACAGCCTCTTCGCAGGTATCTGCCTCGCCGTCAGTCATATACTTCTTTATCTGAGCCACATTCTTCATATAGTCAAGCGGAACGCAGTCAACTCTCTTCCCGAGGGCAGTATAGTAATCATCTC
Organism: uncultured Ruminococcus sp.; assembly: GCA_946528545.1. Taxonomy (GTDB): domain Bacteria; phylum Bacillota; class Clostridia; order Oscillospirales; family Ruminococcaceae; genus Hominimerdicola. The sequence goes on from CAMMYU010000130.1 coordinate 23,448, forward strand.
TCTGTCTCTCAAGCTGGATCTTTCTGTCCTCAAGCATAGAGATCTGCTCCTTGATGCCTTCGTTGACCTCATGCTGCTCTTTCTTAGCAAGCTCAAGCCTGTACTTGTTAAGCCTCAGCGTAACAATAGTACCCACAACGATAGCACCCACCGCCAAGCCTATGCCAACAAAAAAGTTTATCATAACAGACATAAGCAGCAGCAGCAGAACCGCAACTATAGATGTGATAATTGCTCCCCTCTGGGTCTGATCCTTTCGGCCAAAGTTGTTGATGACATATTTATCATCATGTATATAGGTCTTGAGGTACTCCTTATTCTCTTCATTGATAGTAACGGCATTCTCCATTTCAAAATACCGTCTGAAATATTCCGCAGCCTGATCTATTCGTTCAAGCTCCTTTTCGTCTGCCATATATATTACCCCATTCTCTTTTCACCGCATAACGGCGCATAATAATTAATATTATTATAACACAATGTTACATCATTGTCAATGTTTTTTAGCAAAAAAGCCTTAAATAACAGGAAAAGCCCGCACCGTAGTGCGGGCTGAATGTCTTATTTCCAGATAGGCTGATAGTTTATCATTGCTTTTTTCAGGCGCAGAAGATCAATAGTGTCGATCTTGCCGTTCCTGTCCACGTCTGCGCAGGCCTGCTCATATTCACCCAGTCTTAAACCTATCAGATGACGCTTTATAAGCATAAGGTCGAGGGCATTTGCTGCGCCGTCACCGTTAATATCACCGATGAGGTTTATCTGCTCATTCACAGGTGCAGTCTGAATGCCTTTCTTGATCGTAAAGGCCGTTGTTTTGCTTACACAGTTGTCTGCACTGAGAACTACTGTATACTCGCCGTCGGCAATATTGGGCACTGTAAATACATTTCCTGTGTTGAGATTGAAGTTCATTGAAAAAGACTTATCTGAATTGTATATCTCAGCAGTTCTAATGCCCACCAACGAGTATTTATCCTCGGCAAGGCCCGATACCGTGCAGTTTATCTCAATGTCGGTAAGGGTTGTCATTTCTGCCATTCGCTCAGCTTCAAGTGCCTTATACGGAGCAAAGAGAACATCAAGCACCTGCTGCTGCTCATCGGAAACTGTATTATTGCTTCTGTTGATATAACCGTGACACTCACTGTTCATTTTACCGTCATCGGTCTTCTTGTTGAATGCATTGTTATCCCAGAGAATTATAGGCATATTCATCGCACTTGCCTGACCTGCATAATCCTCTGCCCACTTTTTCCTCTCGCTGAGGTCTTTAGCCGCTGTTGCGCTGAACTCACCCATAACTACAGGTATGCCCTTGTCAACCAGTTTGGTTTTGATGGGATCCATAGTATAGTTCTTGAGATTTCTCTGCTGTGTGGAATTATATGTGCTGACCGAGCCCATCGCAAAATCGTAGGGGCTGTAGCCGTGAACAGAAACCGCAAGCCTGTTCTTATTGCCCGCAATATCAGTCGGGAGTGTAAAATAAGATGTTGTAGCGCCGTCTACAGAGGCATCATAGCCCGGGCACATAATAAGTCTCTTCTCATTGTATCCGCCTGCGGCTCTTATTTTATTTACTGCACTCTGATTGAGCTTGTTTATAATATTTATCGAATCCTTTACATTAGTCTGAGGATTGCTCGCAGTAAACCACCATTCATTGGCATCTCCGATCAGTCTCGGTTCATTGAGTGTCTCAAAAATGAGGTGATAGTCATAATCCTTGAAATAATCAGACACCTGAGACCATACCGAATCTACAAACTTCTTTGACCTAACATAATAAGTACCCGAAGGTGTATAGCCCTTTGAGGTGTTTGCAAGCGACGACTTGCAGTCATGGTGGATATTGATAATAACGTACATATCCTCATTGTAGCAGTAGTCAACCACCTCTTTTACTCTGCTCATCCAGCTTTCCTTTATTGTCAGATCAGAGTTCATGTGACCGCCCCAGGTAACAGGTATCCTGACTGTATTGAAGCCAAGGTCCTTTACCTTGCTGATCAGCTCCTGAGTTGTCTTAGGGCAGCCCCATGAAGTCTCGGAGGGTGCATCAAGTGTGTTTCCGAGATTCCAGCCTATGCCCATATCTGCAAGTATCTCCTGAGCCGTAGCCTCTTCTAAAGCGGCTTCATTTAACAGCGTTTCAGCCGATACAGTCTGAACCATTGCCGTCACCGACATTGCCGCACAGATAAGTCCGCTGAGCAGCGCCTTTGTTTTTCTTCCCATAATAACCGTCCTTTCAGTTCCCTATAAAAAAGCCGTACAGCCACACAAGCTGTACGGCAGGTTTATCAATATTTGCGCAGTCTATGCGTCCTTCGAGGCAATTATCCCGATAACTACCGCCACCACTGCTATGCCTGCTCCGATACTGACAAATATCTTCCAGTCTCCGCCCGACTTTTCATCGCCCTCGGAGCTGTTCTCGGAGCTTACACGGGAGCTTTCAGTCTCATTGACAGAATCTGCTCCCTCAGCGGCTGCACACAACGGAAAGGTCAGCACCATCAGCACAGCGCTGAATAATATTACCGCTGCCAATCTGAGCATTGCATACCTCTCCTCTCGCACATCATATACTATATTATACAAAATTTCCCCGCATATTACAACCCCAATTTTACACAAATACACAAGGCTCAAACAAGACATATTAAACAAAGAGAGCTCCTGTTTTTTGTATAATATGAAAAATTTGTGAAATTTTCAACAACTCCCTATTGATTTATAGGCTATAATATGGTATAATATACAATGCAATCAAGAAAGCCGGCAAAGGGGTCGGCTCAAAGCCTTAAGGAGGAATCACAATTGGAAGACCGTATTCAGAATATTGAGGCTCGTTCAAACAGCAAGATAGTCATCGGAGTTATCCCGGGACATTTTGCTACGAACCACTCTCATGTAAACCACTATGTAGATATGACAGCTATAAAGACCAGTTCAAAAATGGCTAAGGAGGCTGCTAAGGACCTTGCAAGCACCTACTCCTCAACTCATGTAGATACTATCATCTGTCTTGAGGGCACTGAGATACTCGGAGCTTTCCTTGCTGAGTCGCTTAACTCGGCAGGAATCAACGCAGGCGAGGATATAAACGTTGTAACGCCTGAGCTTAACGCTGTTAATCAGATGATTTTCAGAGACAACAACCAGAAGAAGATATGGAACAAGAATGTGCTTCTGCTGATCTCGTCTGCATCTACAGGAAAGTCGATCAGCAGAGCTGTTGACTGCTTACAGTACTACAGCGGAAAGCTTGTAGCTATTGCGGCTATCTTCTCGGCTATTGATGAAGCTAACGGAATTCCCGTTCATGCTATTTTCAAGGGCGGAGACCTTCCGCAGTACAGCACTTATCTTCCTGCTGAATGCCCGATGTGCAGAGCAGGCAAAAAGGTAGATGCACTTATAAACAGCTTCGGATATTCTAAGATATGATGAAAAAACAGCCGCCTTGCGCGGCTGTTTTTATTATCGGTTTTTATAGTTGCAGCAGAGCTCGGTGAAGGCCTGCTTTTACTCTGCATAGGAGAAAAACTCGTCCCAGTCAAGGTCGTCAAGCGGGTCGTGGTCTTGCGTCTCACAGTCGCTGTCAGAAAAGTTCTCTTCAGGATCATAACAGCATTTTCCCTGAAGAAGTGACTCCGTAAAGTCAGTATCAAGGCTTGAAAATGTAGTGTACAGCTTATATAGGTCGTCACCCATAAAGTCAGCCAGAACGGCTATCAGCAGTGCTCTGTACAGCACAGCGTCTTCGACGACATAATCAACATCGAGGTCACTATACTTGGCTCTGAGATCACAGTCAGCCTGCCAGAGAATATCAAGTGCGTAAACAATATTTTTCTCCGTATCATAGTTAGAAAAGTTTTGATCTTCAAGTAGTGCAGGCAGCAGCGTATCATAGGCGAAATTGAACCTGTCATTCTCCTCTCTCCCTGCAAGAGTGAGCAAGGCGCAGGCTATTATACCTGCATCGTGATCGTCGCCCGTCAAAACCTTTTCAAATGTCTTAGACAGCGTGAAGGCATAGCCGTCAAGCGTTGCAAGATCAAGCGGCTCACATATCTGAGCAGATAGGATACTGAACATTATCACCCTGAGACGATCAAGGTCCATTTTATACCCCAACGCTTGAGTCAGCCTGTAGGCCTTATAAATGCTTACACCGTGATCGAATTCACTGCATAGCTTACGGGTCATGTCAAGGCTGCTGTAACTGATGCTGACGAACATTCTCGTATCAAAGAATATACTTGCTGCAAAAGCCGCAGCAAGATCTTCGGGTTCTGAATCGGGAAGCCCGATATACACGTTTTTGACTTTGTTGATCTCGGTTTCACGGTCTGCAAGCTTTGTAATAATATTAATCATAGTTTTTACCTCCTGATAGTGGTTGTTATTGGTTTTTGGAGCAGCTCTCCGGATAGCCGCTTCCCTGCTGTCTCATGAGGTCAATATCAGTATAGCATATATCCTGCACAATTTCAATCATAAGTTTTTAGCTGAAAATCCACGCAATTACGCATTTTCAAAGACTTTGACATCTGTTGATACGCTGTGATAATAGTAATCGGCGCTGTTTCTGAAAACATCAATGATATAAAAATACCCTTGTCCAAAAGCGGCAAGGGTATATAAAAATATTAAACCAAAACTCAGAGCGTTTATCTGATATACACTTTTTAGACCCGACACGAAAAGGGCGGAAACTCCAAAGCATCATATTTCATTTTTCGATACTCTGTTGACTTTATCTGCGTTTTATGCTAAAATTAATGTGAATAATTGTAGATTCTGACGGCATGTACATCTATTGCCGGTTTACTTATCATGCGGGTTGTTTTGATTGGACTATTATGTAAGGAGGAATCCTGTATG
>CAMMYU010000131.1:0-18764 GCA_946528545.1 uncultured Ruminococcus sp.
TATAGCTGATGTCTCAGCCCTGAGTGCAGATACGACCTCATCGGTAAGGGCAGGCTCTAAGCTTCTGGCTTCGTCACCCGAAATTATTGACAGACCCTTAACTCCGTTTTTCTCTCCACGCTCCAGAAGGGTTTTCAGCCCGTCCTGCTGTGCTTCATCAAAGCAGAGTACAAGTGCTTCATTTCTTCTGTAGGCAAAGTCAAGCTTCCGAGAGAGCTCCTCCATCATTTCGGAGCCCCTGACATTCAGCTTTGCCTTGAGCGTTCCCGGCTCTGCATCAAAGCCTGCATGAACAATTGCAGAGTTTGCCTTTGTAGTGCCCTCGCAGACATCGCTCTCCTTATCTGCCACGCAGACCGAGAGCTTATACTTTGAGAGCTCCCGTGCTGCCGCACAGCCTACGGCTCCTGCTCCGATTATCAGTACATCAAACATTTTATCGACCTCCCGAACATATAATACGATCCCGAAGAAGGCTATAGCTTCGGAACCCAAAAAGAATTTCTTTTCTATAGACCGACAGACAGACCTGCTCTGCAGGCAGAGCTGCCTATATATCAGTGTCAGTCTCAGTCTCGGTAACAGTTTCAGTAACAGTTTCAGTCTCAGTAACAGTATCAGCTTGATTTGCTTGAATTTGCTAAGCAAATTAAGCAAATGCTTAAAATAGTCAAGCAAATTAAGCAAGTGCTTAAATCAGTCAAGCAAATTAAGCAAGTGCTTAAAATAGTCAAGCAAATTAAGCAAGTGCTTAAATCAGTCAAGCAAATCAAGCAAGTGCTTAAATTAATCAAGCAAATTAAGCAAGTGCTTAAAATAGTCAAGCAAATTAAGCAAGTGCTTAAATCAATCAAGCAAATTAAGCAAGTGCTTGGAATATTCAGTCTGATATCATTATACCACACGGAATGCAAAATGTAAAGAAGAAAGTTTACAAAGTACGTTTGACAATATAGTATAAGATGTGCTATAATAATCTGTAATAGACAACGGCTTTGCCGTATGCTCTTATAAGAACTAAGGAGTTGTTGATATGTCTGTTTTTCGTATTTATGTTGAGAAGAAGCCTGAGTTTGCTGTGGCTTCAAAGAGCCTTGTAAAGGATATTAAGTCAGCACTGGGGCTGGATGCGGTAAAGGATATCAGAGTCATCAACCGCTATGACGCTGAGGGTCTGCCGAAGAGCGACTTTGACCTTGCTGTGCCTGTGGTATTCTCTGAGCCTGCTGTAGATGTCACCTATGACAAGCTTCCTCAGATAATTGACGGTGAGACTATGTTCGCTGTTGAGTATCTGCCCGGTCAGTTCGACCAGAGGGCTGATTCCTGCGCTCAGTGTATTTCGCTGCTGACAGGCGGAAAAAGACCTGTGGTAAAGTCGGCTACTGTTTATATAGTTTCGGGCGAGCTTTCCGATGAGGAGATCGCAAAGCTCAAAGCCTATATCATTAACCCTGTTGAGTCAAGAGAGGCTTCACTTGATGAGTTTGATACTCTCGACATCAAGTATGATATACCGACTGAGGTCGATACTATCGACGGCTTTATTTACTCTACAGAAGATGACCTGAAGGCTATGCTCTCTGAGCTGGGTCTGGCAATGGATCTTGATGATATCAGATTCTGCCGTGACTATTTCAGAGATCAGGAGAAGCGCAACCCCACTATCACTGAGATAAGAATGATAGATACATACTGGTCAGACCACTGCCGTCACACAACGTTTCTGACTATAGTTGACAATGTGGACATCAAGGCTGACTATATAGCAGACACATTCAAGGACTATGTAAATACCAGAAAAGACCTGTACGCAGGCAGAACAGACAAGCCCATTACTCTTATGGACCTTGCCTGCATAGGTGCTAAGCAGCTTAAAAAGGCAGGGCTTCTCAAGGACCTTGACGAGAGCGAGGAGATAAATGCCTGCTCGGTAAAGATAACTGTAGACGTTGACGGCAAGCCCGAGGACTGGCTGCTGATGTTCAAGAACGAAACTCACAACCACCCGACAGAGATAGAGCCCTTCGGCGGTGCTGCTACCTGTCTCGGCGGTGCTATCAGAGACCCGCTGTCAGGGCGTTCATACGTATATCAGGCTATGAGAGTTACAGGTGCGGGAAATCCGCTGGTGCCTGTTGCTGATACTATTCAGGGAAAGCTCCCTCAGAGAAAGATCGTTGTGGGCGCTGCTAACGGTTATTCATCATACGGAAACCAGATTGGTCTGGCTACAGGCCATGTTAATGAGATATATCACCCCGGCTACGTTGCTAAGCGTATGGAAATAGGTGCTGTTGTAGGTGCTGCTCCCGCAAAGAACGTAAGACGTGAAAGACCTGCTCCCGAGGATATCGTAATACTTCTCGGCGGCAGAACAGGCCGTGACGGCTGCGGCGGTGCTACAGGCTCATCTAAGAGCCACACGCTGCACTCGCTGGAGAGCTGCGGTGCCGAGGTACAGAAGGGTAATGCTCCCGAGGAAAGAAAGCTGCAGAGACTGTTCAGAAACCCTGTTGTTACCTCGATGATCAAGAGATGCAACGACTTCGGTGCAGGCGGTGTGTCTGTTGCTATCGGTGAGCTTGCCGACGGATTGCAGATAAACCTCGATGCTGTTACAAAGAAATATGACGGCCTTGACGGTACAGAGCTTGCTATCTCGGAGAGCCAGGAGAGAATGGCAGTTGTTGTTGCAAGATCTGACCTTGAAAAGTTCATGGCTGAGGCTGCAAAGGAGAACTTAGAGGCTACTATGGTGGCAAGAGTTACCGAAGAGCCGAGACTCAGAATGAACTGGAACGGCAAGACTATAGTTGACCTGTCAAGAGAGTTCCTGAATTCAAACGGTGCCGAGAAGCACACTGATATAACAGTCGCTGAGCCGTTTATCGCTGCCGATGAGAACACCGAGGATACCGCTGACCGCTGGAAGGCTATGATCTCAAACCTGAATGTCTGCTCACAGAAGGGTCTGGTAGAAAGGTTTGACTCAACCATCGGTGCAGGTACTGTGCTTATGCCTTACGGCGGTAAGTATCAGAATACTCCTACTCAGGCTATGGCTGCGAAGATACCTGTCCTCAAGGGAGAGACAAACACAGCTTCTATTATGGCTTGGGGCTATGATCCTTTCCTGTCCTCAAAGAGCCCTTATCACGGGGCTATGTCGGCAGTTGTTGAGTCTATCGCTAAGGTTGTCGCAGCAGGCGGTACTTATGAAAAGTGCTGGCTGACCTTCCAGGAGTATTTTGAGAGAACTCAGAATGACCCTGAGCGCTGGGGCAAGCCTCTGGCGGCTCTGCTCGGTGCTTACAAGGCTCAGATCGAGCTTGCCTGCGGCTCTATCGGAGGCAAGGACTCAATGTCGGGTACATTTGAGGATATTGATGTGCCGCCTACACTGGTTTCGTTTGCTGTATCGGTTGCTGATACAAAGAACATCGTTTCAAATGAGTTCAAGAAGGCAGGCTCGAAGGTTATTCTTATCAAGCCTGAGTATGACGAGAACAAGCTTGTTAAGTTTGAGTCTTTGAGAGCTGTATTCGAGAAGGTCGAAAAGCTGATAGCTGACGGCAAGGTACTGTCAAGCTGGGCTGTATCCTACGGCGGTGTGAGCGAGGCTATAGCTAAGATGTGCTTCGGAAACAAGATAGGATTTAAGTTCACCGAAAAGCTTACTGCTAATGAGCTCTACAGACACTGCTACGGTGCATTTGTGCTTGAGCTTGCCGAGGGCACCGAGACCGACGAGAGAGTTATCGGTGAGACTATTGAGGATTACAGGATCGTTTCAGACAGCTACTCTATTGATGCGCAAGAGCTTCAGACCCTCTGGGAGCAGAAGCTTGAGCCTGTTTATCCTGTTCACGTTAAGGAGCCCGAGGAAAAGCCCGAGGTTTACAGCTTCGAGGCAGCAGAGAGAAAGGCGCCTGCAATCAAGGCGGCTAAGCCTAAGGTACTTATTCCTGTATTCCCCGGTACTAACTGCGAGTACGATACTGCAAGAGTGTTTGAGAGAGCAGGCGCTGAGGCTGACATTTTCGTCGTAAGAAACCTTACCGCCGAGGCTATCAAGGAATCCGTTGATGCTATGGAGAAGAAGATCAAGGAAAGCCAGATCGTTATGCTGCCCGGAGGCTTCTCGGGCGGTGACGAGCCTGACGGAAGCGGTAAGTTCATCGTTTCGTTCCTGAGAAACCCCAAGCTTACAGACGCTATCCATGAGCTTCTGAAAAACAGAGACGGACTTATGCTCGGTATCTGCAACGGCTTTCAGGCGCTTATAAAGCTCGGCCTTGTTCCTTACGGTGAGATCAGAGATATGCGTACAGACTCCCCGACTCTGACCTTCAATACTATCGCAAGGCACCAGTCAAAGCTTGTAAACACAAGAATAGCTTCAAACAAGAGCCCGTGGCTTGCAGGCTGCGAGGTAGGAGATATTCACACTATCGCTATTTCTCACGGTGAGGGCCGCTTCGTGGCAACAGCCGAGGAGATCGCCGAGCTTGCTAAGAACGGTCAGATAGCTACTCAGTACGTTGACTTCGAGGGTCAGCCTACATACGATATTCACTGCAATCCTAATACTTCTGTACAGGCTATCGAGGGTATTACCTCACCTGACGGCAGAGTTCTCGGAAAGATGGGTCACTCGGAGCGTATCGGCTCGGGAGTTTACCTCAATGTTCCGGGTGAGAAGGATCAGAAGATATTTGAAAGCGGAGTTGCTTACTTCAGATAAAAACGTTTATCCCCTTCCGTTTTTTCGGAGGGGGATATCTTTACAATATCGGAAAGATGTGCTATAATAATAGAATGAAGTACTTTTACATTTATATTATTGCGATAAACGTATTAACGCTCCTTGCATACGGAGCAGACAAGCTGAAAGCAAAGCGTCACAAATGGAGAACTCCCGAGAAAACGCTGTGGCTTCTCGGTCTTATCGGAGGAGCTTTCGGTGCCCTTATCGGAATGAGGCTCTTTCACCATAAGACTAAGCATATCAGCTTTTACATCATCAATATCTGCGAACTTATACTGTGGGCGGTGCTGTACTGCTTTGTACTGTACCCACGGTTCGGACATTAAGGAGAAAAATATGGATCTGGTTTGTGAAAAACTCAGGGTCAAAGCCAACGGAAAATTAAATCTTATGCTCGACATTGTCGGCAAAAGACAGGACGGCTACCATACGATCAATTCGGTAATGCAGTCGGTAGACCTTTATGACATTCTTGATATCAGCCTTACCGAGGGCGAGGGTATTGAAATCCTATGCGATAAGGAAGGCTTTCCGTGTGATGAATCAAACCTGATATGGAAAGCGATAACTGCATTCCAAAAGCATACAGGGATTGATTACGGAAGAAAAATAACCGTCAGGGTTGAGAAAAACCTGCCCTCTATGGCAGGCATGGGCGGAGGAAGCTCCGACTGTGCGGCAATGCTCAGTGCGCTGAATTTTATGTACGGGACAAATCTTCTTGACGATGAGCTCGGCCGTGTCGGCGTGACACTTGGCGCTGATGTGCCCTTCTGCCTTGTGGGAGGAACTCAGTTCTGTCAGGGCATTGGAGAGATAGTTCACAGACTTCCCTCTCCGCCGTGTAAATTCCTGATCATAAAGCCCGATATAGGCATTTCAACTCCCGAAGCCTACAAGGCCTATGACCGCATTGTAAACCCGAAAAGATGCAGTACAGATGTGTTTGTGAAAAGCCTCGGAAGCGGTAATATTTACAGCTTTTGCGCTAATATGTTCAATGCTCTGGAATATGCCTTCTGCCCCGATGAGATACAAAAGGCTAAAGATGACCTCAGACGTGCAGGCGCTTTACAGACACTTATGACAGGAAGCGGCTCAGCCGTTTTTGGTGTGTTTGATAATGACGATGCGCTTCGGAGAGCATTTGACAGCATTGAGGGCTATTCCTATAAACAGATGTGCAGTCCCGTTCGCAAGGGCTGTGAGTTCATATAAGGAGTGTGTGTTATGAGATCAAGATGTAAGTTCTGCGGATACCATTTCAGCTCTGACGATGAGATGATATGCCCCGAGTGCCTTACTGCCCGTGAAGAGGACATAGACTGCGGCATTTATGCCGACAGCGAGCATACTCATACCCTCGACCCGTTTGACAGGCACTTCCACGCTGAGGGTACCGATATGTACAAGGAGAAGAAAAATGACTTCGTAGCTCAGGAGCGCCGTGAAGAAGCCCATGACCCGAATTTCAGAAGCGAGCCCCACCGTATGCCTCAGCAGAATTACAGACCGCCTCAGCAGACCTATAATCCTGCACAGCAGAATCCCTCGCCGCTTAGCCGTTCCTCAATGTATGTTCAGCAGCAGGCAAACAATCCTAATTTCAGAAATATGTCCCCTCAGATGCAGCAGCAGTATGTTAACTTTATGAACAGCCGAGCCAATCAGAATAATGCTCAGAATCAGGCGGGCAAGGGCTGTGCCATAGCATTTGTTGTGTTCTTTATTATAATGTTTGCGGTAGTTGTTTTAGCAGGAACCGCAAGCAATTATTATGCGAAAGAATATTTCGGCACAGGTGCTGAAAGCTCCTCTGCCGTAATAAGCGAACAAAGTGAATTACTCATTTGAAAGCTGTACCCTTTGCCCGAGGGAATGTAAGGCTGACAGGTACTCGGGAAAGGGCTTCTGCGGAGAAGGCACGCAGGTACGCATTGCAAGAGCAGAGCCGCACCTCTGGGAGGAGCCGCCGATAAGCGGTAAAGGCGGTGCAGGCACGGTGTTTTTCACAGGCTGTACGCTTCACTGCTGCTACTGCCAGAACTATGAGCTTTCTCACGAGGGAAAAGGCTTTGCACTGACTGTGAGGGAGCTTCGGGATACTTTCCTGAGACTTGTTGATATGGGCTGTGAGAATATTGAGCTTGTAAGCCCCACTCAGTTTACACCGCAGATAATCGAAGCGCTTGATATGCTGGGTCACGACAGGCCTGTTACTGTCTGGAACACAGGCGGATATGAGAAGGCCGGGACACTGGATATGCTCTCGGGTTATATTGATGTCTATCTGCCCGATCTTAAATACAGGGACAGCGTTCTTTCGGAGCGCTATTCCAAGGCTTCCGACTATTTTGAAAAAGCGCTCGAAGCTGTTAAGCTTATGCAAAGGCAGGTCGGCAAGCCGGTTTATGATGAAAAAGGTTTGCTCAGAAAAGGTGTTATTGTCAGACATCTTGTTCTCCCGACACACAGGCATGACTCGATAGACGTTATAAAGGCTCTGCGTGAGTGCTTTGAGCCCGATGATATTCTCCTGAGCCTTATGAGCCAGTATACGCCTTATTATCACGCTTCTGACTTTAAGGAGCTTACAAGGCGGACATCGACTTTCGAGTATGAAAGTGTGCTCAAAGCTGTCGAGGAAGCGGGCTTTGAGGGATTTTTTCAGGAAAGAAGCTCTGCAAGCGAGGATTTTATCCCTGCATTTTTTGATAAAAAATATTACTGATTTTATTAATTTTCATTGAATTGTCAACATATTAGCATAGACCAACCACAACAGATAGTGTATAATGATTATGGTTAGAAGTATATACGCTTCGCACCGTCATAAGCTATTGTTCGAGTGTGGTTCAGCAGAACCGAGATAAGAAATGAGGTAATGCCCATGTCCAAAGCTCTGGGTTCAAAATACTCTATCGAAAACTCTGCAAAGACCCAGGAATATTTTGAATTTGTGAAAGATCTGATAGATGATGAGACTGTCAATGAGATGAAGAAATTCCGTCATCATTACAGCACTACCTGCTATCAGCATTGTTTAAATGTGTCATACTATAACTATCTTGTGTGCAGAAAGCTCGGACTGGATTCAAAGTCTGCGGCGCGTGCAGGGCTTCTGCATGATCTGTATCTCTATGACTGGAGAGAGCGTGACAGGAAAAAGGGTGAAAAGCGTCACGGCTCGTATCACCCGAAGGTTGCACTCAAGAATGCTAAAGAGCACTTCGAGATCGACAAGCGTGAAGAGGATATGATCGTTAAGCATATGTGGCCTCTGACATTAAGACTGCCTAAGTATGCGGAGTCTTATGTTATAGTCTGCATTGACAAGTATGCGGCTATGCTTGAGATCGGTGTTCATCTCGGACGCAAGGTAAAAAGCAAGGCACGGAAAATCAGAAAAACAAATGTATAACAAAAAGCTGTCGGAGTAATATCCGACAGCCTTTTTTATGCAAATATTCTTGTTATTAGTCCTGACGCTACGGCAAACACATAAAGCAAGCCCAGTATCGTGAGGTTTTGCTTCAGGTGGTGTCTGTTTGTTCTGAACAGCACCAGAAGACCTACTCCTGCACCTGTGCAAAGACCTGCCACCAGCGAGCCAAAGCCCAGCACACCCTCTGCATAAAGCTGTGTGAGCACAACAGAGGCTGCGCAGTTCGGGATAAAGCCTATCACTGCTGCTATGAACGGCTGGAAGATACTGTCCGTCATAAGGATCTTCTTTACGGTATCCTCGCCTGCAAGCTCCATAAAGCCGCCCAGCAGAAGATTAACTATCAGTATAAATACTGCGATCTGCACTGTGTGATGCAGGGCTGACTGCAGAATACTGTGATGCTCGCAGTCACAGTCATGACAAAGCTCCTTGAAGGGCTCTTCCTTATTTTCCTTGTGGAAAACCCTGACTGCCGTATCAACTATAAGTCCTGCAATAACCGCAGTTACTACCTTTATAAGAATGAGCACCCAGAGCTTTTTGATAAGTCTCGGCTCTGAGATTATAATAGGTATAGCCTCGTCACTGGTTGAGATGTACACCGAAATTAGCGTACCGACCGTTATAAGCCTTCCTGCATACAGGTTTGAAGCCACAACCGAGAAACCGCACTGAGGCGCAACTCCCAGTATGCTTCCGCCGACAGGTCCGAAGGGTCCCATCTTTCCGAGTGCCTTTGCAAGCTTGTTCGTGGAATGGTGCTCAAGGTACTCTATCAGAAGGTAAACTCCGAAAATGAACGGGATAAGCTTTGCACAGTCAACAACAGCGTCAAGGAGAATATCAAGTAATTTGTCTGCCATTTTACTCTCCATAATCTATGAAATTCAATACTAACCTTATAATAATATCATATTTATCAAAAAAAATCAAGCCGAACAGTAAATGTTTACAATTATGGTTCTCTTTGTGAAAAATAGCTGAAAAATGTCGCCAAAGGTTGACACTTCACACAAAACAGTGTATAATAACACTATATGTGTCGGTGCAGCTTATCAGGGAGATTTTCTGCGAACCGATACCAGAATTAAACGGAGGTTAAAATATGTTCTTAATTAAACGGCTGTCGGTTTTGCTTGCCGCTGCTGCTGCCTGCACTCTGCTGAGCGCAACAGCTATGACTGTAAATGCCGACCCGCAGACACACTCAGGAAACGATACTATTGCTGTTCAGGCTTCCGATGACATTCCCGAGCCTATAACTCAGGATGATGCAGGCTACTATAAGTTTATCGAAAAGGCTCAGAATGCTGAAAGCTATGCCGAAGGGCTTACCCATCAGGCAAGGTTTGCTAATTATAAGAAGATAAACGGTATTGACGTTTCCTACTATCAGAGCGATATTGACTGGGCTAAGGTCAAGGCTTCGGGTATTGAGTTTGCTATTATAAGAGCCGGCTACCGTGGTTACGGCTCAGCAGGAACGCTCGTGCAGGACCCGAACTTCAAAACCTACCTCACAGGCGCAAAGGCAGCAGGCCTAAAGGTCGGAGTTTATTTCTACACTCAGGCTATAAACACAACCGAGGCTCAGGCTGAGGCTCAGTTCGTTCTTAATATGCTGGGCGGCGCATCTCTTGATATGCCTATTTACTACGATATTGAGGGCGTTGACTACGATACGGGAAGACTTGACAGTGCAGGGCTTTCGGTTGCTGAGAAAACAAATCTCTGCAAGGCTTTCTGCAATAAAATAATAAGTGCAGGCTATCAGTCGGGAGTTTATGCTAACTATTCATGGCTGACTTACGTTATCAACGGTGCAGAGCTTGCTAAGTCCTACCCTATCTGGGTTGCACATTATAACTATGAGACCTGGTGGACAAATGCTATGGAAATGTGGCAGTACTCAGGTACGGGTATAGTTCCGGGTATCAATACATACACTGATATGAACGTATGGTACACCAAGGGAAATAATATCACTACTACCCTCACAGGCAAGGTAACCGACTGTGATACGGCAGCTCTTTCATGGAAGAAAGGCACGGGAGCTGTAAGATACGATATTTACAGACGTGATACCTCAGGCAGCGCTGAGGTAAAGCTCGCAAGCGTAAAGACACTTACGGCTAATGTTTCTCTCGACCTTTACAATGCCGAATATTATGTTAAAATGTATGATTCATCAAATGCGTACTTAGGTGTTTCAAACAGAGTGAAGCTTCAGGGCGGTGCTGTTACATCTCTGGTTAAATCAGCAAAGACCGAAAGCTCCTTTACCTTAAAGTGGGACCCCGTGGCTTCTGCTACAGGATACGTTCTGTATGCAAAGAAGGCCGACGGCTCAGAGGGCTACACCAGAAGAGGATATACTTACACAACATCAGGCACTATCAGTGATCTTCTTCCTACAGTTCAATACACATTCTGTATAAGACCTTTCTATAATCCCACAGGCAAAAAGACATGGACAGACAGCTGTGTTCTCGGTCCTGTATCCAACAGCTTCAGCGATATTACCGAGTACGGTCGGATAACCACTGTAAGCCTGAAAAGCTCAACCGAGAATTCTCTGACCATAGGCTGGAACTCTCTGCAGGGGGCTACAGGCTACAGAGTGTACATAAAGCCAAATGAAACAGGCGCTTCTTATACAGGTTCAGGCACTAATATCACAGGAACAAGCCACACCTTCACTGATCTTGAGGCACGGGTTTCCTATAAGATATGTATAAGACCGTTGTACGGCACTGTGCTCGGACAGATCTCCAATGAGATTACGGGCGCTACTATGACAGGCTATACTGTACGTCTTATAACCAATAATGAGACATCAGCCGCACGCACGGCAGCCGTTAAGATCTATGACAGCGAGGGTAAAATAAGATTTACAATGACAACTAAAGAAGGCCGTGTGTATCTCCCTATAAACGATCTTATTATGGCAGGCGGTGACTTCACGTTCAGAGCCAATGCAACGGGATTTGTTACAAGAGACTATCAGGTTACTGTAAAGGATATGCAGGTGGTTGACGGGTTCTCTGCTGAGCTGGCAGTTCTCGGAGATGTGAATATGGACGGTGTTGTGAATACACTCGATATTGTCAGAATTAAATCATCTCTCGTAGGCTATATGCCGCTGAATGACTACGAAAGTAAGCTTGCCGACCTTGACGGAAACGGTACGGTAAATACATTGGACATCGTAAAGATCAAAGCAAAGCTTATAGGATTGGCTTAAATTCAAAACAAAGCCGAAGAGTTTTATCCTCTTCGGCTTTTTTGTATCCCGTGATTTCAGATTGTCAGAACTCCGTTTTCTGACTCCACGAGGAGGAGTATCTGCTCCTCTTTTCCTGTCTCCGCATTGATATAAACAAGAGCCGTTCTGCCGTTATCTGCCTTACATCTGAACTCATAGCAGAGCTTCTCGCTCAGGTCATCAGCGGGGATAAGCGCCTTCTGAGAGCTCTCGATTTTTAGCTTCGGAGAAACACGCTCCGAGGCTGAGCTAAGCGATATGATGTCACGCCTGTACTGCCTTTTATGGTGGTTTACAAGCCAGCCCTTTGCGTCATACCCGAGTATTTCTCCGTTATCCAGTGCTACCGATACCTTTACAAGATCGGTATAGCATAGCACATCAAGGTCCTGATAAGCAAAGTTTACTGTGAGAACATTCGCATAAGTCTCATAATAGGTCGATTTAAGTGAGTCCATTCCAAGCTCGGTGAGAAAATCCTCTGCCTTCTGTACTGCCTCGTCAGTGCTGAGCTTTACCCTCTCAGGCTGACGTGACCGCAGAAAATATGAGAGATAGCCGCCCTTTTCCGTCACCTCACAACAGATACCGCCCTCACTGTCAGAAAAGCGCCAGCCCGGCATTCTGCCCGAGACAGTTTCAATAACCGACAGGTCGTTTGAGTCGATCCCAAGCACCATTCTGCACTTTGTAAGCGCCTGCTGACGGCTTACTTTTTCGGCATCTCTGGTCATCATCGGTGTTCTCTCAAGGATATTGTCGGAGAACGGCCCGTCATAGATAAGCTTGGGACAGCCCGACATAGCCTCGTCAAGCTCCTCAAAGCCGTCCGAAAGTACAGGCACCCGTGTATCGGTATCGGCCTCAAAGACTGTCTCTCCGCTTTCTATGCTTTCTCTGAGAAGTCTCATTTTTTCGCAAAGCTCCTTTGAGACATTATAAAGCTCCTCAATGTTTTTATACTCCTTTGCTGAAATCTCCCCTCCTGCGGACAGCTTTTTGCTAAGGCTCAGCGAATAGTCCCCTACCTGCGAAAGAAATTTATTTACTGTCGCAAGGTCAGTTGTTTCGTTCGGAAGCTGTGCCAGCGCTGTCTTTGCCTCTGCCGTATCGGAACAGAGCTTTACTGACAGGTCACGGTGAATGTCTGCTCCCGATGCATAAAGCTGTTTTTCTAAAGTTGTGCTGACGGTATCAAGCTCGTCTGACAGGTCGCCTACTGCCCTTGTGTAGGAATATTCACGGTCAAGCTTCAGTTCTTCGTTCTCGTTCATAAGGATAATATCTTTTGCTCCGAGTACTCCGCCTACTGCTGTAAGAAGGCTCAAAGCCCTTATTATCATGCGTTTGGTAAGTTTCACAGGCTCTCCTAACTGTACATAAAACAGTACTTGTATAATTATAGTACGTTTTATTGTACTTATAATGTTCTTTGCACATATTGTATCCGTTTTCAGCATAAATATTCCTCGGAGATCAAATTGCATTTCTTTGGTTTTGTAAACACAATTAATAATTAAAAATTTTAGATTTTTATTGACTTTTACTAACAATTGATGTATAATAGAATAGAATAACTATGGTATTTAAGGAGGTGTTGATTTGAGCGAGAATACAAAGGCAACTACAGTGAACGGTGTACGGGCTATAGAGCTGTATTACAGGGTCATCAGGGAAATCGCCAGCGGATCAACAGCCTTTTACCAGTCGCAGACAAGACTCAATACCCCAGGGCTCGGAACGCTTATGCCTGAGAACTACCGTGATGTTGCCGAGGTAACAAATCAGTGCGTAACACTTTTCGATCTGGAATTTTTGCAGGCGCTTGAATCGGTGCTGAAGTTTCAGGACAGAGAGCTTCGGTTTGACTGGCTGTCGGTATATGCATCTGCCAAGTATCTGAGTGACCCGAAGGCTGAGAGAAATATCCTCACCTACTGTCAGAAATATAATGTTGCAACAAATAAGATATGCTTTGCTCTCTCAGAGAAGATACTTGAAGAAACTGACGGCGTTGTCGCTACAACGATAAAGCATCTCAGGAACAGGGGCTTTCACTTTATGGTGACGGATTTCGGAAACGATGCCTGTCCGATCATGAGACTGTCAAGCTTTGAGTGCGATTATGTTATGCTGAGCCCTGAGGTAACAGGCTTCCTTGGAAAGGATGACAGGTCTGATGCGGCCGTAAAGTCGCTGATAGATTTTGTGTCCGACCTGGGAGCAGAGCCTATAGCCGACGGCGTGTTCAACAGTATGCAGGCAGAAAAGCTCTTCGGCTTTGAATGCCGATACTGTGCGGGAACTCTCGCAGGAAGATATACTGCCGAGAGATATGTCAGACGAAGAGGAGATGAAGCGGAAGAAGAGCCTTCATCTGCTCAGGATCAGAATAATAACTAATAAATAAGAAACGGAGAATTGCATTGGACGAAAAAATCAGAGATGTTCTTGAACTCAGAAGAACTGCTAAAGAGGTCAAGCGTCATGTCGTAATCGTCAGGATACTGTCGCTGCTTCTGATCATACTGATCGCTATCATTGCAATAGCTTATGCGTTTTCATATTTTTATGATAAATACGGAAGCTTTACTGTAAAGATCAGTAAATATGATATGCTTCAGCAGGGTCTGACCCTGTCGGAGACACCAGAGTATGACAGAGCAAATGCTCAGCTGAATGCTGACATAGTTTATGATATGACCAATATCAGCGGCGAGGACCTCCCCGCTAACATTGATAAGATCAACGGAAGTCACAACGGTGACAGCTATATCGCCTATACCTTCTACCTTATTAATTCGGGCGATGATACCCTTACCTACTCGGGAAAAATGACTATTGAAAATGTGACCAACCACGTTGACGAGGCTATCAGGATAGCGCTCTATGTGAACGGTGAGAAAACAGTCTACGGTAAGACTAAGTCCAACGGCGGCGGTATTGAATCCGACTGTGATAAGGAATTCAAATCCAATACCGTTGTAATGACCAACAAGCATAAGAAATTTGAACCGAAAGCCAAAGATAAATACACTGTGGTTATCTGGCTTGAAGGTGACGACCCCGACTGCACTGACGAGCTCATCGGCGGAACGCTAAAGCTTGGTATGGACTTTAAGATAGTAGAATCAACCTAATAGGTGAAGGAGTAAAAAGATTATGAAGAAAGCACTTAAAATTATTGTAAACGTCATAGCATGGGTAGTTCTTATACTTGCACTGCTGATAACCATTCTTGTGTTCTCATCAGACAGAAACAACGGAATTCCTAATCTGTTTGGTTTCATGCCTATGACTGTTGAGTCCGACTCGATGAAGCCGACATTCAAAAAGGGCGACCTTATTATTGTCAAGGAGATAGATGACGTTAAATCACTTAAAGAAAAAGATGTTATCACCTTCTGGACTATCATTGACGGACAGAAACAGAAAAACACCCATAGAATTGTGGAAATCATTGATAATAACGGAAACCTCAGCTTTGTTACACGAGGAGATAATAACAGCATTGACGATACAATTCCCGTTCAGACAGGAGATATAATCGGTCAGTGGACTGAATTCAAGGTTCCGGGCTTCGGTAAGGTTATGGACTTCCTGAGAACAAAGACAGGCTTCTTTATCTGCATTATCATTCCTATGGCATTGTTCTTCCTGTTTGAGCTCTACAAGTTCATTATGACTCTCGTGGAGATCAAAAAGCCCAGACTTACCGAGGACGATGAGGAAGAAATCAAAAAACGTGCTATAGAAGAGTACCTCGCAAGCCAGAAGACTAATGATGGTGAGGACTCAGGCGAAGATACTAAGGAAGGATCCAAAGAAGAGGCAAAACCCGAAGCTAAGGCTGGATCCGAGGAAAAAGCCGAAGATACAGCAAAAAAAGATGAAGCTCCTGATAATAAAGAGGAGTAAAACTACCGATCGGAGAAAAATATGAACAGCTTTCTTAAATGGTTTTTTGTTTTCATTTCCGAAATGCTCAAAGGCTTTGCAATGATTTTTTCAGGTCTCTGGCACGGACTGAAACAGATTTTCAACATAAAGAATTACATAAGCATATTCAAAACATACTCTACTGACTTCGGAGCACTGGGCTGGATACTGGCAGTACTTGCTATTATTGTCGTTATTGCTATCTATGTGCTGATCGTGTTCCTGATTATTCTTGCGATACGAAAGTATGTAAGGTTCAGGCACTCGATCGTCAGCAACGAGGATCTGCTGGAGGAGATCGCTCATCTGCAGAGACAGGTCCTTAAGATGACTAAGGAGAAAGACGAGATCATGGCTATGAAGGTAGCCCAGATGGGTATACCTACCTCCGGTGCGCTTTCGCTCGCTGACGGTACAGGCTACGGTCTGAATGAAGCAGGCGAGGGCGGAGCTTCCGCAGCACCTGCTGTTGCCGAAGACGGTGTGGTTCATACTACCGACATCAGATTCTCCAAGCTCATTGAGGTTGATAACTTCTACAAGAACTATCAGCCGCCCGAGTATGACAACAGCATAACTCTTGCACAGTTCTGCGATATGTACAGAAACTTCGCCTGCTCCAGAATGCACCTGTTCTATGAGCCTAAAACTATCTGGCTGTTTGTAGCCGGTATGGCGTCTACAAAGCTTATTATCCTGCAGGGTATTTCAGGTACAGGTAAAACATCACTTCCCTACTCGTTTGGTAAGTTCCTCGGAAATGACACCACTATCGCTTCCGTTCAGCCGTCATGGCGTGACAGAACCGAGCTCTTCGGTTACTTCAATGAATTTACAAAGAACTTCAACGAGACAGAGGTTCTTAAAAGAATTTACTCATCAAACTATAATAACGATATTAACCTTATCCTTCTCGATGAGATGAATATCGCTCGTATTGAGTACTACTTCGCTGAGATGCTCTCCATTCTCGAAATGCCTAACGCTGATGAGTGGGAGCTTGACATCGTTCCGAACGTGTGGAGCACTGACCCTGAAAAGCTGGACAAGGGCAAGCTTGTTATTTCTCAGAATATATGGTATATCGGTACGGCTAATAACGACGACTCGACCTTCGCTATCTCAGATAAGGTTTACGACCGTGCTCAGCCTATTAACCTCGACGCTAAGGGCGTTGCTTTCGATGCTCCCGACCAGGGTCCTATTCACATGGGCTTCGATCATCTGGAGGTGCTCTTCCAGGAGGCTTGGGACAAGTATCCTATCTCTCAGGAAAACCTGAAGAAGATCCAGCAGCTTGACCTGTGGGTAATTGAAAAGCTCAGAGTGGCTTTCGGTAACCGTATCCTTAAACAGATGGGTCTGTTCGTTCCTGTTTACGTTGCCTGCGGCGGCGAGGAGCTTGACGGTATAGACTACGTTCTGGCAACAAAGATCTTCAGAAAGTTTGAGTCTCTCAACCTTGCTATGCTGAGAGATGAGCTCAGAGAGCTTGTTGTTTATATTCAGAAGTCCTTCGGTAAGAATCAGATGAAGGAGTCTGTGGCTTACCTCGAAAGACTGCAGAAGCTGTTCTGATAATTCATTGCAGTAAAAAATCATTACAAAGGTGGTGAATTGATTGGGCGGCCAATACGGAGAATGGTATGAGGACTTCAAAAAGTCTTTAGAGGCTTTCGGTGATGATGAGCTGTACGAAAATCTGGAGTCGCTCATTCAAGCAAGCCGAAATACCTTTGCTGTCAACAGGAAGCTAATGGCTAAGGCCATCGACGTTTCATGGGTAGAGACTATTGAAAATGGTCTGCTCCATGTCGATAATGTGCTTCGTGACCCGAGACGTACTATAGAAGACGTTGAGGAAATTGTGCCTATCGCACTTTCAAGAAAGATAACGGTTGAGTCTGTTAAGCATCTGGCTCAGCATACAGACCTTATTCAGAGCATTGACAGAAAAACAGGTAAAATAACCCCGTCAAAAATACTGAACATTCATAAAGAGGAAAGCTTTATGACCTACGAGAATAAGTTCGTGAACACTCTCGTTGACAGGCTTTACATCTTTATAAATACAAGATATGAAAAGCTCGCTCAGGTTTCCCGTGACGAGGAGGTTTATACCCTCGGGTATGATACCTTTATAGACAACGGTGCGGGCGGTAAAATGAAGATAGAGGTCAAGCTTGAAACTACTGAAAGCCTTGACTCCTATGACGATAACGGAGTGTCTATCTGGCAGAGAGTTGAAAAGCTCAAAAAGGCTATTGAGGGCTATAAGGGCTCGGAGCTTTGTCAGACGCTTGGTAATACCTACATAAGACCGCCTGTTATGAGAACAAACGCTATCATGAAAAACGTTGACCTCAAGGCTTGCCTTGCACTGTGGCAGTATATCGAAAGCTATGACAAGGTAGGTTATGAGATCAACGTTGAGAACACCGCCGTAAGACCCGATGAAAGCTATGTTGCGGATTTCTACAAGGTGGTGGCGCTCAATCTCCTGCTGTTCAGGAACTATACCGAAAAGGGGCAGAACGACAGCTTTACAGAGCTTAAATCTCAGAAGCAGAAAAAGCTTCAGCCGAAGTTTTTGAAACGCTTTGAAAAGGAGCTTGCTTCCGACTACGGTGTTATTGCTGATGCAGTGCCCGGATTTATCGGCTCTGACGGCGAGGTTAAGCTTAAAAGAAGCTTCCCTAAAGACGTCAGCGGTATGTTTGACGAAATCAGCAGATGTATTGAGATAGAGCGAAACTTCCTCGCTGCTCGTGAGGCTGAGAGGATCGAACGCCAGAAGGCTGCCGAAGAGGCTGAAAGGCTCAGGCAGGAGGAGCTTGCTCGTCAGGAAGAGCAAAGACGTATTGAAGAGGCAAAACGTGCCGAGCTTGAACGAATACAGCGTGAAAAGGAAGAAGAGGAAAAACGTCTTCAGGAAATGCTTGAGCAGAAACGTCTTGAGCAGGAGGCCGAGGAAAGAGAAAGAGAGCGTCAGGAGCAGGAGCGTCTGGCTCGTCTCGAAGAGATGCGTAAGCGTGAGGAAGAAGAGCGCCTGAGACGTGAAGAAGAAGAACGTCAGGCTGCGGAGCGCAGACGTATTGAAGAAAACAAGTCAATGATCGCCAACGAGCTCGGTGACGCTGAGGGCGTTGAGGTCAAGGAGGAGGACGAGGAAGAGCTTAAAAAGAAGGCTCTTGAGGACCTTACCGATGAGGAGATCGAAGAGGCTAAGGCCGCTATCGAGGAAGAGAACGAAGGCGATGAAGAGGCCGAGTTTGAGGATCCTCGTGAGGTAGCTGCGAGAATGAAGCTCGAACAGCAGAAAAGGGAGAAGGAGAGAAAAG
>CAMMYU010000132.1:0-10446 GCA_946528545.1 uncultured Ruminococcus sp.
CAACCACCGGCTAACGCCTTTGCACGTCATAAACTTGCATATTTTCCGTCATATCACACAAAGTTTCCTAGCCGGGCGCTAGCCCGCCGTCGTCAACTTTATGCACTCTGACGAAAAATCTGACGGCGTTTCTGACGCACAATGATTGTGCGGTGTTGCCTATACATATTATATCACAGGCGGAAACCTCTGTCAATCATGCTTTGGAGAGCAGCGCCTGCACTATGTCCTGTTTTTCAAAAAGAACACAGCCGCCCTTGTGCTCATCAAGCAGGACGTCCTCAGACTGAAGGTACTTGAAAAGCTTTGAATTCAGCGCCTCATGCAGTGAGGTCTCCTTAACATTTATATCCGAGTACGGCGAGAACGGACAGGGCTCGGCACCACCCGAAGAGTTAATGTGGAAGAAGCCTCTTCCTGCTGCGATACAGCCCCCCGAGCTCTTCTCATCACCCGGGAATGAAACAAGCACCATATCGTCTATATCCTGTCTCAGTTCAGAGAAGCGTTCCTCAAAAAGCTCCCTGTGGCTGTCCTCAAAGGCGAGGTCTGTATCTGTTCCGTCAACAGGCACATACTCTACATATATGATAGCCTTGCAGCCCTTAGAACTTAGCCCCTCAACAAAATCGTGAGAGGTCACCTCTTCCATATTCTTTGTAGTCACAGTAACGGAAGCCCCGAAGATAAGACCCTTTTTCTTAAACTCTGCCATATTGGAATTAAGCCTGTCATAAACACCCTTTCCCCGGCGCTTGTCGGTAGTCTCCTTTGAGCCCTCTATGCTCATGATAGGAACGATATTTCTCGCCTTGTCAAAAAGCCTGTAGTACTCATCGTCAATGAAAACTCCGTTTGTGAAAAGAGGGAAGAGTATATTTCTGTGCTCGGCGGCTTTTTTGATAATATCACGCCTTGTTGTCGGCTCGCCGCCTGCAAGTAGAATAAAGCTTATTCCCATATCGCCTGCCTGAGTGAAAATATCGTTCCACTCCTCGGCAGTAAGCTGAGGGTCGGTGTTGCCGCCTCCGCAGGCATGGTTTGCCCTTGCATAACAGCCTGCACAGTGAAGATTGCAGGTGTTGGTTATACTGCATATCAGAAACGGCGGTATATGCTCACCCTTGTCTTCCATTTCACGGCGGTAGCTTGATGCCTTCTTAGCCGACAGTGCAAAGCCTGCCATGAACTTGCTCTCGGCAGGGTTTCTGAGCACAGCCTTCACAGACTGAGCCACAATCTTTTCAACGCCCTTTGTAAGATATGCCTGTAAGTCAAAATTCGGAACACTCATAAATACGGCCTCCTTTGGGTTGCGTACAATTAAATTTAGTAAAATTTATATTACATATATTATACCATATATAAGCCCTGTTGTCAAGCCCTCGCAATATATACAAAAATCAACAGAGAAATTTGTTATAAATCGCCTTGACTTTATCTGAAATATACTATATACTTGTAGTGTATGGGTGCATGAGCACTAGATGTTGTATATTACGGAGGTATGGATATGATAATCAAGATCAAAAAGCGTGACGGAAGAATGGTGACCTTCAATATTGAGAAGATTGCAAACGCCATTTACAAGGCCGCTGAGAGCGTAGGCCAGGAGGATCAGGAGGAATCACTGCGCCTTGCAGGAAGGGTAGTTGACCTGCTTCTGGAGAAGAAGCTTGAAGTGCCCACTGTTGAGGAAATACAGGACTGCGTTGAGCGAGTACTTATCGAGGAGGGCATGGCAGAGACAGCCAAGAGCTATATCCTCTACCGTTCTGACAGAACAAGAGCGAGAGAGATGGATACAAGGCTTATGCGTGTGTATGAGGAGCTCACCTTCAAGAGCGCCGAGGATAATGACCTCAAGCGTGAGAACGCAAATATTGACGGCGATACAGCTATGGGCACTATGCTCAAGTACGGCTCGGTCGGCGCAAAGGAATTCAACGAGATGTATGTTCTTGAGCCCGAGCATTCAAGAGCTCATATCGAGGGTGATATCCATATCCATGACCTTGATTTCTATACCCTTACAACCACCTGCACTCAGATCGACCTTACCAAGCTTTTTGACAAGGGCTTCTCAACAGGTCACGGGTATCTGAGAACTCCTAATGATATACAGAGCTATGCTGCACTTGCCTGCATAGCTATACAGTCAAACCAGAACGATCAGCACGGCGGACAGTCTCTGCCGAAGTTTGATTACGATATGGCACAGGGTGTTAAAAAGACATTCAAGCACAGATACCGTGACAATATCGGCAGAGGACTGGCACTTCTCGCAGGAGTGAAGGATTCACAGAATGTTGCAAAGAAGCTTGCCGAAATGCTCGATGAACAGGGGCTTGTGCCGACACTCTCGAATGACAACGGCTATCAGGAGGCTGAGTCGCAGTTTCTTGTAAACTTCTGCGATGCAAGAGATGTTACACGCATACAGGCATTTGCCTATAAGAACTCCGTCAAGGAGACTGACAGGGCTACATATCAGGCTATGGAGGCTCTTATCCATAACCTTAATACGATGAATTCAAGAGCAGGAGCACAGACTCCGTTCTCATCAATAAACTACGGAACAGATACCTCTATCGAGGGCAGAATGGTCATCAAGAACATTCTCCTTGCCGAGGAGGCAGGTCTCGGAAACGGTGAGACACCTATCTTCCCGATACATATCTTTAAGGTTAAGCAGGGTGTGAACTTCGAGCAGGGCGACCCGAACTACGACCTGTTCAAGCTTGCCTGCAGAGTGTCTGCTAAGAGGCTCTTCCCGAACTTCTCGTTTATTGACGCTCCGTACAACCTCCAGTATTATAAGGAGGGCAACCCCGATACCGAGATAGCCTACATGGGCTGCCGTACCCGTGTTATCGGAAATGCAAACGACCCGTCCAGAGAGATAGTAACAGGCAGAGGAAACCTCTCCTTTACAACTATAAACCTGCCGAGACTGGGTATCAAGGCTCAGAGAAATATCGGTGCGTTTTTTGACAGCTTAGACGAGATGATGGATCTTTGTATCGACCAGCTTATGCACAGGTTCAGGATACAGTGCCAGAAGAAGGTAAAGAACTTCCCCTTCCTTATGGGTCAGGGTATATGGCTCGATTCCGAGCAGCTCACCGAGGACGATACCTTAGAGAAGGTGCTTCGTCACGGAACGCTTTCTGTCGGCTTTATAGGTCTTGCTGAGTGCCTGAAAGTGCTTATCGGCAAGCATCACGGAGAGTCTGACGAAGCAAGAGATCTCGGACTGGAGATAATCACCAGAATGAGACGCCGAATGGACGAGGAAACAAAGCGTACAGGGCTTAACTTCTCGCTCCTTGCAACACCTGCGGAGGGTCTTTCGGGACGCTTTGTAAAAATGGATAAGAAGCGCTTCGGTGAGATAGCAGGCGTTACCGACCGTGATTACTATACGAACTCCTTCCACGTTCCTGTTTACTATCCGATAAATGCCTTCGAGAAAATAAAGATAGAAGCACCTTATCATAACCTTACGAATGCAGGCCACATCAGCTATGTTGAGCTTGACGGCGACCCGCTCGGAAACCTGCCTGCCTTCGAGAAGATAGTAAGATACATGAAGGAAGCAGGCATAGGCTACGGCTCTATCAACCACCCTGTTGACCGTGACCCCGTCTGCGGATATACAGGCATCATCGGCGACCGCTGCCCTAGGTGCGGAAGAACAGAGGCAGAGCACCAGAGAGTAGTTACGGAGAAGATACCGAGGATCAGAGTCTGAATGCAAGTGTACGATAATTTGTACAGCAAAGAGGTGACAATATGCAGCTCAGAATAGCAGGCAAGGCAGGGGAGTCGATAGTAGACGGCCCCGGAATAAGGTTTACTATATTCACGCAGGGCTGTCCGCATCACTGCGAAGGCTGTCACAACCCCGAAACATGGGCCTTCGACGGAGGTGAGCTTATCACCACCGATGAGCTCTTTGAGCAGATAACCCGGGACCCTCTGCTTGACGGTGTTACCTACAGCGGCGGAGAGCCGTTCATGCAGTGTGCGGCACTTATTGAGCTCTCTGACATGATAAGGGAATTTAAGGGCTTTCCCCTGAATATAATGTCCTATACGGGCTTTACCTTTGAGGAGCTTGTCGATCAGGCGAACATGGAAAACGGCTATATGGAGCTCTTAAAACGCCTGGATTGGCTTGTAGACGGCCGCTTTGTGCTGGCGAAGAGAACCCTTGAGCTGCCGTTTCGTGGGAGCTCTAACCAGCGGTATATAGATGTTCAGGCATCGCTTAAAGCAGGCTATGCTGTGGAGACAGCGCCATTCTGAGAAATATTTTGTACAAAAATGCAAGGGTGCAGTACGTTTTATCGTGCTGCACCATTTATTGTATGTGAACTTTTATGTACTTAAAAATATATAAACAGTACATAATATCGTATTATAAATAAAATTAAAAGAGAGTAATTATGTATAATTAAATATATAAAAAGTACCTAAAATAGTATAATATCTAAATTGAAAGGAGAATAAAAATGTATAGTAAGTTGTATAAAAAGTACGGAAAACTGTTAATATAAACATAATTTAAGAGAAAATAAACGTATAAATAATTAAAGCAAAAGTGAAATTTATCGAACAAAAACTATATTTAAAAGTACAGATAATTGTATAAAAGCTGTGAGAAAAGAAAAAAACCGCCATAATCGGCGGTTTGCAGAGCTACTTTTCTGAGTCGTAGGCGGTGTCATGGGTAATGACTGATGAGCCTGTCTCCTTGGCGACAACGTCTTCAAGCTTGGTGTCGAGCATATATGCAAGAAACGATACCAGCATTATGAATATAGCAGCGCCTATCATAAGGGCAGGTCTGAACTTGAATTTATTCTTTTTCTTTTCGGGCATTTTCTCACTTCTTTTTTATATGATTTTCTATTATACTATGTTTCTTCCGATTTTGCAAGAGGTATCGCAAAATTTTCTGTTATTATATGCGATTATCGGGAAAATATTTCGATTTTCTCTTGAAATCAGAGTAAATCTGTAGTATAATTAAAATGTATAGTTATTTGTAAGGCGAATCGAGGTTAAAATATGTGCGGATTTGTTGGATTTTCAAACCATATAAATAATGCTGACGAGGTGCTGGGTCTGATGATGGACAGGATAAAGCACCGTGGTCCTGACTCTGAGGGCAAGTATATTGACGAAAACGTTGCGATGGGCTTTCGCAGGCTTTCTCTTATCGACCTGTCAGAGAACGGCAGTCAGCCGATATATAATGAGGACAAAACCTTAGTGCTCACCTTTAACGGTGAGATATATAACTTCAAGGAGCTGAGAGCCGAGCTTGAACAGGCAGGTCACAGCTTTTACACAAAGACCGACTCCGAGGTGCTTATTCACGGCTATGAGGAGTGGGGCGAGGAGCTTCTTGATAAGCTCAGAGGTATGTTTGCTTTTATCATCTACGATAAGACTAAAAACGAGCTGTTCGGAGCAAGAGACTTCTTTGGCATAAAGCCACTTTACTATGCTAAGTTCGGCGAGACCTTTATGTGGGGCTCGGAGATAAAAAGCTTTCTCGATCACCCTGCCTTTGAAAAGGAACTCAACGAGGACGTTCTGGAAACCTACCTTACCTTCCAGTACTCTCCCACAGAGCAGACCTTTTTCAGAAATGTGTTCAAGCTTCCTGCGGCGCACTGCTTTAAGTATAAAGACGGCGAGCTTTCTGTCCGCCGTTACTGGGAGGTAAAGTTCACTCCCGATGAAGAGCCCACTTTAGAGGACTGGGTAAACCGCATTTCGGATACGTTCAAGGACAGCGTTGAGGCTCACAAGTTTGCAGATGTCGAGGTAGGCTCCTTCCTTTCAAGCGGAGTGGATTCAAGCTATGTTGCCGCTGAGGCAGACGTAGACAAGACCTTTACAGTCGGCTTCGGTGAGGACGAAAAATATAACGAGATAGGCTACGCAAAGGAGTTCTCAAAGTACATAGGAAAAGAAAACTTCTCTAAAGTCATCACTCCCGAGGAGTACTGGAACAGCTTAGAGAAAATTCAGTACCAGATGGACGAGCCCCTTGCCGACCCTGCCGCTATTGCACTCTATTTTGTTTGTCAGATAGCCTCGGAGAAGGTAAAGGCGGTTCTTTCGGGCGAGGGTGCCGATGAGATTTTCGGAGGATATAACATCTATCACAATCCTGCCGATATGGCTCCCTATTTCAAGATACCGAGACCTATCAGAAAGGCAGTAGGTGCAGGAGCTTCACATCTGCCGAAGAAGCACGGAGTAAACTACCTTATCAGAGGCTCAAAGGACCTTGAAGAGCGCTTTATCGGAAATGCCTATATGTTCTCCGAAAAGGAGAGAAAGGCTCTTCTGAAAATAAAGACAAACGCTCCCGATGCAATGGAGATCACAAAGCCGTTTTATGACAGGTCATCGCAGAACGATCAGGTAACTCAGATGCAGTACCTTGATCTGCACCTCTGGATGACAGGTGATATTCTCCTTAAAGCCGATAAAATGAGCATGGCACATTCACTTGAGCTCAGAGTGCCGTTTCTGGACAAGAAAATAATGGAGCTCGCAGAGCAGATACCCACACGCTACAGAGTTACAAAGACCGAAACTAAGTACGCTATGAGACTTGCGGCTTTAAGAGCCTGCCCTCCGCAGACGGCAAAGAAGGATAAGCTTGGCTTCCCTGTGCCGACAAGAGTATGGCTGAAGGAAGATAAGTACTATAATATTGTCAGGGAGAGCTTTCTGAGTGAAGCTTCGGAGAAGTTTTTCAATACAGATCAGCTTGTAAAGCTTCTTGATGAACACAGAGAGGGCAAGTACGATCACAGCCGTAAGATATGGACAGTGTTTACCTTCCTTGTATGGTACAAGGTGTATTTTAGCTGATAATAAAAAGATAGTGCCGCCTTTGCGGTGCACGGGGTAAAAAATATGAGACCTAAGACCAAGAAGATAGAGATCGACAGAGCTGAAATAATCAGATTTATGGGCTACAGGGAGAAGAAGCCCGACTACAATATGATGGAAATGATAGATGAGTGCGAGGACGAGCTGCAAAGGGTCATCATGCCTTCGTTTACGTTCCGTATCCTTGGGATAACTATGGTCAAGGAGGGCATACAGGTAGTCGATACACCGCTAATACTTCCCGGTGCGGATATTGCAAGGCACTTGGAGGGCTGCCACCGCTGCGCTTTGTTTGCGGCGACACTCTCTGTCGGTGCGGATAAGCTTATCAAAAGCCTGGAAGCCACCGACCTTACAAGAGCCTACCTTACAGATGCTATCGCAGGAGCTGCGGTAGAGGCTCTCTGCGAGGAAGCAGAGCATGAGATTTCATACAGGGCAAGGAGCTTCCGTACATGGAGGTATTCTCCGGGCTACGGAGATTTCCCTCTTGAGATCCAGCCGATGTTCTTAGATGTTCTGAATGCTCATAAGCTTCTTGGAATAACAGTCGGGGAGAACAATATAATGATACCGAGAAAGTCGGTAACAGCGGTCATCGGTTTGTCCGACAGGTCAATAGATATGGCAAGGCAGGGCTGTCACAGAAACTGCGATAACTGCCGCCTCAGATATAAATGCTACTACAGCAGAGATTAAGCCGCTACGGAGGTATATAAATGGAAAACAAACTTAAAGCCCTTTTTGACAGAAAACAGTTCATACTCCTTGACGGTGGTATGGGAACTATGCTTCAGGCAAAGGGCTTGCAGATGGGCGAGGCTCCCGAAAGACTGAACACAGACAAGCCCGACTGGCTGATTGATATTCACAGGCAGTATATTGAGGCAGGCTCCGATATTATATACTCTAACACCTTCGGAGCAAACAGGCTTAAAATGAAGCGCTGCGGCATTGATGTAACAGAGACCGTACAGGCTGCTATCCGCAATGCCGGAAAGGCAGCCGAGGGCACAGATACTCTGGTTGCTCTCGATATAGGCCCTATCGGGCAGCTTTTAGCACCTACGGGAACGCTCTCTTTTGAGGAGGCCTATGATATCTTCAAGGAACAGGTGCTTGCAGGCAGTGACGCTGACCTCATCGTAATTGAAACTATGAGCGACCTCTATGAGGTCAAGGCGGCTGTACTTGCGGCAAGGGAGAACAGCACACTCCCGATAGTGTGTACACTTACCTTTGAGGACAACCTCAGAACATTTACGGGTACTTGTATCTCTGCAGCTGCACTGACGCTTGAAAGCCTCGGGATAGATGCGATAGGTGTGAACTGCTCGCTCGGCCCTAAGGAGCTCTACCCGATAGTTGAGGAAATGTCACGCTGGACAAATCTGCCGCTTGTTGTAAAGCCCAATGCAGGTCTGCCCGATCCTGTCACTAATGAATATAACTGCTCGCCCGAGGAGTTTACCGAGCTTGCAAAGGCATTTCTGCCGCTTGGAGTGAAGTTCTTAGGCGGCTGCTGCGGTACCACTCCCGATTATATCAGGGCGCTTAGTGAAATGATCAAGGACAAGACCTATACACCTCAGCATAATGAGATACCTGCGGCTGTCTGCTGTGCTACAAATACGGTAGTCATCGACCAGCCGAGGATAATCGGTGAGCGTATAAACCCGACAGGTAAAAAGCGTTTCAAGGAGGCACTTCTTGCAGGAGATATTGACTATATTCTCTCGCAGGCGATAGAGCAGACCGAGGCAGGAGCAGACATCTTGGATGTAAATGTTGGCCTGCCCTCAATAGATGAGAAGGCCATGATGATAAGAGCCGTAAAGGAGCTTCAGGGCGTGGTAGATGTGCCTTTGCAGATCGATTCCACTATCCCCGAGGTGCTCGGTGCGGCACTCAGGATATATAACGGAAAGCCGATAGTCAACTCTGTAAACGGAGAGGAGAAGTCTCTTCAGACTGTGCTGCCTCTTGTAAAGCAGTACGGTGCAGCTGTGGTAGGTCTCACCCTTGATGAGAACGGCATACCCAAAAAAGCCGAGGAGCGCTTTGCGATCGCAAAGAAGATACTTGACAGGGCGCTGTCTATCGGTATCAGAAAGGAAGACGTTTATATCGACTGCCTGACCCTGACAGCCTCGGCAGAGCAGGAAAATGTGTACGAGACAGTCAAGGCAGTGGAAATGGTAAAAACACAGCTCGGACTGAAAACAGTTCTGGGTGTTTCAAACATCAGCTTCGGACTGCCGAACAGAGAGCTTGTAAACTGTAATTTCCTGCAGATGGCACTCACAAAGGGACTTGACCTGCCTATCATGAACCCTAATATCGGTTCGATGACAGGTGCGGTCAGAGCCTATAAGCTGCTTATGAATATAGATGTAAACTCTGTTGACTTTATCTCGCACTATTCGGGTCAGGAGGATAAGCCGAAGCCTCAGGCAGGCAAGGTTAATACTGACCTTAAAAGTGCAGTGCTCTCGGGGCTGAAGGCCGAGTGCCGAAACATCACCAAGGAGCTTTTGCAGACCACCGAGCCTATGGAGATAGTAAACGGAATGCTTATTCCTGCGCTTGATCAGGCAGGTGCCGAGTTTGAAAAGGGTACTCTCTTCCTTCCGCAGCTTATACAGACGGCTTCTGCTTCGCAGGTTTGCTTTGAGGTCATAAAGGAGCATATCCTCGCAAGCGGAGAAAAGACTGTCTCAAAGGGCAGGATAATTCTTGCGACTGTAAAGGGCGATATCCACGACATCGGAAAGAACATAGTAAAGGTGCTTCTTGAAAACTACGGCTATGAGGTAATTGACCTCGGACGTGATGTTGACTGTCAGCTTGTTGTTGATGAGGCAATAAAGCGTGAGGTCAAGCTGGTTGGACTCTCAGCCCTGATGACTACAACTCTCGGAAGTATGGAAACTACTGTGAAGCTCTTAAAGGAGCAGTATCCCGAGTGCATAACAATGGTCGGCGGAGCAGTGGTAACTCCCGATTATGCAGAGTCGATAGGCGCTGACTACTATGCAAACGATGCTAAGGAGTCTGTAGACATAGCAAGAAAAGTTTTCGGAAACTGAATAAATTGAATTTAACCTCCAATGATACACTCAGAACATATCATTGGAGGTTTTCTTATGAAAAAGCTTTGTATATCACTTTTTGCGGCACTTGTTATTACCGTGACAGGTCAGGTTGCACCGCTTGGGGAGCTCAGAAGCAATGCGTTTTTTCTGCCCTCGCAGTCAGTGGAGCTTAAACAAAAACGCAGAAAACAAATAAAAATAGTCAGACCCGACAGGATAGAATTCAGTTTAGCGATAGGCGAGCTCTTCAAAAAGATTTTCGGATAGCGTACAGTTATTTACTGTACGCTTTTTTGTACAGCTACAGAGGGCTTTTCTGTTGACAGTGCTGTCGGAATATGTTATAATGTTGTTAAGGCAACACCGCACGACCCGCGGCTAACGCCTCTGCACATCATCTGCTTGCCAGATTTCCGTCATATTACCC
>CAMMYU010000133.1:0-16892 GCA_946528545.1 uncultured Ruminococcus sp.
CAGTTAAGACGTCCGGACAACTCTTGACATCACAAGTAAAAACTCGAAACGCGAAAGGAAGATGTAGATGAAAGATTTGAACGTTATCAATTGCACAGCGTACTCTAACGGCGTTAACTCTCCGCTGGAGTACCTCAACATCACTACGCCTGCCGAGTTCAAGGTGGTGATGGATTTACTCTGCTACTACGACAGCGAAAAGAAAACCTCGACCATTAGCCGTACAGGTATCGCACGAGACACTGCGATGTCGGTGAGCAATGTTGAGCGCGCACTGAAAACTCTTGCGCAGAAGGACATCATTCGCATACATAACAACTATGCTGACAATGGACGTCAGGTCGAGAACTCTTATGAGGTCGCATTCCTGAATTACGACATGGACGAGGACAAGCTCCGCGACGCAGAGCTGGCACTTCAGTTCAAAAGTTAATTGTCATAGGGGCTGTGTCATGATGTCATAGGCTTATATATTAAGTAAACAATAGAATATATATTATATAGCAAAGAAGAAGGTTATATATTACTTGATAGTTATAATAAAACAAGCGCCTTCTTTTCTTTGCAATGATAATCATGGCAGTAACCGTGTAAGGATTGATTATCAGAAACACGCGCAGAAAGCCCCTTTTTAGTCGCCCTCAGAGTAAAAATGGTATAGTTGCCCCACCGCTCCCGTTGAATGCGATTGTCGCGCAACGTGGAGCGAGTTGGGGGATATATCAGAGAGAGAAAAATCGGACAAACCTGCGGTGCGGAAGTCGGTCCGCAAGACCGGCAAGCATAGCAAACGGCGTTCCGTTTGCCGCTGAAAACGGGAGAACCCGTGCCCCTTTTTGGTTTGCAGGAAAAAGGCTGGCGTCAAACCGCCCGCCATTCCACATCGGACGGGCAGTGCCCGCCGAAATATCGGAACTTACAGTATTTGCAAATTGGCGTCAAAATTAGAAAACGAGAAAAATCTTGGGGTCAGAAAAAGAAAAAAGCTACAATTATCGCCTATAATTAGGGAGGTGTGACCGGAGTCAGAGAATCTTTTAAAACTGAATAGTAAGTTTGAAAAAATGTGACGTGAAAGGAGTTCATATGAAGTCTGAAACGAATGAAAAAGCTCTTTGCGTTGACAAAAAGATGACCATAAAAGGACAAACCTTTGACGTGACGCTTGTTTTCAAACCTCCTGAAAAGCCGAGCGAAACCGTTGAGGATAAGATCAAGCACTTGATAAACGGTGAAAAAATAAGCTGAAAAAGCTCTGGACTTTCAAGCCGAGTAGTGATATACTGTGGGTGTATCCTATTCGGTTTGATTCCAGAAGCGAACGCTTCGGAACAGGAGGATATATGAAAACAGAATCAAACACGGATCAGATAACAGCGCTGTACTGCCGCCTTAGTCAAGAGGATATGCGTGCAGGCGAGTCGCTGTCAATTGAAAATCAAAGATTGATGTTGAAGGAATATGCAGACAAGAACGGCTTCCGAAATTGCCAGTATTACATTGACGACGGTTACAGCGGAGTCAATAACACCCGTCCCGAGTACGTTCATATGCTCAGCGATGTTGAGAACGGGCTTGTGAGCACAGTCATAGTGAAAGATCAAAGTTGCCTCGGTAGAGACCACTTAGAGACCGACAGGCTGATGGAGTTGGTGTTTCCTGCCTACGATGTTCGCTTCATTGCAGTTACTGACAACGTGGACAGTGCCAATGGTATCAACGAGATGTCAGGTATAAAAACCTGTTCAATGATATGTACGCACGCGACTGCTCGAACAAGATACGTGCAGTTCTGAGAGCAAAGGGAGAGCGTGGAGAACGTCTTGCAGCATGGATAGCATACGGTTATATGAGAGATCCAAGCAACACAAAGCAGATCATACCCGATCCCGAGACTGCACCTGTTGTCAGGCATATCTTTGAGATGTATGCAAGTGGAATAGGTGTCAAACGAATTTGCGGAACACTTGAACAGGAACAGGTGCTGTCACCAAGCGCTTACAATTACAGAAAAAACGGCAGCCGTTCAAGAGACCTCAAGCTTGACAAGCCTTATGCATGGGCAAATAACACTATCCGAAAAATGCTCTCCAATCAGATATACTGTGGAGATACGGTCAACTTCAAGACTTATTCAAAGTCCAACAAGCTGAAAAAGCGCATCAAAAATGCTCCCGAGAATATGAGAGTTTTCTTGAATACTCACGAACCGATCATCGAAAGAGCGACGTTTGACCTTGTGCAGAAGCACTTTGAAGGACGCAAGCGTGCAGACAAATGTGGTGAGCTGGACAAGTATGTAGGTTACCTTTACTGTGCAGAATGTGGTTCAAGGATGTATCGTAATCGGGATAAAGCCCACGGATACGATAGCTACCGCTGCGGACACTATGAAAGCCGCAAAAGCGACTGCACTTCACATTACATTCGTGAAAGTGTGCTCGACGAGATAGTGTTAAGAGCAATGAAAAAGGTGACGAAATACGCAAGGGAGCACTCGGACGAGTTTTACAGCGATGCAATGAAGAACGGCGAAGCTGAAGCGGCAAAGAAGCTTAAAGAATCCGAGAGCCTTAGAGATGAATATGCGTCTAAAATCAAGCAGATCGACAACGCAATACAGCTTCTCTACATGGACAGGTCTAACAGCAAAATTACAGACGAGCGTTACGAACTTCTCTCCGCAAGCTTTGAAAATGAGCAGACTGAACTGAAATCAAAGCTCAGTTCCTTCAACTCACAGCTTGATGAAATGAAAGTGCGTGAGAAGTGTGTCAGTGACTTCATCAGAAAGGCTAAGCGGTATGTAACTATTTCAAAGGTTACGCCTGAGCTCCTGAGAGATTTTATTGAGCGAATCGAAGTCCACGAAAAGGCTGTAAAACGTTCAAGGACCTGTGGTAATCATATAGTCATTTACTTTACATTTCATCCTGACAAAGCGTTCAGGCTTGACGGAGAGATGGACGAGCTTGGCATGACTAAGTTTGCATAATAAAAATCTCCGAGGATGACCTCCTCGGAGATAATACATAATTAACTGCGTTAAGAACACAATACAGAAGAAAGGTTTTCCCCAACAAGTCACGCGGGTACTACAGACAGTTATTCTACCATCTGGCGCTTTACCAATGCGGCGAATTTACCGTTTTGAGCGATCAGCTCATCGTAAGTGCCGTCCTCGGCTATTGAGCCGTTATCGAGGTAAATTATACGGCTGCAATTTTTAATAGTCGAGAGCCTGTGCGCTATAACTATTCTGGTACATTTAAGCGTTTCCAATGCATCTGAGACGTGCTTCTGGGTCATATTGTCGAGGGCACTGGTTGCCTCATCAAACATGAGTATCTTAGGCCTCGGAGCGACAGCTCTTGCTATCATAAGACGCTGCTTCTGTCCGCCCGAAATACCGCCCTGACCCTCAGAGATAACAGTGCTCATTCCCATCGGCATTGCCCTTATATCATCTGCTATGCCTGCAAGCTCGGCAGCTTCCCAAGCGGCATCAAGCGGCAGGTCAGGAGCTGAAATAACAATATTCGAGTAAATATCTCCCTGAAAAAGACTGCCGTTTTGCATTACCGTTCCGATATTTCGGCGCAGGGATTTAAGGTCAATTGTGTTCAGATCCTTACCGTCATAGTAGACGGCTCCCCTTTCGGGTGTCTCAAAGCCTAAAAGCAGCCTCATAAGAGTTGACTTTCCGCATCCCGTCTTCCCGACTATCGCTACATACTCTCCCGCTTTGATCTTCATCGACAGATTATCAATAACGTAGGGCATATTCTCGCTGTATCGGAAGCTCACACTGTTGAGCTCTATCACTCCCGAAAGCCTTGTTACGACCTCTTTTTTGTCAGAGGTTTCGGGCTCGGTCTCTAAAATAGGCTTTGCAAGCGAAAGTATCGGCGGAATTTGTCCGATAGATACCGCTATCTGTGCAAGTGCCGCAAAGGCACCCGTCACCATGCCGAAAGCTGCTGTGAAGGCAAAGAAATCCGCTGTGGAAATGCCATCATTTGCAGCAGAAAAATACAGAATAATATTTCCTATCAGACCTGCGGCAGCCGTCAGAACAGTATTAACCTTCAGGAATGTCGGCGGATCATAAACATAGGAAGCACTCTCAGCATAAACCTTCGACCACTTGGCGAAGGCTCTTTTTTCTGCTCCTGCAAGCTTTATTTTCTGTATTCCCGATATAAGCGAGTAGCTAAGGCCTGCTTCTTTGGCATTGAGCTCAAGGTGCTGCTTGCTTATGCGTATCTGCATAAGTGATGCTATTACCGATATGATAAACGTAGTCAGTATTATTGCAGCAGCAGGCAGCACAAGGCTTCCTGTGTACTTTAATATCTGGACAATATACAAAAGAGATGACAATGACGTAAGGCCTGTCAGCATTACGCTTCCGAGCAGGATAGAGCAGATAAGGCTCACCGAGGACACCCTCGTACTGAGGTCGCCTGCACTGTACTTTCTGAAAAATGATGACGGAAGAGAAAGCGTTCGCATCATTGTTGCCGCTTCAAGCGAGACTGTTACCTTTGTGGTTATTCTGTTGTTTATCAGATTTCGGACAGCGCTTATCATCTGTGTTGAGATCGCCGCACATATCATAAACACAGCCACAGCGAAGAGTATCTGCTTATCTCCACGCATATAAACCTTGCCCGTTAGAGCCTTTACCATCGGTGTGATTATCAGTCCCAGACCTGTTACTGCCAGTGTTGTAAGCACAATAAGCAGATAATCGCTCTTGTTGACAGAGCCTGCCATGTAGGCAAACAGATCCTTTATTCCGAGCTTTTTCATAGGCAGCGGATGGTAGAAGCAAACGGCATCGCTCTCGAAAAGCTCTGCATTCTTTTTGTTGAGCGTTATCTTTTTGCCTGTTGCAAAGTCAGTATAGTAGTAGCCTCTGATGCCCTTAGGTATCAGCGCCACCGCCTGAGAATCCTCCTTGAAAAACGCAAGCAAAGGCCCGAAAGAATCCTTATACCAGCCCTTTTCAAGCTTTACATTTCTTCTCATTATTCCATGAGGTCTTAGCAGATACTCAAGCTGATCGTCGGAATTAAGAAGGGTTTCGGGAATCTCCTTCGCCTTATAATGATAGTATTTTAGTATCTCCTCTACGGCAGCCTTTGTAACAAGGCGCTCATCATGCATTTCATTTGCTGCCTTTTTTCCGAGCACAACTCCTGCAAGCTCAACAAAGGAGTCCTCGAAGACCTCCTGGTCTTTCTGCTTGCGCTGTCTGATCTGTTCGTCAAACCAACCCATTAAGTCTTCGCCTCCTTACTCGGCTGCAACCAGCTCGTGATACTTTCCGCCCTTTTTGTAGAGCTCCTCGTGAGTGCCTCTCTCGGCAACCTCGCCCTTATCAAGCACGATTATCTCATCACAGCTTCTCACTGTTGAAAGCCTATGCGCTATTACTATGCAGGTAATGCCCCTCGCCCTGATAGCCTTTACCACTTCATATTCGGTCTTGGCATCAAGGGCGCTTGTTGCCTCGTCAAGAATGATGATAGAGGGGTCTTGTGCGAGAACTCTCGCAATTTCAAGTCTCTGACGCTGACCGCCCGACAGGTTAGTTCCGCCCTCGGTAAGCTTATACTGATAGCCGCCCACTCGGGAGACTATATCACTGTGTATCTGTGCATCACGGGCAGCGAGGATCATTTCAAAGTCCTCGATAGTGTTATCCCACATTTTGATGTTGTTTTCTATCGTGTCCTCAAAAAGGATAATATCCTGATCCACAACAGCAACCGAGCCTGTGAAAACGCTTCTGTCAATTTCGCTTATTTTCTTTCCGTCAAAGAGGATATCTCCCTCCCATGGCAGATAAAGCCCTGAGATAAGCTTTGAAAGCGTTGACTTTCCGCAGCCCGACATTCCCACAAATGCCACACTTGACCCCGGCTTCAGCTCCATGCTGAAATCCTTTATTACAGGCTCTGCCAGCCTTGAATAACCAAAGGTCAGATTTTTTATCTCAACATTTCCTTTTAGCTTTCCGTAGTCGGTATTCTCATCAAGCGGAATATCCTTTACATAAGGGTCAGCAGGATACTCAAGCACGTCTTCCACACGCTCCATCTGGGTTCTCATTTCCTGAAGTGTCTGACCTGCGGTGATAAGCGTTGTTGCAGGTGCCATAAATGCTGTCAGGAAGCCCTGAAACGCAATTATAGCTCCGAGGGTGATATTACCTTCCATTGCGAGCCACACACCCAGTATCATAACAACGTAGTTTGCCACCTGAGCAAGAAACTCAGGTATCATTCCAAGGTACTCATTCAGCCTTGCAAACTTTACCGTCTGGGCATTTACCGATGCCTGATATCCTGCCCATTTGCGGAAAAATCCGTTTTCAGCGCCGCTTGATTTTATAGTCTCGATCATTTCAATTCCTGCGACTGTAGTTGCCGCAAGCTTGCCCTGATCTCTCATCTGCACACGGGTAATATTAACTCTCTTTTTCGATATGATGTTTGACATCAGAAGATTGATAACGATAGTCACGATACCAACCGCTGTCAGAAGCAGACTGTGCCTTATCATAACTATCAGATAGAATACCATCATTATAGTATCCAGCACAAGGGGTGCTAAGGTGTTCACAAGGGTGCTTGCGATAGTAGCATTAGCGCTCTGCCTTTGCTGAATGTCGCCCGCAAGCCGCTGAGAAAAGAACTCCATCGGCATACTAAGCACCTTCCACATATAGCTTGAGCTGCCTATTACAGCGAGCTTTCCGTTTATTTTCAGAGAATATATCGCCTTTGCCCACTCAACAATTATCTGAAGCAAAGCAAGCCCCGACATGATACCTATAAACGGATACAGCATATCGGTCTGCTTCTGTGTCAGGAGCTTATCCACAAACACCTGCGACATAACAGGATTTATTACATTGAACAGATATGCAATTATTGTAGTAAGAGATACAAAAAGCACTGCCGCACCTGCTCCTTTAAGGCGCTTTCTTGCAAAGGCAAGTGTGCTTTTCTTTTTGCCCTCGGGCTTGAAATCCTCACTTGGGGCAAACATCAGGCAGATACCTGTAAATGCTTTGCTGAACTCCTCCATAGATACTTTTACAGTGCCTCTTGCAGGGTCATTTATGATAGCCCTTCCGCCCTTGAAGCCGTTAAGCACCACAAAGTGATTGAAGTTCCAGTGAATAATACAGGGAAAAGACCCCTTCTCTCTGAGGGTTTCGACCTCATATTTGAAGGCACGGGGCATAAGGCCGTAGTTTTTTGCAGCCTTTACGATATTCTTCGCATTAGAGCCATCTCTTGACACTCCGCAGTCAGCCCTGACCTGCTCGAGAGCTGCCCACTTATCATAATAAGCCAGAATCATAGCAAGGCAGGCCGCTCCGCACTCGAGGGCCTCAAGCTGCATTATTACAGGCACTTTTGCAACACCCTTTGTAACAGGCTGTCTGATGCGTTTTTCCTTGCTCATCTGATTCCTCCGTCAGTCGCCAAACAGGAAGCTGATAGGGTCAAGCTCTCCTGTTACGACCTCTGCTTCAACAAGTCCGTCATGGACATCGGCCTCAGCCTTTGCTGTCACCGTACCGTCATCATGAGTAATTACCTCATTTATATAGGCCTCATAGCCTCTGACTCTTACGATCATACCTTCTTTTACATCGGATGCGTCATCTCCGCTGATGTACACAGACACAGTGCCTCTGTTCACCAGTGCAGCACCCTTGACTGTAGTTTCTGTTCTGGCTGAATAGAACCACGTTACTGCTCCAAGCAGAAGAACAAGCACCGCCCCGAGCACGAGCAGCAGCGAAGGATTAGTTACCCGCATATAGTCGGTCTGCTGCTCAGGTGAGGAGATGCTGTCTAAACTGGCTTTTCTGAAAAGCTGATTTTTCTCCATTTCAATACCCTTTATAACTGATGCTCCCCGCCGAAGCGAGGAGACATTCTTAATTAAAAGCTTTTTTGATAACTATATTTATCTTTCTGCCGATAACACCGACAATAACATCGTCAGCAAGATTTGCGATTATAGATTTTTCAAGCTCGTCCCAGTCCTCTTCCTTGCTATCGGAAGCACTGCTGTTCTGCAGATTGTTTCTGTAATCAAGCAGCGACCACGAAGCAGTTCCGCTGTGATCTGACATACCCATAGTATAGAACGAATACGGATCGGCCTCAGCAAGCTTTGCCCTGTCGCTGAGCATACAGTCAACAGCTATGCATATCTTGTTGATAATGCCCTTGGCTGCGGCATTCTTTCCGCTTTTGGAGACTGAGAGTATCTTATCCATATCCACATCGAAGTGATCTCTAGCCTCAACCTTCAGGTGAAGCTCATAATTCTTGCCGTGGCTTTCTATCCAGAACTCTCCCGTTCCGTAATTGAGAAGCTCGGGAAGCATACATATAAGCTCCTCCGAGAGCAGTCTGAGCCTCATTGTGCTCTTGCGGTCAAGACCGTTATATTCAGCGGTTTTCTGCGACTCATTCGGAATGTTGCTGAAATCCTTTTCGTTCTTTTCCAGTGCATATACATTTGATTTCATTGGATTTTCCTCCTGTACCAAGGCGAAAGGGCACAGTCAGCAAGCTGACATGATACCCATTACCTATTACTATTATCCTTAAACCAGTTCCAGACCCAGCATTGTAAGGTCATCAAACTGCGGTGCATCGCCCACAAACTCGTCTACTGCCTTACGCATTTCTCCGAGCATCTGTGCAGGCTGAATATCGGGATCTTTATTAAGCACCTCAAGCATTCTGGCTGTGCCGAACAGCTCGTTGTCAGCGTTTGTAGCCTCCGGGACACCATCGGTATACAGGAATATCTTTCCGCCTCTCTGAAGCTGGAATTCATACTCTCTGTACTTTATGCCGTCCATTCCGCCGACTACAAATCCGTGCTTGTCTCTGAACAGCTCGAACTCTCCGTCAGGCTGCTTTACTATCGGATATTCGTGACCTGCGTTTGCGGCAGTGATCTTTCCTGTTGAAATTTCGAGTATTCCTAACCATACAGTTACGAACATCTCTTCCTTATTGTTCTTGCAGATCATTTCATTTGTTTTTTCAAGTACAGCCTTCGGAGAATAGCCCTGCATTGCGAAGTTGTTTATAAGTATCTTCGACATCATCATAAACAGTGCCGCAGGAATACCCTTGCCCGAAACATCTGCCATAACCATTGCAAGGTGATCGTCATCAACGAGGAAGAAGTCATAGAAATCTCCGCCGACCTCCTTAGCAGGCGACATTGATGCAAAAATATCAAAGTCGGACTTATCGGGGAACGGAGGGAAGATACTCGGAAGCATATCTGCCTGAATATTCTTTGCAAGCTCAAGCTCTGTTCCTATACGCTCTTTCTCTTTGGTAATATTGGTGATGTCGATAATATACTGTTTTGTTTTAGCGGAAATGGTCTCAAACGCCTGTGCAAGGAGCTCTATCTCGTCCTTTGTGCGGTATACTTCTTCCATCTTGAAGGTATCGCCCTCTTTAATATCAGCGATACGCTTTGTCATTTTTTCTATAGGCTTAACGATACGTCCCGCAACATACAGAGCCGTTGTGCTTGCCAGAACGAGAAGTATAACTGTCATTATCAGAGTAGTCCTCTCTGAGTTCTTTGTGCCTTTCTCAAAATCCGCATTCGCATCTTTATTGATCTGGTCATACTGATCAAGCATTGTCCGGGTCGTTACCTCAGTAAGACTCTTTTCGACCGCTGTTACCACAGTCCAGCCGACAGTCCCCATCGGAGCACCTGCCATATAATAATCTTTTCCGTCTACGTTTATAAGTCTGGTTGCAGTGTTTCTTTCAAGAGAGCTGCTGATAAAGTCAGCAAACTCAGTATTC
The DNA here is from genome assembly GCA_946528545.1 of uncultured Ruminococcus sp. Taxonomy (GTDB): domain Bacteria; phylum Bacillota; class Clostridia; order Oscillospirales; family Ruminococcaceae; genus Hominimerdicola. The sequence goes on from CAMMYU010000133.1 coordinate 9,885, forward strand.
TGCGACTCTCTGAGATCCATTGCATCTGCAGAAAGCTGCGGTGCCAGTGAACCCTCTGTCACAGGAGAGAAAATTATATTTCCGTTGTTATTGACAACAAAAACGAAATCGCCCTCAGAGCCTGATTTGCTTACATAGTTGTCTATATCGGTCAGGAACACATCTGCTCCTACCACGGCTACGAGCTCTCCGTCAACGTATACGGGAGCTGCACATACAAGCCCCTTTATATCGGTATAAGCATCAAGCTCAATGCCTGTGAAATATAACTCTCCTTTTTCGACAGCGCCCTTATACCAGGGTCTTTCGGTAGGATCGAAGGTAACGGGCTTGCCGTTCTCATCAACATAGGAAGCTGACCTGTCATTTGCAAATACTGCAACACCATCAGGTGTACCTATAAAGCAGGAGCTCACCTTCTCCGAATTTGAATACATCGCAAGCAGAACATCGCTGAGATTTCCCACAAGCCCCAGTGATCTGCTCTGCGAGGGGTCAAAGCCTGCTTTTGCGGCAAACTGCACTGCAGGAGTGCCGTCGTTTGCAGGGTCGGGCTCGGGCACTGCCCTGTCAGGGAACAATTCAGCGTGCTCAAATACCCTCTGAGTCATTGTCTGAAGTGTAGCCACACTTGCTTTTACCTCAGAAAAGGTATTGTCCGCCATATAAGCCTGCATAGCCGCATTCTTTGCAAGCGACCCGTTTACGATATAATTCATAGTCTCCTGAGAGACTGTTTTTATTGACTCCTGTTGTTTTTCACTTGCCTTATTTACAACCTTTGTCAAATGCCTGCTCTGATATACCGATACAGCCGCAAACAAGCCAATGATAGCCAAAATGAAAATAAGCACAAGGTTAAGTATCTTCTGCTGTAATCCCCCGAACTTAATTCCAAACTTCTGAACCAAATTATGTCACCTCATGAGATCGTCTTAGTTATAGTCAGAACGTTTTTAGCGTTCGTGTATTCGTATTCCATACTATCCATGCTTTTCTTAACCATGAATATTCCGAGCCCCCCTATAGCTCTTTCCTGAGCAGAGAGCGTAACATCGGGGTCGGGCTTTGCAAGGGGATCATAGGGAACTCCGCCGTCGATAAACGTTATAACCGCCTTTGAGTCCTCCACAGAAACTCTTATAGTAACCATGCCGACGCCGTCTCCATAAGCATAGTGAGCCACATTTACAAACAGCTCTTCAACGGCAATATCTATCTGCATCTGCGCCTTCATTGAGCAGTCTGATGCTTCAAGTATCTCATCGACAAACAGCGTTACCTCGTTAAGGTTATCGACTTTTGCTTCGATAGTAAGCTCTTTCATTAATTTCACTCCTATATTGTTGGATCAGTCCTCTGCTGAAAAATACTCCCGCACTGCAGTTTTTGCCTTTTCGAGCTCAGCGCCCGCATCATGGCCTATAACGTCAAGCATCTCCGCACGGAAGCCAACCACGTTCTTAATGCCGTAGAAGGTTTCGCAGAGAGCCTTCACATACCCGAAGCCGAACTCCTCAGACACCATTTTACCGCCCGAGGTGCTCACATAAAACAGCCTTTTCGCCTTGCAGAGCCCATAAGGTCTTCCGCTTTCGCTGTAAGCAAAAGTAAGCCCTATAATATTGATCTGCTCAAAATACTGCTTCAAAGCCGCAGGAAAAGACAGATCCCAGTACGGAGCACATATCACTATTTCGTCTGCCTCGGCAAACTGCTTTGCAGGCTCGGCTATAGGATCATTGAAGCCGCACCCTGAAAGCCTGTCCCTTTTTTTAAGGAAGGCATCATCAGGTATCGGCAGCCCCATTTCATGAGGTCTGATCTCGGACACTTCGCCGTCAAGGTATGACAAAACACAGCGGGATAGCTCCGCTGTTCTTGAATCAGGCCTTACAGCACAGTTTATATAGAGTATACTTTTCATATTTTGCTGATTCTTTATTCAATAGTAAGAATATCGGAGAAGCCTGTTACCTCAAAAATCTCCATAATGTCCTCGCTGACATTTGTAACCTTCATCTCACCCTGTCTGTTCATGATCTTCTGAACCGAGAGAAGCACTCTGAGTCCTGCTGATGAGATATACTCCACGCCGCTGAAATTCAGCACGAGAGCCTCAACTCCATCAATAGCACCTTTAAGCTCATTCTCAAGAACAGGAGCTGTTGTAGTATCAACTCTGCCCTCTATAGCAACTGTAAGCTTATTTCCCTCTTTAGTCTTGTTTACTGTCATGATAATCATCCTTTCAAAATCTATTATTATCAGAAATATTCAAGGGACAACAGTCCCTGTATACCAATACTATAATATAATAGCACAATTTCAAAAAATTTTCCAGACCTTTTAGTCATTTTTTTATCTGCATTTCTCCGAAAAGCGCTCAAAAAGCGCTCCGCTTTTGGTAATCTTGCACAATTATGTTTTCGGAAAACCATTGCCGAAATCGTTTTCTGAACGTTTTGCTTCTGAAAAACTTTGTGCAATCTGCCGATTTTTCCCTTTCTGATTATTCATACTGCATATCATAAGCCCGAACAGTGCTCTTACTGTGTATCCCTGAGCGCCCTGTAAGACCTTGGAGTGAGGCCTGTTTCAATTTTGAAGGCTCTGGTAAAGTAGTTGCTGTCTCCATAGCCGCAGCGAAGTGCTATCTCGGTAATACTGTCGGGAGTGGAGCGCAGAAGCCTGCAGGCTGTCCTTATCCGAAGCTTTCTTATGTACTCTGTCGGAGTGCAGCCGCAGCTTCGCTTGAAAATGCGCAGAAACTGCCTTTGTGAGTAATTTGAAAGCTTTGCTATGTCATTTACGGAAATATCTGTCAGGTACTGCTGTTCAATAAAGGCAAGAGACTCCGCTATAGAGTAGAGCTCGTTCTCGGAATGAGAGCTGCTGTCCTCATAGTAGCGTGAGAGGTGAGTACACAAAGAAAGAAAATCCGCCTTGAATTTTGTCTGCCAGCCGCCCTTTTTGTTCTCCTGCTCGGAGAGCATATCCTTGCAGATATTAAAAAGCTTCTTGTAGTTCTCGGGGCGGAGCTTCAGCCTTGCCTTAAAGCCGCCCGATTTTGAGAGGTTAGGCTCAACCACAAAAAGCGCCTGATAGCCTGCGGTCTGCATAAGGTCCTGAGCAGCGTTAAGAAAAAAATCTGTGCGAAACATTATATTAAATGGCTTGAAGTCCTTAGCATCCATAAAGCCGTGTGAGGTGTCTCCGCTGATTACAAAAACGTCGCCTGTGCTTATCGGATAGCTTTCGTCTTCGACTATGTGCATGGCACTTCCGTTTGTAACTATGACCATTTCGGTGAAGTCCTCGTGCCTGTGCATATTGAAGTCTCCCTGCTGATCTCCCAGCTGGATAAAAAACGGAAAGTCCTCGTCCTGAGAAAAGTAGTACATTTTCATCGGCTCCATCAAGTCCATAGCTATGCTCCTTTCGGGGTCAGATGTCTTTTTTGTGCGGATTTGTGTCAGTAATGTTATATAAATAATTTGCTTTTCGTGTTAAAATTATAGTGAAAAATAAGAGGTATAGCTCTGTAAAGTAATACCTTAGGCTTATTATTATAGCACAAAAATGACAGAATTACAAGAGAAAAAACTGCGAAAGGAAGATTTTTATGAAAGCTGAAAAAAGCATTATTGCAGCTCTGGCGCTGCTGCTGACAGCTTCGGCTGCAGGCTGCGGAAGCTCATCCGACGGCTCGTCAAAGGGCGATGCAAGCTCTTTCAAGGAAACCGTTGAGGTTGCAAGCTCAGACGATATTGCCGCTATCCCCGATGGTGCCGAAAAGGAACTGGAGTGGTTCTCCTATTTCGACATCAATCCTTCAAGGTCATCTCCCGAAAAGAGAACCGACCTTGCCCTATTTGAGCAGAAGGGCGGAAAGATCTCCTACACAAGAACAGGCTCGATGAAGAAATATGACGACCTCGCCGCAAGGCTTCTCGCCGATGACCCACCGGATATGTTCTGGTACGAAACCGCTATGACCTTCCCCGCAAACTGCATTAAGGGAATGTTCCAGCCTGTTGACCCGATAGTTGACTTTGATTCGCCTATCTGGTCTGACGTTAAGGAAACTGCCGATCAGTACACCATGAATGGAGAGCACTATGTAGCGCCTGTTGACTTCGGAGCACTGTCGGTTATGACCTATAATGTTGATGTGTTTGAGGAAAACAGCCTTGATGACCCTTATGAGCTCTACCTTGACGGCAAGTGGGATTGGGACGCATGGCATGAGCTTATGACCGAATACGTTGAGAATGCTCCTGCCGATGAGGAACGCTGGGGAGTAAACGGCTGGTTTGCACCGTTTATCTTCCACTCCACAGGAAAGTCCATCATCACCTACGATGCCGAAAAGGACGAGTACATAAACAACATTGAAGACCCCGACCTTGACCGTGCGGCATCACTCCTTTATGATCTGCAGAAGGAGGGTCTGTATAACGCTAACTGGATAGGCTCGTGCTCGGAGGCCTTCAAGAATAACGTTCTGTTCTACGCTATGGGTACGTGGGCGGTAACTCCCAAGGAGACCGACAACTGGGCTATAGTTCCTATGCCGAAAGACCCGAACACCGATACCCTCTACACTACCCTTGCAGTAAATGCATATATGTGGGTAAACGGCTCAAAGAAGAATGATGCTATGCGCTGCTGGCTTGAGTGTGCAAGAATTGCAAACACTCAGGAGGAATACCGTGAGGCAGGCAAGGAAAAGTTCTTCGTAAATCAGCCATACTACACCGAGCAGATGTATCAGATGATGACCGAGGAGGTTATCTCGAACAAGTTTGTCCGCTTCTTCGACCCCGGCTACGGAATCTCGACAGTTCTTTCGGACAACGATTCAGCTACCAACGCAACACTCGAAGCTGTTATCCCCTACCTTTACACCTCGGTAATGAAGAGCGATGAGAACGATACTCAGTTCACATGGAGCCAGCTAAAAGAAGCTTACACTCCTACGCTGAACTCAGAGCTCAAAACCTTCAACGATGCATACCACAAATTCGTCAGTGAAAAATCATAAGTTGATTCAGCAGAGGTGAGGCGACTTGCCTCTGCCGATTTTATAGGCAACAAGCTTTTTTAGTAATAGGAAACAGGGAATAGATAATTAGGTAATAGGTTATAGGGAACAGGGAATAGGTATGGTGTCAGCTTCGCTGACGATGCCCATTCGGGCACGTAGGCAGTGCAGACTTTTTCAATTGCTGTTCTTATGATAGTCTGATCATAGTTCTTCTATAACCTATCACCTAGGGGTATGGGGCAAAGCCCCATTTTAAATCATCGCCGTAGGCGATACCTTACCTGTTCCCTATTACCTTTTCCCTATTACCTAGAGTAAATTGAGGAGGATTTATTATGAAGTACTCAAACCCCATTATAAAAGGCTGCTTTCCCGACCCGAGTATCTGTAAGGCTGAGGGGAAATATTACCTTGCCGCAAGCTCGTTCCAGTTCTTCCCGGGAGTGCCGATCTTCGAGAGCGATGATCTTGTAAACTGGAAGCTCATAGGCCACGCCCTCACAAGAAAAAGCCAGCTCCCGCTTGAGAGCACAAACTCCTGCACGGGTATCTATGCACCTACCCTCAGATACCATGAGGGGCACTTCTATATGGTGACAACAAATACCACCACAGGCGGAAATTTCTACGTTTCGACCGATAATATTTACGGCGAATGGTCTGAACCCCTCTATGTTGAACAAGGCGGTATAGACCCCTCACTCTATTTTGAGGACGGTAAAACCTACTTTATGTCGAACGGCTCCGATGATGAGGGCATAGGAGGTATAGTCCAGTGCGAGATAGATTTGGAAACAGGCAAAAAGCTCACCGCAGGCAGAAGCATCTGGAACGGAAACGGCGGACGCTTCCTTGAAAGCCCTCATCTCTACAAGATAAACGGCACTTACTACCTTTTAGCCTCCGAGGGCGGCACCGAGTACGGCCACATGTGCGTGCTTGCCAAGGGCGACAGCCCCTACGGCCCGTTTGAAAGCTGTCCTCACAACCCGATACTTACAAACCGCAACAAGGGCGGCTATCAGCTTCAGGGAGCAGGCCACTGCGATATAGTTGAAGACAACAACGGAAATTGGTGGCTTGTAAACCTCGCTTTCAGGCAGATCGGTATGTGGACTATGCACCACGTTACAGGCAGAGAGGTCTGCCTGTGCCCTATGGAGTTTGATGAGGACGGCTGGTTCAGAGTGGGTGTGAACGGTGAGTGCCTTGAAAAGTTTGAAACAGATAAGCTCGATACCGTTCAGAAAAAGCCTGCTGACATCACCTTTGCCGACAGACTGCAGTGGGTACACCTGAGAAATCCCGATCCCGAAAGCTATGAGCTCACAGACGAGAGCTTCACCCTTAAACCGAATGAGTACGGCTTGGAGGAAAGAAAGCTCTCCCCGACCTTTATAGGTATCCGCCAGAGTGCTTTGAAGCAGTTTATAAGCGTGGATATAGATGTTACCGACTGCGAGGGCGGTATCACCCTCTATATGACTGAGGATCAGCACTATGACCTTGCTGTAAGGCAGACCGAAAAAGGCTTTGAGCTTTTCAGAAGGCTTCGTGTGGGAGATCTTTGTCAGGCTGACAATGTGATCGAGCTCGACAGCGGAAGGCTCACCCTGAATGTTACTGCTGATGAACACGTCTACCTATTTGAGGCTGAATGTAACGGCAGGTGCTTCCACCTCGGTGCTGCACAGTCGAAGTACCTCTCAACAGAGGTCGCAGGCAACTTTACGGGAGTGCTGGCAGGTCTCTATGCAGTAAACGGAAAGGGCAAAGCCGTGTTTACAAGATTCAGAAGCGAGGATCTGGATAAAGATTAAAATTCTATCTTGACGTAAGCTCTCCGATATGGTATAATGAATGCAAAACATTCATTATAATTTATCTAAATGCCCTTGCAGATACGCAGAACAAAGTTCTGCTCCCTGCATATCGGGCAATTATACCATAACGCTTAC